>NZ_JAMSKY010000003.1:0-380565 GCF_023806745.1 Lactiplantibacillus sp. B652 | reverse complement strand
AAAATGGGACGGACTAGTTCAAATTGTCGGCGAGAAATATTACTGGGATAATTCATTACTGATCACCTTTTTTGAACTATCATACCAAATTAGCTAGATTTCAAACAGGTTCTTAGTAGATCCTCGCCAGATTGAAGTTCAGACCGTCGCGGAAGAAATTACTGATAATGATATTGTGGTACGGCCAAAGTATTTATCCGTTTGTCATGCGGACACGCGCTATTTTACTGGGCAGCGGCCACAAGCGACGTTACGACAAAAACTACCGATGGCTTTGATTCATGAAGGCGTTGGCGAAGTGGTCAAGGATCCCCAAAATAAATTCAAGCCGGGGACGCTAGTGGCGATGGTGCCTAATACGCCTTTTGAAACGGACCCAATTATCAAAGAAAACTACTTACCAACGTCGAAGTTCCGTTCCAGTGGCTATGATGGCTTTATGCAAGAGTATGTGAGTCTCCATCGCGACCGGGCAATCGTCGTTCCAGACAACTTTGATCACCAAATGTCAGCTTTCATTGAAATGGTTTCAGTTGGCGTGCACGCGTTGACCCAGTTTGAAGCTGTCATGGATGCGGACCGCAAGATCATTGGCATCTGGGGTGACGGTAATCTCGGCTTTATCACGGCCACGTTAGTCAAACAGATCTTTCCAGACAGTCAGTTGATGATTTTTGGCCGTCACCGTTCCAAGCTGGATTACTTCTCATTTGCGGACAAGACCTACTTAGTCGACGATATTCCAAGCGACTTACAAGTTAGTCAGGCCCTTGAATGTACTGGTGGTCGCGGTAGTGAATCAGCAATCGCCCAAATCATTCAGCACATTCGTCCAATGGGAACAGCCATTTTAATGGGTGTTTCCGAAGATCCAGTTGGCATCGATACGCGCTCCGTTTTAGCAGAAGGCTTGACGCTACGTGGCGTAAGTCGGAGTGGTCGCGCTGATTTCCAACGGGCCATCGACATTTTGACCAAGAGCCCGGTTACCCGTGAACGGCTGCAGAACTTGGTCGGCTTCACACGCAAGGTCAGCACGATTCAGGATATAACCGATTTCTTTGAAGGCGCCCTAACCAACTATTGGGGCAAGGCGGTGATGGAGTGGGACGTTTAAATTTAAAAACGTTAAAGCTATTGTTGCTACGAGCTGGTTTCAATGGCTTATATCAACTATTCTATTGGTTGGGCGGCCCCAAGCAACATCGGGTCACATTTGCCACAATGCGGAGTCCTGAACTCACCGATAATCTTAAAGTCCTACATGCTAAGTTCGTGGAAGACAGTGACATGGATTTGAAAGTTTTCTGCTATCACTATGATCGGACGCTAAAAAGCAAGTTTGGATTTTTATTGGCGTCAGTTCAGGCATTACGACTGTTGGCACGCTCTGAAATGTTTATCATCGATGATTATTTTTTCCCGCTGTATGCGATTAATAAGCATCCCAATAATCAGGTCGTTCAACTGTGGCACGCCATCGGCTCATTAAAACACTTCGGACTCAGCTTGCCGACCGCTGATGATAGCGTCATCAAGCCGCATACCAATTATGATTGGGTGTTTATCAACTCCGAAGTGGATAAACCCGCTTACGTGGCGGCTTTTGATATTCAGCCGGACCATGTGCTTGCGACGGGTGAGCCAATGATGGATGCGTTGATGGCGCAGCGTCCAGAACCACATGCTGGGGCCAAACGCTTGCTGTACTCACCGACTTATCGGCCAGATGCAAATGGTGAGGCACAAGTGTTACACTATATACATGAGTTGATTACGGCTAGTGAACAGCTTAAACAACCATGGGAAATTTACGTCTCTTTGCATCCATACCTCAGCTTGCCTGAGTGGCAGCTGCCGAGCAATGTGCATATTTTCCAAGATGCAACGCGGGTTAAGCAGTTGATGCCGACGATTGATGTGTTTGTGACCGACTATTCGTCATTGTCGCTTAATTTTAGTTATTTCGAGCGGCCAATTTTGCTATTTACGCCTGATTATGAGCAGTATATGGCCAAAAATGGCTTTTACGTCGATTATTATCACTATCTCGGGGCACCACACTTTGATGAGGCTGGTGCGCTTATAAGCTTCATTGCGCATAATTTGAACCAACTCGACTTGAGCTATGTTCACGAGTTAAAGCAAAAGACATTTCCACATCAGGACGGACACAACGCCCAACGAGTGTTTCAATTCTTAATGAAACAACTCTAATTATCTAGTAGGGAGCGCATAATTTATGTTACAACGATTAAAACGAATCGCGCGGCGTGTCGTTTATGGCCGGCGGGGACCGGTTCAACCTCAGGAACAACCAACGACCGAGTCAACGGAGCTATCACGTGATGCGCTTGAATTCATGAACTCGCAACGAATCGCAAAAGATGCGGAATCGTTAATCAAACGGCAGGTGACCAAGCTGGACTTTAATAGTTCCTTCCTGGTCATCGAAGGTGCCGCTTGGTTTGAGAAGTATCCAGAAAAAGATGCTGAACGAATCGTCAAGAGCTTGATTTTAATTAATGATCAAGGCGATGAGATTGCCGTGCCATTAGTCAATACCACCGTCGACCGGCCGGATTTTCCGGCATCGGGTTATCACGGGGAAATCAATTTCTCGACGATTTCAGATGGTAAACCATTAGTTCCTGGAACGTATGAAATGAAGCTACAGTTGGAGCAATACCTTGGTAACGGTTGGCTCATTCGACGGACCACGATCGGTCAAATCGTCGATATTCATCAAGATTTAAACTACACCACTAAGATGACGAGTTATTCTGCCAAGAGTAACAAGTCGTACAGCTTGATTTTCCGGTATAGTTTGGCTTCACAAGCATTAAAGGTCACCTCGTACAAACTGAGTGACGTTAACCCGCTTGAAAATGAGTTTGATGATACTGTCGGTCTTGAGAGTGCGGCGATGCGGGCAATCAAACGTCGGGCGCTAAAAGCCTGGTATCGCTGGTATAGTTTACAACCGATCCATAAGAAGCAAATCTCATTTGTTTCGGATAGTCGGGTCACGATTTCTGGAAACTTTGAGTTCATTTACCAGGAACTCAAACGCCGCAATACCGACTTCAAGATTTCCTTTTACTTAAAGCCAAGCATCAAGACTAAGAAGACTTGGAAGGAAGTTCGGACGTTAGCCAAAGCGCTCGCAACGAGTCGCTATGTGATTCTAGATGATTTTTATCCGCTCGTTTATCCGTTGCGAATCCGCGAAAATGCCGATTTGATTCAAGTTTGGCATGCCGTTGGGGCGTTTAAGACCTTTGGCTATAGTCGTCTAGGAATGCCAGGTGGTCCCAAGATTCAGTCCCTTAATCATCGTAACTACACTGAAGCGCTGGTCTCATCGCACAATATCGCGGATAAGTATGCTGAAGGATTCGGGATTTCGATTGATAAAATCGCACCGTTGGGGATTCCGCGGACCGATATTTTCTTCGACGAGCCTAAGAAACAGGCGATTCGCGAACGCTTAGAAGACGACTTGCCATTCATTAAGGGTAAGAAAGTGATCCTTTTTGCACCAACGTTCCGTGGTAACGGTCAACAATCGGCTTACTATCCATTTGAAATGTTGAATTTCAAAGAAATATACGAAGCCCTGCATGAGGATTATGTCTTCCTATTGAAGATTCATCCGTTCGTGCAAAACAAACCGACACTTCCGTACGAGTATTCTGACTTTTACTACGATGTCTCAGATTACCGCGAAATCAATGACTTGCTATTAGTCGCTGACCAGTTGATCACGGACTATTCATCCGTTTGTTTCGAATATGCCTTACTCAAACGACCGATGATTTTCTTTGCACCTGATTTAGCTGACTATATGCAGTCCCGGAGTTTCTACTTCAACTACTTTGACTTCATTCCAGGTAGTTTAGCCGAAAACACCGGTGATTTGATTCAACAGTTGAAGCATCCGAAAATTGATCGGGCCAAGCTCGATGGTTTCGTCGACTTCTTCTTTGATGATTTAGATGGTCGTTCAACGGCGCGCTTTGTCGATGCACTTGAGAACAACTTTGAAGATCCAAATGCAGCTGAACTTGAAAATGCTGATGGTTTGGCTATCAGTGAAGATGGTAAGATTATTCCAGAATGGGGTAAGAAAGCCAAGTAACTTAACAACAACCCAGTTGTGCGGTATGATAATTGTCATGCGCAACTTCTGGGTTGTTTTTTTATGACCAATTGAGAGAGAGGACTAATCACATGAGCCAAGTTACAATTACACCAATAACCGTCGCTGACGCACCAACGTTACAGCAAATTAGTATCGAGACCTTCCAAGATACCTTTGGCGCACAGAACACGGCTGCTAACATGCAGGCCTACCTGCAGCAAGCCTACCAATTAAACACACTTGAGACGGAACTAGCCAATCCTCATTCCAGTTTCTTCTTCATTGGCCAGGATAATGAAATCATGGGCTATCTGAAGCTAAATACTGATGATGCCCAGTCGGAAGCGATGGGAGAGGATACACTCGAAGTGGAGCGGATCTATATTCGTCCGGGTTATCAGCATCGGGGACTCGGTCGCCAATTGATGCAGTTTGCACTGACAACGGCCAAGCAGGCAGGTAAGCAACGAATTTGGCTGGGTGTTTGGGAACACAATGAACCCGCCAAACGTTTTTATGCCAAATGGGGCTTCCGCCAATTCAGCGCACACGATTTTGTGATGGGCACTGATCGGCAAACGGATTTATTGATGATCAGACCTGTGGACGAAGTATAATTGGGTCTAGCAATTAAGTAACTTGTTACCACCAATCATCAGTCACAACGGTTATTGTACGACTTAATCAGATTTAAAGCGCCCTAACGGCAAAAAGCCACTTGCTTTTTGCCGTTAGGGCGCTTATACTAATAATCAATCGCACACGATTGAAAGGAGCATCGACAATGACACCTGAGATTGAGCTGGCTAACCAATTATGCTTTAGTATTTACAATGCTAATCGGTTATTCAACAAGTTTTACGTTGAAGCGTTGGCGCCATTCAAACTGACCTATGCACAGTATCTCGTGTTAATGGCTTTGTGGGAGCATGACGACCAGTCGCTGCATGAGCTTGGGACGGTATTGCGGCTAAGTAGTAATACGCTGACACCATTACTACGACGCATGGACGATGCCGGTTGGTTATGGCGGGAGCGTCCGGCCAATGACCGCCGTCAACTTATTATTCATTTGACTGAGCAGGGCAAGACCCAGCGCCAGGCAATCGAGACCGCCATCGCAACTTGTATTGGACGTTATCACTTAACCAGTGACGAGTATCAGCAAGCATTAGCGTTAAATCAAAAGATCGTTGATACCTTGTCGCAAGATTTGGCCTAAGGGGCCATTTTTATTGGCCGTTTCAATCGTGCACGACCGTTTATTTAACTGTTTATTCTAATTAATGCTTCACTAATTCAAGGAGGAACCGGATATGGCAAATTTTGACACAATTTTTATTGGTAGTGGTCACGCAACATGGCATGCAGCAGTCACGTTGGCACAGGCAAAGCGAAAGGTAGCCATCATTGAAGCGGACACAATTGCCGGGACGTGTACGAATTTTGGCTGTGATGCCAAGGTTCTGTTAGATGGGCCATTCGAACTAACTGAACAACTTAAACAATACCAAGGCATCGGGGTCAACGAGACACCTAAAATCGACTGGTCACAATTAATGGCCTATAAACAAAGTGTGATCAAGCCATTGTCGACTCAGATGACGGCAATTTTCAAGCAACTCGGTATTACTGTCATTACTGGTCATGGTGAACTGACTGATGCTCACACGGTACAAGTCGCTGGAACTGACTATACTGCCGATACGATTGTACTCGGAACAGGGCAACGTCCCGCACAGCTAGCGATTCCTGGTGCTGAGTTAATGCTAGATAGTCGCGACTTTTTAGATTTAGAAACGATGCCTAAACGCCTGACTTTCATTGGTGCTGGTATTATCTCGTTGGAATTTGCTGATATGGCGGTCTTACTCGGCTCAGAGGTCCACATCATCGAATTTGCACCGAGCGCCTTGCCCGCATTTTATCAAGATCACGTTCAAAAGCTGATTACGCACCTTGAACAAGCGGGCGTCCAATTCCACTTCGATGAAGCCTTACAGTCGGTATCAAAATCTGCTACTGGGCTGACCGCAACTACTGCTAACGGCTTAACGATTGAAAGTGACGCCATTGTTGGCGCGACCGGAAGAATCCCGAATGTTGAACACCTTGGGCTTGAGAAAGTTGGTATTCAAACTGACCGTCACGGTATTATTGTCGACGACCATCTGCGGACAAATGTACCGAACATCTATGCTAGTGGTGATGTCATTAGTAAGATGCTACCAAAATTAACACCAACAGCAACTTTTGAATCTAACTACATTGCCGGCCAATTGCTAGGGGCCACCGCTGCGATTGATTATCCAGACATCCCATCGGTCGTCTTCACGATGCCGCGGTTGGCACAAGTCGGGGTTTCAGTCGCCACGGCACAGGCCGATCCGGATACTTACCATGTCCAAGCCTTACCATACGGCCAAGTACTCGCCTTTCAATATCAAAATGAGACTGAAGCTGATCTTGAATTAGTCTTTGACCAAGAGAACTGTTTAGTTGGTGCTGCCATTTACGGTAATGGTGCACCGGATTTGATTAACCTGTTGACGATGCTGATAACCGACCGGGTAACGGCTGAAACGCTAAGTCAAAAAGTGTTTGCCTTCCCAAGTGCTTCAGTCGGCATCATCGATATGTTGACACCATTACTGCATCGCGAACACTAAATCGCTTTAGACCGTTCTGGACTAAGCCAGCCGAGTATGACACGAAAAGCTTAGTGATAACTTCATGTTAATGACAAAAGCAGCGCCTTCCATAATGGAGCGCTGCTTTTTTGGCCGTTAGAATAATCAAGAATGGACATTTTTATGCCCAGGATAATCCAATGCAAGTTGGACTAAGAGCTGCAATCCAGCGGCCGAAACCCAGATGATCAACCAAATAAAGCTGATCCAATTGATCCAAGCCGCATGCGTAAAGAGGTTAATGATGAGTAGCCAGTTCATCCCAAACAGCCAACCACAAAGACTCGTTTGGATTGGCCGTACCCAGTTCAGTGGTGGCTGTGGTCGGAGTGGTGCAATGATAATTAGTGCTGCAGGTATCAGCGCACTCTCGATGAGCGCCCCGTAATGTTGAGGGTCGGCTTGCCAGGCACTGATGCCGAAAATACTATAATGAATGGGAATCACATTCAATAGTTGTGCTCGCCACAAATACAGTCCAAGTGGTTGGAGCACCAGTAAGATGAATAAACCGGCAATTAGCTTGCGCATCTAATCACTACTTTCTTATTAGTTAATAACGTCATTTTATCAGGCTATCAACTAACTGACTACCGTATTATTGTAAACTTCACGTAAAAACGCTGTAAAATCCGACTATGATTTGTTCACTATGTTTTCATAACGTGAATAATGGGAAAATATGAAAATAGTGCGTATAATACCGACTTAATAAAGGTATTTGGGGGGATTGCAATGATTTTAATCACGCTTGCCATGACGATTTCGGTCATGTTCTATCTTTATTTTTTAATCAATCTGGGGTTGATCAACCATTATCGGGAGCCGACCCGCGTCTATCTCAAAGGCCCAACGCCGTATCAGCTCTTTTTGATTATCCCGGTTCTGAATGAAGAGCGCGTCATTGGCAAAACCGTGGCCCAGCTCTCTAATGCACTCGATCAATTACCGGCATCCATCCATGCCCAGTTAATCGCAGTGGATGATGATTCTAGCGACCACAGTTTATTGATGCTGACTCAATCGCAGTCACCGTATTTGCAAGTTTTACACCGTGCCGCCAACGAACAGGCGGGTAAGGGGGCGGTCTTAAATACGGCCGTGCAGTACATTCACCGGACGCTGGCAACAGATGTTGACCCGCGCAAAACCGTCATTGGTGTACTGGATGCCGACGCATTTATGAACGCTTCGGATTTAACTCGGGTGGTTGCCCGTTTTGAACAAGATGCCCGGTTAGCGATGCTTCAAACGAGTGTTAGTATTTATAACCAGCCCAATTGGCTCACCAAGATGCAAAATTTTGAATTCATGGGCGTTAATAACGCGACACAACAACTTCGGAATCGCCTCGGACAAGGAATTGCATCGGGAAATGGTCAGTTTGTGCGCTTCGATTTGGCGCTGAAAAATCCGTGGGGCGATCGGTTGCTTGAGGATTTGGAGTTCACCCTTCGAACCTGGATGTTAGGCGGGACGCGAACCGAGTTTGACCATACGCTGGTCGTACAGCAAGAAGCTGTCGAACAGCTCAAACCGTTTTTCCGCCAACGCGTTCGCTGGTGTCAGGGCGCCGTGCAGTGTATGCATTACTTACCAGCGCTCTGGCGGTCACCATACTTGAACAGCTTTCAAAAAGTCGATACGAGCATCTGGATTTTGATGCCCATCACTGGTTGTATCGTACCGGCGACCAGTTTAGTGACACTAACCATTCTGATTCAGCGTAGTCTGGTCCATTGGCAAGCTGGGTGGCACCATCTCGCCATCGGCACACTGGTCATGATTGCGTTAGCCGCTTGTTGCGTGCTAGCCGCGCTTTATCAGCGTAACTGTACGACCGTTCATCAGCCAATGTCCTTAGCATGCGCCATTCGTGAGGCATTAAGCTTTCAAGCATTCTTATTAATTATTAGCCTCACGCCATACGTCGCGATTTATCGGCAACTGCGCGGACAGACCGCTTGGGCTAAAACCCATCATGAGACGGTTATTCGACCACGCAAATACGCTGGACTTAAACGGTCGTATTAACAATAGGAAGGAATCGACTCATGAAATGGCTAAAGCATCTGTTTCAAACGATTGTTTTACTAGTTGCCGCGGGGCTATTGGGCTGGTTATTGGTCGCAAATTTGGAGATTGGCTTGCCACGGCACACGACTCCGAGCACGCTGTTCACTAGTGGTCTAATCTTCTTAATCCTGATCAGCACCATTAGTTTCGGCAGTTGGTGGCTCAGTCGGCACGGTACGGCCTGGTTGCTGAGTGTTTTTGTGGGACTGACCTTACTCAAATTACCGTTGATTGCCGGTTTAAAAATTCAGCCAACCTCGGATTTTTGGAACTATCACACGCTGGCGGCTTTCAGTGCGCAAGGGCTAACTTGGAAACAGCTCTGGCAACAAGGGGTCATTGGAAACTACGTCCTATTTCCACACGCGCTCAATATTGCAAACGGGTTCAGCTTAGCTGCGGCTTTTGGCGGCGATAATTATTTTGTTAGTCAACTGATTAATATCAGTTGTAGCTTGTTTGATATGCTGCTCATTTACTGGTTAGTCGCGCGCTGGCTTTCCCGTCAATTAGGCATTGCAGCAGCGCTCATCTTCTATTGTATTCCCGCATACTGGTTGTATGGAAGCTTGTTAAATGGCGGTGAACCGTTCTTCTTAACCAGTGTGTTGCTCAGCATGTACGCCCTGACACGCGCGTTAGTCCCACTTTCGACAACCACTCGGACTGACCAACGCTTGTTCCTCGGACTAGCTGTCATCGCAACGGTGGTGGCCAATATGCTACGTCCAATCATGGCGGTATGGGTGATTGCTGTGGCGCTTATGGCCGCATTTGTCTACAGTCGTTCGAACTGGCAGCGATTGCAGCCGCAATATCGACAGCTTCTGCTATATAGTGGCGTTGTGCTAGCTTTATTCGTCACGGCGACCAATCTCGACAACTGGCTTTACGGCATTCGAATCGCACCATCCCGCGTTGAAACGTTGTACAGTTTGGCGACCGGTACTGATCCAAACACTCACGGGACCTACAGTGCCCATTTACAAGCAAGTGTTGATCATGAACTGCGAGTCGCACCAACGTTGAATCAGGCGTACCCACAAATCACGCGGCACTTGGAAACGACGCTACAGACTAATTTGACGCATATCAAACCACAGTTGGGCAACTTTGCAAATCAGAAGATGCAAAACTTCGCCCGCGAAGATTATGGTTACGACTGGTCGTTATATAATCTTAGTCACCATGGTGGTGCGCTCAATCACAACTGGTTTCACTGGGCACCCATAATCGTGTCTCTAGCTGTCATTTATTGGCAAGGCATGTTGGTGTTAGCGTTACTCAGCATCATGATGGGGCTCTGGCTTCAGTGGCGGCACCATTATTTGAATACCTACTTGATGATGGCTGCTTTATTATTCGACGGGTTCACGCTAACCGCCTTACCACTGGAAGTGCAGGGGCGGTATCACGTGATTTTGTACTTACCAATTATCATGTTGCTGATTTGTGGGGTGGCCGGGGTCAAATTATGGTGGCGTCAACGACAGCATAATTTGACGATCATTAACGCCAGCAACAGTGTCTCGAAGGCCTAGTCAGTTTGGGCTGATTTGTCGTCGACGTTCACTGGCACTATAAGATTCATGGAAAATATCGATTGTGGTCTTCGAAAAGCTTGTCGGGGATACGATCGATATTTTTATTCGCCATTAATTAAAACTTTTTTGATCAAACGCTTGCCTTGAAGTTACTTCAAGGTTCTATACTAGTAATTGTATTGAAGTCATTGGAAGGAGGAAACCGAGCCTTGTTAAAACATATTATTGTGGTTTACTATTCATGGTCAGGCAATACTGCGAAAGCAGCACGGGAGATTGCGGCACAGGCACATGTTAGTCCAATTGAACTAACGGTTGCTGATGACACATTCTCAGCCGATATGTACGCCACCGCAACCATCGCTCAGCACCAGATTGAGACGGATACGTTGCCCCAACTGACCAACGTCATGCCCAGTGTTAGTCCAGATGACATTGTACTGGTCGGTGGCCCAGTCTGGCACCACTCAGTTGCAACCCCAGTCCGGCAATTCTTGCGTCAAATAGCGGGTTTTAAAGGCATTGTCGCACCATTTTATACGCATACGGGAACTCCGGGGACATATGAGGCCGAGATTGCCCAACTAATTCCAACTGCGCAGGTTAAGTCAGGCCTCGCAGTTGACCGTCAGACGACCACGCCACAGATTCTGCAATGGCTGAAAACCGTTGCAGCATAGCGTCTGACGACTAGGGACAACGCCATATATCAAGAATCAGGGTCATGATGTGCTGATTAGACTAAATTTTGAGCCACGATAATTGAATCAATTAAATCACTAACAATTTTAAACAGCTTTAGGAGGCTATTAACTATGAAAACAGCAGTATTTGTTGAACCAGGAAAAGTTGAAGCACGCGAATTGCCAAAGGCGACCATTAAACAACCCACAGACGCCGTTTTACGGATCGTTCGGGCGTGTGTCTGTGGATCAGATTTGTGGTGGTTCCGCGGGATTTCAGATCGTAAGCACCCGTCAGCGGTCGGCCATGAAGCCATCGGGGTGGTTGAATCTGTCGGCGATGAAGTGACCCATGTCAAGCCAGGTGATTTTGTTATTGCACCGTTTACGCATGGTTGTGGGCATTGTGCCGCTTGTTTGGCCGGTTTTGAAGGTAACTGTCTCAACAATCATCCCGATGAAATGGTTGGCTATCAGGGTGAATATTTACGTTTCACCAATGCGGACTGGTCACTGGTTAAAGTACCTGGCCAACCAAGTGATTACACCGACGCGCAGTTAAATGATCTACTGACGCTATCAGATGTCATGGCGACTGGTTACCACGCGGCTGCAACGGCTGAAGTTAAACAAGGTGATACGGTCGTTGTCATGGGTGATGGGGCAGTCGGCCTTTGCGGTGTCATTTCTGCCAAGTTACGTGGTGCGAGTCGCATTATTGCCATGAGTCGCCATGCGGATCGGCAAGCCCTCGCTAAAGAATTTGGTGCGACTGACATTATTGCTGAACGGGGCGATGAACGGTTAAAAAAGTCTTCGAATTGACTGATGGCAAGGGGGCTGACGCAGTGTTGGAATGTGTCGGTACTGAACAATCGGTCGATACTGCAGTGAAGGTTGGCCGTCCGGGTGCCGTTGTTGGTCGAGTCGGCGTCCCACAAAAGGCAGAAATGAACACCAACGACTTATTCTGGCGCAATATTGGTCTACGTGGCGGGATTGCCTCAGTCACCACCTATGATCGTGAAGTCCTATTAGATGCTGTTTTGAATGGTCAGATTCATCCTGGTAAGGTCTTTACAAAACGATTTGACCTCGACCATGTTCAAGCAGCCTATGAAGCCATGGACAAACGTGAAGCCATCAAATCGTTATTAATTATTGCAGATTAACGCAGTTTGACGGTCTCACACAAGCCAACTGAGTAACCAGATTGGAGGAAAACGCTTTGAAAAACGTCTTAATCTTAGGTGCCAACGGACAAATCGCTCGCATCGTTGAAAAACGTGTTTTAGTGGAGCAATCCGATGTCCATTTGACATTGTTTCTACGTCAAAAATCACGACTTGCAAACCTAGCTGACAATTCGCGGGTAACCCTAATCGATGGTAATATGACCGATTATCAGGCCGTCAAAGCCGCTATGCACGGGCAAGATATCGTTTACATTGCGGCGGTGGATCACACACCTGATAACGTCATCACGCGTAATGTCATCAAAGCCAGTCGAGAACAAGGGGTTCAACGGATCATTGAATCGAGTCTATTAGGACTTTACAATGAAGTTCCTGGTGAATATGGCCGTTGGAATTATCAAATGGTCAAAAGTGGCTTACCAGCTGCTGTTCACGCCGATGAATTACTAGCGCAGTCCGGAATTTCCTATACAACGTTGCGTTTTCCATGGTTAAACGACCGTGACGAAATCAAGTATCAGCTGACTCACCGCAACGAACCGTATGTCGGCGTCTCTGGCTCGCGTCAAAGTATGGCCGACGTGATTGTCAAAATCATCGCAGATCCGACATTTTTAGCAAATGACAGCGTCGGGATTGCAGATGCTGCCACGCAGGGTGAGACTCGCCCAGTTTACTAATTTGTTTTAAGCACAAACAGCCAAAAAGTCGTCTTCAAGATGGTGACCATTTGACTGCTTGTCGCTGTTTTTAAACTTAAAAATGGCAGGGGCTAAAAAGCAGGGGCACGGCCGCGTTTTTTACAAGCCGAGTCCCTGCTTTAAACTCACTTAGGAAGGGTGGTTATCGATATGCAACAACACTCATTAGGTCCGATTTTGGGTCATATTGCCGGTAAACCTGTGCAAGCCAATCAAGTCACACGCAAGGGCGCACGCTGGGATAGTGGGCGCATGACCCCATCTGATGGTCAAGATACGACTAGTCAGGGTGTCGCTCGCCGAATCACTGAGAAAGCACATCAAATCGTCATTTATTGGTCGCGTTCAGGTGCAACCGAATTGCTAGCCAGCAAAATTGCTAATTTGACCAACAGCGATGTCTGCCAAATTACGCTCACAAATCCGTATCCAGCTGATTATCTAGAAACCAGAACCCGCGCTAATCGTGAGCGTGATACGGGTTTGACACCAGATTTAAATATGCAATTACCAGACCTGACGCAATATGAGACGGTTTATTTGGGCTTTCAAACCTGGGCCATGACACTGAGCGAACCACTTAAAGCATTCTTGCAAGCTTACGGAAACGAACTATCAGGCAAACGTATCATGCCATTTGAGACGAATGGCGGCTACGGTATTGGTAACTGCCTTGATGTGATGTCTCAGTTGCTACAAATCAGTGGCGCGACCAATTATACGATTGAACGACCACTAACGATTGCCGGTAATCAAGTTGATGTTGCTGACACAGCTGTTCGTGAATGGTGCGATTAATGGCTATAAAACGCGCTGTTTCAGCATTTATCAGCATATTTGAGGCACCGTCAATCTTAGTTACGCCTTCAAACAAGCACATGAAGTCTCTAAGTGACTGAAACAGTTGGTGGCTAATTACAGATTGCTACGCCTTAAATGAAAACCAGTAGAATTTGTAATATGGCCCGATTTGCTGAACGAATGCCATACAGCGGCATAGTTGTACTTTAAACCCAGCAATGCGTTCAAATATGGGTTGATTAGCGCGAATACCATTGACGGAGCCGTTGAATCAGATAACTTGAGCATTTGAACTAGCTAACTGTATTTACACAAACCAACGCCTGAATCCGAGTCTCATTTAACGGATTCAGGCGTTTTTAGTTGAATTTATTGAAGTTATTTTAAACAGCTCTGTTAAAATTCATTCTGATTTGTCAGTCAATCTAGAAAAAGTTATTTCAAAAAGTTAAAAAACTGCGCAAAAAAGGCCAGTTAACGGTCAAACCAATGAGTCAAGCTTGATCCAGGCTAATTTAGCGAGGGGGCTTTTTTGATATATTCTAGTTTACATAATATATATTATACAAAGTAGAATCAAAAGTAAAAATACTCCCCCACGACCTAAAATGGTCCCCTGAACAACTTTTACCAAACTTAATCACGACTTTTTCGTTTGCAACTTTCACCGCTGACATTTTAAAATGATAAATTGAATCTGAATTTTAAATTCGGCATATTAAATTCAATCGTCAACCGAAATATTTTATTTACTCAGATTCAACGACTAGCTTTTAAGTGTCATTTGAACTTGAATTAAATTTGATCGCTTGAATTGAATCATTCGTCAGTTATCAAGTTGGCTCAAATCTGACTCATGCTGAATTTGATTTTAGTATGTCGCAAATTCTGCTAATCATGTTACCAAGCAATTTTCTATCCTAATTACGATTTGTTCATCTGACTACTTAATTCACCTCAAATCCTTGATTCATATTCGTTGATTTTAAGCACAACTAACGACCACTTGTCCGTCTATCATCTGAACTAGCTCTCAGAATGCGTCTCTCAGCACGCGATATATTGCTTGTTTTTTCGGTTATTTTATGTTTTAGTTAAAGTAAGATTTCATCTATTGAAAGGACGGCCTGCTGCCAATGACTGCTAAATTTCCGTATGCCCGTAGCTTTATTGCTTCCTTACAAACTGCTGGCAAACAAGCTAGTACGATTGAACAATATGAATTGACGCTCGCAGACTTTTTTAATTATGAACAACATTTCAACGAGACTTTCGCTAAAGATCAGTTACTCGCTGACTTAACTGAAAATGATATTCGCGCCTATTTGGAAATGCTGCGTGAGCAACGCCAATTCAAACCGTCAACCTTGAACAAAGCGCTTTCAAATCTAAATGGTTACTTTAGCTATTTATTTGCCCATCGAATTATTACAACGCTACCGACGTTTGCAATCAAAGGACAACCCTTACTAAACCAACCGACAACCACCACGTGGCCAGAGTTACTCCCACAATGGTTGGCAAATGAAGACCTGCACACGTATACGCGCTTATTTTTATTGCTAACTTACAAGGGTTATACCGCCACCGAAATGCTGACGCCTGGGTTCTATCAGGATTTTAAACAGCTACAGTTTACCGTTGACGAACACCGCTTTATCATGACGTTACAAACCTATTTACAACCTTTACAAGCACAAAGTGGCAGCCCAGATTTGTTCTTAAAGAAGCGTCAACGTGGCAATGATCCACACATCACTTTGGCGGCGTTGCACAAGTATTTAGCCGGCGACGGCCAGCGCTTAGGCGTGCCACTGAAGCCCGTGACGCTCCGTCAAGACTTTATCCTGTGGTATTTAAACCAGCATCGGACGACTGAACCCACCCAAATTATGACACGCTTACGCTTAGACGCAACCAGCCTCGAATATTACCAAAATTTGCTCAGACAACGTGATTTGCGGACCTTACAAGCTAAGCGAACCACCTGAGCCACGTTAAGCCACCTACAATTACCGTTGCGGGTGGCTTTTGATTGTGTGTTATATCAGTCTTCAACTGCTTTACAGGTAGGTTTTTAACTAGACTGGGCACCAGGTAATCAGCAACTGACAGGTGAGTTTGATCATTAACTTTACTAGTTAAAGTAACATTACGTTATTACGACACCTTTACAATACTTTACAAACGTAGGACAAGCATTACACTGCATTTGCTAGTTAGTTAAGAAGCCTTAAAACGCCTGTACAGCGGCAATCTTTGCGGTACACTGGTTATATTGATTAACCAAAGTACTTGAAAGGATGATTTGATGACATTTTACCGTTGGCTGGAACCGTTCATTGAACAAAACGGACCGTTCGCTCCAGCTGCTTCTTACGCCCATTCTGATTTTGATTTTCCAATGACGAGTAATGTTCACGAATTATCTGATTATATTACTTATTTGAATATTCGCGACTCTGTCAAACAATCCTTTTATTCAGCGCTCGATGCTTATCAAGCTAAGTAATGGGACTTAATCAATCATTATAACTGATAATAAAACCCGGCTTATGACGTACTCAAAATTCGTCATAAGCCGGGTTATTTTTGTGTCCTTGTACTAACTAGTCTTGCCAGTGTTCCTTAATAAAGGCTTCACGGCCGCCCATTTCTTCAATCTGATAACGAAATGGATTGCGACGATAGAAGTCTTGATGTTCTTCCTCTGCTGGATAAAATGGCTTGGCGTCTTCAATCGTCGTTACGATTGGCTCAGCGAATTTACCGCTGGCTGCCAATGCGTCACGTGAAGCCGTGGCGACCTTCCGTTGTTCCTCACTATTCACAAAAATGACGGGCCGATAGCTATCACCGCGGTCTTGGAATTGACCAGAGGCGTCAGTCGGATCTGTTTGGCGCCAATAAATTTCAACCAATTGCGCATAGCTAATAATTTCAGGATCAAAGGTGATTTCGACCGCCTCAGTATGACCAGTCGTATGGCTGGCAACTTGTTCATAGGTCGGATTAGCAACGTGACCACCTGTATATCCAGAAATTACGGACTTGATTCCAGGCTGTTGATCAAATGGTTTGACCATGCACCAGAAACAACCGCCAGCAAAAATTGCAGTATCTGTCATATTAATCCTCCATTTGGTTTGAATGTCTTATTTAAATAACTGCCGGTACTGACCGTAACCCGCGGCTTCTAATTCATCAACTGGAATGAATTTTAGTGCGGCTGAATTGATGCAGTAGCGCAGTCCACCCTGGTCACGCGGACCATCTGGGAAGACGTGCCCTAAATGCGATTTCGCCTGCGCACTAGTCACTTCGGTCCGATGCATGCCGAACGAATCATCGTAATGTTCGTTGAGATTAGCCGGTTCAATTGGCTTCGTGAAGGACGGCCAACCACAGCCAGCATCATATTTATCGCGCGAACTGAATAATGCCTGACCGCTTACAACATCAACATAGATGCCGTCTTGATAAAAATCATCATATTCACCACTAAAAGGTCGTTCAGTTGCTGCCTCTTGAGTGACTGCATATTGTTCAGGTGTTAGGCGTTGCCGTAACTCATCTTGCTGCTTAGTCATTAAAATCAGTCCTTTCAGCTATTAAGTTGTACACAACTTAATTACAAGTATTATCATACCCCATTTACCCCAAAATGCAAAAAAGAAGCTCCCAAAACTGGCAGCTTCTTTAGTCACTATTCAGATTTTATCCCGATTAGCTTAGGCGTTGAATGCGTCCGTTAATTGTGGGACAACTTGCTTCTTCCGTGAAACGACACCTGGTAAGCTTAAACGATTGTTGGCAATCGTCTTACCAAAGGCCTTTTCAACGGGTTCTGTTGGGCCCCCAACGACTAACAATTCGGAATTGCTATCTAAAATGTTAGTGGCAAGGATCAAGAACAAGTCATAGCCGTCACTGGCATTTTCAGCTTTAGCAGCATCTTCTAAGGCTGCTTGACGCTTGAAAACATCATCTAAATCAACCGTGTTGATTTGAGCGACACGTACCGTTGAACCAGCCATTTCAAATGACTTAGCATCGGCATCGATTAATTCTTTTTCTGACTTGCTATCAAGGTTAGTCCCAGCCTTAAGCATTGCTAAACCGTAAGTTTCATAATCGATATCAGCAATCTTAGCTAAGTCCTTAACCACGGCGACATCGGTTTCAGTCGTCGTTGGTGACTTCAATAATAAGGTGTCGGAGATGATGGCAGAAAGCATCAAACCGGCCAACTTAGCAGGAATTTCAATGTCGTTTTCTTGGAACAACTTGTAGATAACCGTGCTGCAGCAGCCAAGTGGTTCGGCACGATAGAACAATGGTTGTGCGGTTTCAAAACCGGCGATCCGGTGATGATCAACCACGTGACTCACCGTAACGTCGGCAATATCACTGACACTTTGTTGTGGTTCGTTGTGGTCAACAAGCATGACACTGTCAACTTCGTCACTAGCTTTAGTGATGACCCGCAGTGCTGGTTCGTCAAAGTGATCCAAAACAAATTGGGTTTCTTCATTGGGTTCGCCCAATGCAACGGCTTCAGTATCCGCACCCATTTTATTTTCGAAATATGAGAATGCCTTTGCCGCCACGATTGCGTCGGTATCAGGATTTTGGTGTCCAAAAATTAATTCCTTACTCATTAGTACAAAACTCCCTTAAAACTTATTTTTGATTAATTTTTTGTAACCGTGAAATATAATCTTCAGCCCGTAAGTAAGCATCAAATTCGTCCAAGAAGTTCTTGATCCGTGGAATTTGGTCCTTATCTTTACGGAAGACGAAGTTCAAATCAAACTTGATTGCTGGTTCAAATGACAGCGTGTGTAACTTGTCTGTCGCTGGGTTAGCAACCATGAATGAATTTGGTAATGCCGTATTCGTGTTGGTCGTTGCCGCAACGAACCGGTAGATCTGTTGTGGTGTCGTGAACCGAGCCGCTGCAGTTGGTAAATCAGCGAGCTGGTTCTTGTAAGATTCCTTCACCACTTGATCTAAATAATAGTTCTCTGGATAAGTGACCCATGGACTGAGCGTCGTATCCTTAAACTTGATCCGCTTCTTCTTAGCTAACTTGGGGTCACCCGAAATGAAGAGCAATTCGTCTTGAATAATCTTCTTCGATTGGTATGGCTTCCAGTTTTTAATGCTTTCGTCAGGCAAATACATGACGGCCAAATCAATGCGGTTATTTTCTAGTCGTTCCCAAATTTCTTTGCGGGTCAACATGTGTAGCGAAATAATGACATTTGGATTGGCTTCATAATACTTGATTGCAAAGTCTTCAAACACGTGATCTTCAATTGAAGCCAGCACCCCAATATTAATCGTTCCTTGGGTGGCGCTGGTCGTTTGTTGAATCTCGTCGGTCGCTTTGTTCAGGACATCGTAAATACTGTGTGTGGCATTTAACATGGTGTAACCCGCATCAGAGAGTCGTAACTTCTTACCCACTGAATAGAATAATGGGGCCCCAACCGTGCGTTCCAACTTTTTAATTTGTTGCGTCAACGCTGGTTGCGTAATACCCAAAATTTGAGCAGCCTGTGTGTAATTCATTGTTTCGGCTAATTGCAAGAAATACGTTAACGTTTTCGAGGAGAAAATACTTTCTTGAGTTGTCTTCATGAATTTTACCTGATCCTTTCTTCTTATCGCCATCTTATGATACCTATAATTTTATACAAGATTCATGGTGAAAGCAAGCGGTTGTTATCGGTAAATAAAGCTTAACTAATTCATAATCTTTTACATTGCCATAACTTTATCTTAATCGAATACGGATTAACGTGCAAGCATTCGCATTGGCAACTAAACAGTTAACGGAATTGGGTGAACTTGCATTGCAACGGGTTCCCCTTCTGTATCGGTATCGACCACGAAGGACCCGTTTGAATACCGTGCGCTGACCGGATGATCATCGCTTAAAATCGAATGGTGCTTACCCCGGTCTGTCAAGACATCGAAGGCCACGCCACTTGCATCGGCAGCCACTAAGACGTAATCAGCGACCCGGTGCGGATGACTCTTCAATTCACGTAAGACTTGAACCCCACGACGAGCCCGACTGGTGACCGGAATATCTGCGACCTTCATTTTCTTAAATGAACCGCGCTGCGTAATCATGTCTAACAAGTCGGTCTCATTGGCAATTGTCGCACGTACGATGGCATCGTCGCGAAGATCCATTGACTTAACGCCGACTGCTTTGGCACCAATCGTTGGCACTTCACTTAAATCGTAACGTAAGCCATAGCCGTGTTGCGTGACTAGCACTAAAGTTCCAGTTGGTGCAGCTGGCAGATAATCGACCGTGACGACACTCGCATCGTCTGATTTCAGTTTGATAAATTGACTGGCGCGGGTCTTATACGTCCGACCAGGGGTGTAGTCCGCAAACGCCGTCTGTTTAATGTAACCGTCACTAGTGGCAACTAAGAACTTACCGGTGGCTTTCAGATTTTCAAAACTGTAGACCCAGGTAATGCGTTCGTTGTCCGCAAGCCCAATCGTCTGCGAAATATGCTCGCCAGTATCTTTCCACTTGGCATCTGAAATCTCATAGACTGGCCGATAGATTAGATGACCCATATTCGTGAACATCATCAAATGGTCTAACGTACTATTCTTAGCCAAATAGATTGGATAATCTTCGTCTTTTAGCCCATTATCATCAGGTTCAGAAGCCGAATAGGAGCGTAAACTAGTCCGTTTGATATAGCCATCATGACTAATCATCACGACGACATCTTCTTGCGGAATGACCACTTCGGTTTTAACCTTCAACTCTTGAATCTCATTTTGAATTTCGGTCAAACGACTGGTTGGATAGGCTTTTTGAACGGCCTTTAGTTCCCGCCGCAATACCTTATCGAGTTCTTTGGGTTCAGCCAGAATCAATTGATAAGTTTCAATCGACTTAGCTAAGTCCGCAGCTTCCTTTTCCAACTGGGTCACGTCGGTATTCGTCAAGCGGTATAGTTGCATCGTGACGATGGCTTCAGCTTGAATTTCAGTGAAATCAAATTGACTGACCAAGTTCTGCTTGGCGTCTTTTTTATCCTTGCTGCCCCGGATTGTCTTGATAACTTGATCCAGAATCGACATCGCTTTGATCAGCCCTTGAACGATATGCTGACGATCAGCTGCCTTTTGCAAGTTGAACTTGGTCCGACGAGTGATGACGTCGCGCTGATGTTCTAAGTAGGCCGATAAAATCGTCTTCAGTCCAACGTGTTCAGGACGTTGATGATAGATAGCCACCATGTTGAAGTTATACGTGATTTGCAAGTCGGTGTTTTTGAGCAAGTAAGTCAAAATACCTTCCGCGTTAACATCGCGCTTCAATTCAATCACGACTGAGAGGCCTTTACGGTCACTTTCATCGCGGACTTCAGCAATTCCTTCGATCTTCTTTAAGATGCGAATCTCGTCAATTTTCTTAACGAGTTGCGCTTTGTTGACTTCATAAGGAATCTCAGAAACTTCGATTTGGGACTTATTACCCTTGAGTGGCACGATTTTCGTCCGCGACCGGACAACGATGCGACCACGACCAGTTTCGTAAGCTTGCTTGATACCAGCCAAGCCTTGGATAATCCCGCCAGTCGGGAAATCAGGCCCCTTCACAAAGTCCATCAAGTCTTCCAGACTCGCCTTGGGATGATTCATCAAGAACAAAATCGCGTCGATGACTTCACTCAGATTGTGCGGTGGAATTTCAGTGGCATAACCGGCTGAAATCCCAGTTGCACCGTTCACCAATAAGTTCGGGAACCGCGCTGGTAACACGGTTGGTTCATACTCGGTATCATCGAAGTTCAGGACCATATCAACGGTCTTTTTATCGATGTCTTGGAGCATTTCACCCGAAATTTTACTCAAACGAGCTTCGGTATACCGCATGGCAGCGGCCGGGTCACCGTCCATCGACCCATTGTTCCCGTGCATCTCGATGAGTGGTTCTCGTAACTTCCAATCCTGACTCAGACGCACCATCGCTTCGTAAATTGACGAATCACCATGGGGGTGAAAGTTACCCATGACGTTCCCAACTGACTTAGCAGACTTACGGAAGGCCTTATCAAAGGTATTGCCATCCTGATTCATCGCGTATAGAATCCGGCGTTGAACCGGTTTTAAGCCATCACGAATGTCAGGAAGTGCCCGCTCTTGAATAATATACTTAGAATAACGGCCGAAGCGGTCGCCCATGACGTCTTCAAGCGTTAATTCTTGAATTTTTGGCTGTTCTGTTGCCATTATACGACCTCCTCTAATGCTTTAATTGTTGTGCTAACTCTTGGTCAGCTTGCTGATGGGCGGATGAAACGGCTTCGTTATCAAGTAATGAGCCATCCTCATCTAACGTAAATTGAACGTTACTTTCGATCCATTTACGACGAGGTTCCACTTTATCACCCATCAAGGTCGTGACCCGTTTTTCGGCTAACGCTGCATCGTCAATACGAACCCGTACCAACGTCCGCTTTTCAGGATCCATCGTGGTTTCCCACAGTTGTTCTGCGTTCATTTCACCAAGACCCTTATACCGTTGCAGCGCGTAGCCCTTGCCAAACGTTTTGGTCTTAAGTGTCAATTCTTCATCGGTCCAAGCATATTCGGTCCGCATTTGCTTATTCTGCCGCTTCTGTAATCGATACAGTGGCGGTAAGGCGATGTAGATTTTGCCTGCATCGATCATTGGCCGCATGTATTTGTAGAAGAAGGTCAATAACAGAATTTGAATATGGGCACCATCGGTATCCGCATCGGTCATGATGATGACTTTGTCGTAGTTGCTGGCCTTAATATCGAATTCTGGACCAACCCCCGCACCAATCGTGTAAATCATCGTGTTGATTTCTTCATTTTTAACAATATCTGCCAGTTTGGCCTTTTCTGTATTTAACACTTTACCACGTAACGGTAAAATCGCTTGGAACTTACGGTCACGGCCTTGTTTGGCAGAACCACCGGCCGAATCCCCTTCGACGAGGAACAATTCATTTTTCTTCGCGTTCTTGGATTGTGCAGGCGTTAGCTTTCCGGATAGCAACCGTTCTTGCTTGTGACGGCGTTTACCATTCCGGCTCTCATCGCGGGCTTTGCGTGCGGCTTCGCGAGCTTGCCTTGCTTTGGTCGACTTACGGATCAGCATCTGCGCAAATTCGCCATTTTCCATCAAGAAGAATTGCAACTGCTCGCTCACGATATTGTCAACGATCGTCCGGGCTTCTGGAGTGCCTAGTTTTTCCTTGGTTTGGCCTTCAAATTGCAGTAGATTTTCGGGCACACGCAACGAAATAACTGCCGATAACCCTTCACGCACGTCGGAGCCTTCAAGATTTTTATCTTTATCCTTTAACAGGCCGACTTTACGGGCATATTCGTTAAATGCTTTGGTCCACGCGCTCCGGAACCCAACTTCATGAGTCCCACCATCTGGCGTCCGCACGTTGTTAACGAATGACAACAAGTTTTCGGAGTAGCCGTCGTTGTATTGTGCGGCGACTTCCACTTCCACGCCTTCTTTAGTGCCATCAAAGAACATGATGTCACCCAGCGTATCTTTATCCTCGTTGAGATAACTGACAAACGCTTTGATACCATCTTCGTAGTGGAAAACCAGTTCTTGTTCCTGGTTTTCTCGTTCGTCAGTTAACGTGATCTTAACGCCTTTCAACAAGAAGGCTGATTCACGAAGCCGTTCAGCTAACGTCTGAAAATTATAAACGGTGGTCGTAAAGATGCTGGCATCGGGCTTAAACGTCATCGTCGTCCCAGTTGGTTTGTTCGTCTTGCCCTTCTTTTCAAGGGTCCCAACTGGATGACCACCGTCCTTAAAGTGTTCCACGTAGCGATAGCCATCACGGATGATTGTGACAGTTAACTCAGACGAAAGCGCATTAACCACGCTCGCGCCGACGCCGTGAAGGCCCCCAGACGTCTTGTAGCCCCCTTGACCAAACTTACCGCCCGCGTGGAGGACCGTCAAAATAACTTCAGGGGTTGGAATACCGGAAGCATGCATCCCGACTGGCATTCCACGACCATGGTCAACGACGGTAATACTGTTATCTGCGTGAATCGTGACGTTAATCTCTTTCCCATAACCGGCTAACGCCTCATCGACCGCATTATCAACAATTTCATAAACTAGGTGATGGAGTCCGCGGCCGTCCGTGGAACCAATATACATTCCGGGACGCTTCCGAACGGCTTCTAATCCTTCAAGCACCTGGATTGAAGAATCATCATATTTTGGGCTTTTCTTGGCCATTCTCACAACTCCTTTTGAATTTTCTCATCTGTCCCATTCAGTCGAGCAACGGTAACCGTTTTAAAATAGTCCACCGATGCTGAACTTGTCAAGCGACAGTTGTCTTTTTAGATCTTATCTGCTGGCTTGTCATCTGTTAGCATACACTTAATTAATCCGTTTAGCAAACATATGTTCGTGCACGCCATAAAATTAATGCCACTTACTAGCTTACCTCATGTTGATTCTAAGCGCCAGTTCAATGAATAAACTTATTGTGATTCACGACAAGTTCTTAAAATGCGCGGATAATTTGGCTGTAGGCGCTTTAAAAGCTTGAATCACCGGCATTTATCCAATTAAAAATTATCAAAAAATCATTTTATTTTCATAATTCCAGCACATTCTATTATTTTTTTAAATCGATTTAGTCCCACAATCATCAAAAGAATGCTAAAATATTGAGTGATTCTATTGCAGGAGGAACCAATTTTGAAAATATTAATTATGCTGATCGTTGCCTACTTAATCGGCTCGATTCCTTCGGGTGTCATCATTGGCAAGCTATTCTTTCAAACTGATATCCGCTTAGCTGGAAGCGGCAATATTGGCACGACCAATACGTATCGCGTGTTAGGGCCGACTGCTGGGACGATCGTCATGGCAATGGACATCTTGAAAGGCACAATTGCAGCACTTCAACCGACGCTCTTATTTCATATGGCTAATCGCTACACCCTTTTGATCGGATTAGCCGCCATCCTGGGGCACACCTTTTCGATTTACATTGGTTTCAAGGGCGGTAAAGCCGTCGCAACCAGTGCCGGTATTCTGCTTGCCTACAATTGGGAGTTCTTCCTGATTGCGAGTGTCATCATGTTCATCTTAGTCTACACAACCAGTATGGTGAGTGTCGCCAGTATGACGGCATTTCCAATCGTCACCTTAATTGCCATCTTTTATTATCAAGACTGGCTACTTTCCGTGGTGGCACTTGTCCTGACATGCTTCATTTTTTACCGGCATCGCAGCAACATTGCTCGAATTAAAAACGGGACTGAGTCACTGGTCCATTTTGGGATTGGTTGGCGCCGCCAGCAACGCGCTAATCGCAAATAAATTAGAATTTAAAGGTCACACAATTGCGTGTGGCCTTTTTGTTTTGCACGTGGTAAGCTAGGTGCTGTGTTTTTGAGTTGTTTTTTAATTTTAGTTAAAGTAAGAAGTTACAGTATACTTGATTGTCATGCCACACTAAAAAGACCAACAAATTGAGATTCGTTGGTCTTTTTAGTGCGTTATCTAACTTTGCTAAAAGAAACTAATGTCATATTTCGCATCAAACGTCTTATTCGCACCAAGGCGATTAATGCCCATCTTATGGCTTAATTGGCCATCGCTGTCCACGTTATCCGCGATGCCCCACCATGGCTCTAAGCAGACGAATGGCGCTTCTGCGGGGTATGGTGACCACATGCCGACGTACGGTGCGTCTTCAATCGTCATCGCCACCCCATGATCATCTAAATCCGTTTCCAGCATTAAAGTCGTCTCATGATGATCTAGAGCCAAAATAACGGCATCATCTTTGAACAATTCGCGGTTCAGTTCAAGTGGTTTCGTCAAATCTAACTCATCCGCATTGGCCGCATCATTCAGCGGTGCCTTCAATGGAATATGTGAGTAAACTTGGCGTGGCGCCACTCGAATCTGGTAATCCGCCAAGTCCCCATTAGGATCCGCTAGCGGCACATTAAAAGCGGGATGTCCCCCGACTGCAAATAGCAAGTCCTGGTTGGCTGGATTATGCACGTTATAGTTAACGGTCAATTCATGATCCGTCAACGTATAAATCAGACGTAACCGAAATGCATACGGGTACATCGACCGGGTTGCACTGGTATCAGTCAATTCCAAGGTTGCCGTCGTTTCCGTTTGTTTCACGACGGAGAAATCGTTGTCCCGTGCAAAACCATGTTGGCCCATGTGATAAGCTTGACCGGCAACGGTATACTGGTCATCTTTCAAGCGGCCGACGATTGGAAACAGGACGGGTGCATGCCGTCCCCAATATTTCTTATCTGCTTGCCACATATATTCGATGCCATCATTTGACTTTACACTACTTAATTCGGCCCCCGCTTCATTGATTGAAACGGTCAGATATTGATTCTTTAATACGACTGTCATCCGTGTCAACGCCCCCTTTGATTATATTATAAGATATAGCGACTAAGGTCTTTATCCTGTGCAATGTTACCAATACGTTCGTTGACGTAATTTTCTGTGATCGTCACTTCACCCATTTCCATATCTGGGCCTTCGTACAGCAATTCTTCAAGTAATTTTTCAAGAATGGTATGCAAACGCCGCGCACCAATATTTTGCGTCTCATGGTTGACCTTGTAGGCGATCGAGGCAATGGCTTCAATCGCTTCGATCGTGAAGGTCACCTTGATATTGTCTGTACCGATCAAGGCAATATATTGTTTGATCAACGCGTTCTTCGGTTCCGTTAAAATCTTAACGAAGTCTACTTGGCTCAAGTCGTCAAGTTCGACCCGAATTGGAAAACGACCCTGTAATTCAGCAATCAGATCACTAGGCTTACTTTCGGCAAAGGCACCAGAAGCAATAAACAGGATGTGATCAGTGTTGATTGGTCCGTATTTGGTTGAGATTTGAGAACCTTCAACGATTGGTAAGATATCGCGTTGAACGCCTTCACGTGAAACTTCACCAGAACCCTGTTGGCCGCCCTTGGTAATCTTATCAATTTCATCAATAAAAATAATCCCAGTATTTTCGGCACGGACAATCGCGTCGTGATAAATATCCGCATTATTGACTAATTTTTCAGATTCTTCACGCACTAAGATCTCACGAGCTTCTGCAACTGGCATTGTCCGCTTGATGCGCTTCTTCGGCATTAAGGCACCTAAGCTATCTCCCAAGTCGATGCCCATTTGGCCCAACATGTTATTGCTACCAGCAGCAGCCTGTTGTGGATCGTCCATTTCAATCGTGACTTCGGATTGTTCTAAGCGACCGCTCTTGAGCTGATCAGCCACGGATAAGCGTTGGTTACGAACATCATCCGTCACTTCTTCGTTCGATGATTCATTCATGTCCGGTGTTTGCCCATTCTGCATCTGGGTAAACATGTTCATCATGTTTTGAAATTCATTGCCATTTTGCTTGGCCTGCTTCTTTTGTGCGGGCACTAACAGCTTAACGAGGCGTTTATCCGCAGCTTGGACCGCTTTGGCCCGAACGCCGGAGTAAGCCTGTTGCTTTTCCATTTCAATTGCGACGTCCACGAGGTCACGAACCATCGATTCCACGTCACGACCAACATAGCCGACTTCAGTAAACTTGGTCGCTTCGACCTTGACGAACGGCGCGTGCACGATTTTAGCTAACCGCCGCGCAATTTCCGTTTTACCGACCCCGGTTGGTCCAATCATCAGCATGTTCTTAGGTGTGATCTCTTCTTGCATTTCAGCAGACAGTTCCATCCGCCGATAACGGTTGCGCAAAGCGATGGCAACGGCTTTCTTAGCTTGGCCTTGACCAATCACATAGTTGTCCAGCGCAGCAACGATTTGTTTGGGTGTCTTATTGATTTCTTCCATGAGTTTCCTCCCACCTTACAAGGTTTCTGAAATAACGTTATGGTTCGTAAAGATATCGATGTCACCAGCGATGTGGATCGCTGCTTCAGCAACTTCTTTTGCGCTCATGTCCTTGGCATGCAACTGCATTGCCCGCGCCGCTGCTAGAGCAAAGTTACCACCAGAACCGATAGCCAGCACGTCGTTATCCGGCGTAATGACTTCACCGCTTCCTGAAACCAGTAGCATGTCGTCTTTGTTCATAACGATCAACAAAGCTTCCAATTTTTGGAGGGCTTGGTCGCTACGCCATTCCTGTGCTAATTCAACGGCAGCCCGTTGTAAGTTACCAGAAAATTCGTTGAGTTTCTTTTCAAAACGATCTTCGAGGTTAAAAGCATCCGCGACACTGCCCGCAAAGCCAACGACAACTTGGTCATTGTAAATACGACGGACCTTGTGCGCCGTCCCCTTCATGACGACTTTTTCACCCATCGTCACTTGGCCATCACCAGCCATAGCATTATGGCCGTTTTGACGAACGGCACAGATCGTTGTTGCTTCAAATTTCGTTGTCATGTTCAGTCTCCTTTGTCGATTCCCGCGTGGCTCGTGGGAAAAATTGACGATAATCTTGTTGTAAGTGTTCCTTAGTCACGTGCGCGTATATTTGCGTCGTCGACAAGCTCGTATGCCCCAATAGTTCTTGTACGGTCCGGAGATCCGCCCCATTGTTGAGCATCTGGGTCGCAAACGTATGCCGCAACATATGCGGATGAATATCCGCCGTCAAACTGCTCTTTTTCACGATTTGATTGAGCACGTATTCGATGCCACCGCCCGTGATCGGGCCCCCATGCCGGTTGATAAACACGGTCTGATGGGTCTGACCATACTTTTCCATCACGGGTTGCCGACAGACAGTCTGATAGCGTTGCAGGGCGGCGGCAGCGTAACGGCCAAATGGCACGTAACGCTCCTTGTCGCCCTTCCCACGAATCAACATCATTTTGAGGTCATAGTCGATGTCGCTTAATTGCAGATCGACGCATTCACTCAGCCGGATACCAGTCCCGTACAAGACTTCAAGCAAGGCGGCATTACGAGCGCCCATGATACTGTCATCCGCATAGACGGTTTTGAAGAGCACGTCCAATTCCTTTTGATAAAAGAACCGGGGTAAGCGCGCGGCGTGTTTTTTTAGTTGCACGTAGACAAACGGATTCAATTGCGCTAAATCGTTCTTAACTAAAAAGTTATAGAACGACCGTAAGCTTGACACTTTACGAGCAATCGAGTTCCGTGTCAAATGCCGGTCATATAGATGACTCAAATAAACATTGACATCCAACCGGTCAACTTCAGTATACGCTTTCGCGCCGCCGTTTGCCGTTAAGAAATCATTAAAAGCTTGAATATCTTCCCGGTAAGCTGCGGCGGTCTCTTCTGAATATTGCCGTTCGACCCGCACGTATTTCAAAAAAAGGGCCAAATAATCTGTCTCCATACAAAAACCTCCATACGTTGCTACTTTAGCAAAGTATGGAGGAAAACACAATTATGCGCCCTGATAATTAGGTGCAAATATTAATGATTAGTTATTAACGGTCAAGGTTTCGTCTTTGAACGTTGCCAAATCAGCTAACGCGCGTTCTGAAATCGCCGTGTTGCGCTCACGCTTGTCGCGAATCCGTTGACTTAATTTCGGCATAATTCCAAAGTTAGCGTTCATCGGCTGGAAATTATTCGCATTGGTATGCGTAATGTAATGGGCCATTGCACCCATCATCGTATCCGTTGGGAAAACTAGGGGTTCCAGTCCGAGGGCTAAACGAGCCGCGTTGGTCCCGGCGACGATCCCACTTGCCGCACTTTCAATGTAACCTTCCACACCAGTCATTTGCCCCGCAAAGAACAGATCAGCCCGTTGTTGTGTCTGATACGTTGGTAACAACAGTTTCGGTGCCTTCATGAAGGTATTGCGATGCATGACACCATAGCGGACAAATTCGACGTTTTCCAGGCCTGGGATCAACGAGAAGACCCGTTTTTGTTCGCCCCATTTTAAATGCGTCTGGAAACCCACGATGTTGTACAGGGCCCCTGTCGCATCGTCTTGGCGTAATTGAACGACAGCGAACGGCTGCTTCCCGGTCTTTGGATCTTCCAACCCCACCGGCTTAAGCGGTCCGAACAGCATCGTCTGACGACCGCGTTGAGCCATGACTTCGATTGGCATGCAGCCTTCGAAGACATCCGAATTTTCAAAGTCATGGGCTTCTGCCATTTCCGCATGGATCAAAGCGTCGTAGAAGACATTGAATTCTTCTTCCGTCATTGGGCAGTTCAAGTAAGCCGCTTCGCCACGGTCATAACGTGACTTCAGATAAACCTTATCCATATCGATCGAATCTTTAGTCAAAATTGGCGCAGCCGCATCAAAGAAGTGCAGGTCGTCTTCGTCATTGAAAGCTTGAATCGACTTCGCTAGTGAGGCCGCCGTTAATGGCCCGGTCGCCACCACGGTGATGCCATCTGGTAAACTGGTGATTTCTTCATTAATTATTTCGACGTTTGGTAACGCGGTAATCGCTTCAGTAATCTCAGCTGAGAACGTGTCGCGGTCGACGGCCAACGCGCCCCCGGCTGGAACGGCGTGGTGTTCAGCCGCTTGCATGACGATTGAATCCATTTGCCGCATTTCAGCTTTCAAAAGTCCCGCCGCATTAGCGAGTTGGTTCGCACGTAATGAGTTAGTACAGACTAACTCCGCGAATTGTGCCGTGTGGTGTGCGGGAGTCATTTTGCTTGGGCGCATTTCGTATAAACGAACGTTGACGCCCATATTGGCGATGTGCCAAGCGGCCTCCGAACCTGCTAGTCCGGCGCCGATAACGTTTACTGTTGGTGTTGATGCCATCCAGAATTCCTCTTTTCTTAGTGATCATACCGTTGATAGTATTGAAGTCATCATACCTGAGAAACTAGCTGAATACAAGCAATCACGCTGGCTAGTCATAAACGTTGCGAGCGATTCAATTCACTAAAAGTCGAACTTTAATTGTTCGTGGCAAGTGTTTTACCGGGGAAACACCTACTATTCTCGTGATATTGCAAACAATAATCATCATTAAACACAAATCGTTCATATTCAGCTCGCAAAAAAAGATCATCCGCAGATGACCTTTTCAAAATCCTTACTTTTGTACATTTTCTTTGTAGTCGCCATTTGGACACAAGACTTGTTTGCCACCCTTGACCTTCTTTTCGACCAAGTAGTGACCATCCTTTGGACAATCGCGACCAACTGGTTTGTCCCACGAGACAAAGTCACAGTCTGGGAAGCGTGAGCAACCGTAGAAAATCCGGTTCTTCTTCGACTTCCGTTCGATGACTTGACCCTGCTTACATTGCGGACAAACGACCCCGATTTCCTTGACGATTGGCTTCGTATTGCGACAATCCGGGAAGCGTGAGCAAGCAAAGAACTTGCCGTAACGGCCCATCTTAACGACCATTGGGGCGCCACAAATATCACAATTGAAGCCGGCCAATTCGTCTTTGATCTGGATCTTTTCCATACTTTCTTCGGCCGTCGCAACTTCTTTAGAGAACGGCTTATAGAAACTATCCACGACTTTGACCCAGTTCTCCTTGCCTTCTTCCGTGGCATCCAACTGTTCTTCTAAACTGGCGGTAAAACCGACGTTAACGACATCTGGGAAGTATTCCTGAATGATGTCATTGACGATTTCACCCAGTTCAGTTGGGACGAATCGCCGGGCTTCTAACTTCACGTAGTAGCGGCGTTGAATCGTATCCAGCGTTGGGGCGTAGGTTGATGGCCGGCCGACACCGTTTTCTTCCAACGCTTTGATCAGGTTGGCTTCAGAATAACGTGCCGGTGGCTGAGTAAAGTGTTGTTGGGGGTCAGTCTTAGATAACTTGACCACGTCGCCTTCATTCAAATCAGGTAAGACGTTGTTCTTTTCAGTCTTATCATAGATCTTCGTGAACCCCGCGAACTTAGTCTTGGACCCATTAGCACGGAACTGAACGTCATTTTGGTCAATCGTAACCGCCATCGTGTCGAGCACTTCTGGCGTCATCTGACTAGCCACAAACCGCGACCAAATCAATTGGTATAAGCGGAATTGGTCCTTAGTCAAATAGTCCTTGATGCTAGCCGGGGTCCGGAAGACGGAAGATGGCCGAATCGCTTCATGGGCATCTTGCGCGCCTTCTGGCAACTTGCCTTTGACTGGCTTGGTGGCCGCATACTCAGCGCCGTATTCCTTGTGCAGGAACTGGGAAGCTTCGTGTTTGGCGATCGAAGAGATCCGCGTCGAGTCGGTCCGCATGTAAGTGATTAGCCCAACGCTGCCTTCCTTACCACCAACGTTGATACCTTCATACAATTGCTGTGCCGCCATCATTGTCTTTCGGGTTCGGAAGTTCAACTTACGGTTCGCATCTTGTTGCATGGTTGAGGTGGTAAATGGCGGGGCTGGGAACCGTTTACGTTCCTTCTTAACAACCTTCACGACATTGAAGTCACCTTGACGGTCAAGTTGGCCCAGAATCTTCTGAACGGCGTCATTATCGTCTAAGGCTTGCTTCTTACCGTGAGTGCCATAAAAACTGGCCATAAACTTGGAACGGCCTTTCTGGAACTCACTGTCGATCGTCCAGTATTCTTGCGGCTTGAACGCTTTAATTTCATTTTCACGTTGAATAATCAAGTCTAGGGCAATCGACTGGACCCGGCCCGCCGATAAGCCCTTTTTGACTTTTTTCCACAACAATGGGCTGATTGAATACCCAACTAGCCGGTCTAAAATTCGCCGGGCTTGTTGCGCATCCACCAGGTCCATATCGATCGAACGCGGTTCTTTGAACGCATTTTTGACCGTATCCTTGGTAATTTCATTGAACACGACGCGGTTCTTGTCCTTAGGATCCAAGCCCAATAAATAGGACAAGTGCCAGGCAATCGCTTCCCCTTCACGGTCCGGGTCAGATGCGAGGTAGACGGCTTTAGCCTTTTTGGCCTCTTTCCGTAAACTCTTGATCACATCGCCCTTCCCACGAATCGAAATATAGTGCGGTTCGTATTCGTTATCAACATCGACGCCCATCTTGCTCTTCGGTAAATCCCGAATATGGCCCAGACTAGCAACGACCTTATAGGAACGGCCTAAATACTTTTCAATCGTTTTTGCTTTGGAAGGTGATTCCACAATCACTAATTTTTTAGCGGGAGTTTTGCTTTTCCGCTTAGTAGCGGTCTTAGTTGCGGTTTTCCGCTTTGCCGCCGGTTTGGCTTTCGTTGTACTTGCAGCCACTCGATCAGCTCCTTACAGGTTTCGTTATCATTATTATAAATATCACTTTAAGAAATCCCTGTAATCATATTTCAAAAAAAACGGCTTGTCAAATTTTTGGTAAAAACTCTTCTATTATATGTCGCGAATTTAAGACTGGTTTGGCTCCCGCGACGATCAATTCATTGCAGCCAACCGAGTACGGCGCGTCGATTGGTCCAGGTACTGCGAGCACGTTACGATTGTTCTGTAACGCTAAGTTGGCAGTAATCAAGCTACCCGAGTGGGCCTGAGCTTCCACCACAATCAGCGTTTGACACAGACCGGCGATTATACGATTGCGGGCAACAAAGTGGTATGGTTCCGGACCAACGCCTAAGGGGTACTCGCTGACCACTAAACCGACGTTAGCGATTTGTTGTTGCAATTCCGAGTGTTGACGGGGGTAACTAATATCTAATCCCGTCCCGATGACCGCAATCGTTGGTAAGTGGAATTGCAAGGCGGCGCGGTGGGCTAATCCATCCGCCCCCTTGGCTAAACCACTCACGATCGTCACCGGGTCTGTCGCCAATGGTGCTAATAAGCGCTGCACCGCCCGTTCAGCATAGCTCGTTGCTTGCCGGGCCCCGACCACCGCTAACTGGCGACTGGCTAATAACTCCCGGTGACCACGCAAAAATAACACGAGTGGTGGTTGGTAGCCTTCCAGTAAGGCGGATGGATAATCGGCATCCAAAATCGTCAAAATATCGACCTGGGCGTGCCGTTTTAAGCGGTGTTGAAAGTCAGCTGCTTGCCAATCCGCGATAAACCGGGACCGGCGACTAGCCGTTAGCTGGGCAATCTGACTGAGCTGTTGTGGGTCGGTCACCACCGTTTGCCGTTGTCGACAAGCCTGGAGCACTCGCACCATCCCAACATAGCCGATGCCGTGAGCCAGTTGAAGCCGAATTAATAAACTACGTAGTTGCATGTTTGCCACTCCTCTGAGTCAGTCCGAACCGTTAATTGCATGAACGGCGGACTGCTGATACAGAGTAGTTACGTCTTTAATGACGGCTGGCGTTTTGAACGGGCGAAAAAGATTGGCGATGAATCGGCGTCGCCCCGTATGTCGTTAGCCCAGCGAGGTGTTTAGCCGTCCCATAACCCATATTATCCGCGAAATCATAGCCGGGATAGACTTGGTCATACATCACCATCAAATGGTCCCGGACGACCTTGGCCACGATGCTAGCCGCAGAGATGCTGGCACTCTTGGCATCACCCTTGATCAAGCGGGTCTGTTCGATGGGAACTGGCACTTGCATCGCATCCACCAATAGGCGCGTTGGACGGACAGTCAGATTATTGACCGCTTGGGCCATCGCAACCCGGGTAGCTTCATAAATATTGAGCCGGTCGATCGTTGGGGCATCCGCGACACCAATCCCCACCGCCACGGCTTCTTCTAAGATTTTGGGCATCAATTCCGCCCGTTTTTTAGCTGTCAATTGTTTGGAATCATTGACTTCAATTAAATCGAACTGGTTATCCAACACGACTGCCGCAGTCACGACGGGACCCGCTAATGGCCCCCGCCCGACTTCATCGATGCCGGCGACGTATTGCCCACCGCGTGCCCAAAAATCACGTTCGAGTTGCATGTGGTGATTGAACCGGGTCACTAACGCTGCGTGTTTTTCAGCTTGGCGAAGATAGCGTTGATAAGCCTGTTGAACGCCTTTACGACTGTCAGCTTGCGCGGCCGTTAACACGGCTTTATCCGGATGGTCGGCTAGCAAACGCTTAAATTCCGCAATCGTTCGTTCAGGCATCCGGCTGATCCCCCGTTAAGTCCAAGGTAAAACGACCGAGACGCCCCTTGCGAATATCCAGTAGAAAGGCGACGCAGAACCGTTCCCAATCATCACGCATGCCGGCGTTTTTGGTCATCGCGATCAAGAGCTCTGGATTGGGTAGCGCCAATTGGTCAGCCGTCAAATGATATCGGTCAACTAACCGATCAGCGTAGTGCTGTTTGAAGAAGTCTAAGGCAAACAGGGCGACGTCATCATTAGGATAAATATTTTCTTTGATGGCGCCCGTAACCGCTAGTTTCGTACCGACAACTTGGTCTTCAAATTTTGGCCACAAAATACCGGGCGTATCGAGTAATTCAAGCTTTTTAGAGGCCTTGAGCCACTGTTGACCCTTCGTCACCCCGGGACGGTCCCCGACCTTGGCGATCTTCTTGTTGACGATGTGGTTTAATAAGGTCGACTTACCCACGTTCGGAATCCCGACACAGACTGCACGAATCGGGCGATTGGTGATGCCCCGTGCGGCGATCTTGGCTAGTTTATCCGCCAACATGTCGGTGGCGGCCTGCGTCATTTGTTTACCAATCGTACGACTACGCGAATCAACAGCGATCGCGACTTGGCCTTGCGCTTCATAATACTTGACCCAATCGGCCGTCGCTTGCGGATCCGCCAAATCCTTCTTGGTCATGATCAATAAGTGCGGTTTTTGTTGAATCGTTTTTTCGATTTCTGGATTACGTGAGGCCACTGGAATCCGGGCATCCACCAATTCAAAGACGATGTCTACTAAGTGTAAATTATCTTGAATTTGGTGAATCGCCTTAGCCATATGACCGGGATACCATTGAATGTTTGCCATTGCGTTTCACTCCTATAATTATATTGTGTGATGGTTAGCCTAATTGAAACTAGCTGGCGTGCTGCGTCAAAACCGGTTTGATTTCAGCACTCACCAAGCATCTACTCAGCCTGACCTGGCAGCCGACTAGTCTGACTAAACCAGGGGGCATACTCCGAGCCACCAATGGTCATGCAATTAACTCATGCGTTCATCGGTGGCAGCAAGCTTTATTTTACCATGTTTACCGACTGCGTGCTGTGTATTCTGTGTTGGCGTGTCCTAAACGCAAACGAGACATGCACGTTCCTTTTCAGGGCACGTACATGTCTCGTTTGATTACTAACTTAATATTTGGGTTAGTTGAAGATTCAAAACCATCCCGATGATTTAAAGGTCTAATTAATCCCAGAACTTCGCCGCAATCTGTTGTCCCTGGTCGATCTTGGCCCACTGCTGGGCTTCGGTCAATTCGTTACCTGAATCGCAGGAGGCGAAACCACACTGGTGCGATAAGTAGAGCCGGTCTTTATCTAAAATCTGGCTGGCCTGCGTCAAGAGTCGCAAGGCCCGGTCTTCGTCATCTAAAGTGTTGGTCTTACTTGATAGTAGTCCCAAGACAACTTCAACGTTGGGCCGGTCTTCTAGTACCTTCAGCGCCGAAATGTCACCGGCACGGTCGTCATCCCATTCGAGGAAGAAGCGGTCGTAATGTTGATCATGTAAGAATTTCTTGGCAATCGTGTTGTAACTACCTTCCGCAAAATGGCGACTTTCGTAATTACCACGACAATTATGGGTCCAGACCTTTAACCCCAGCTGATGCCCGAAATCGACCAATTCATTATTCGTATTGACCGCCACATCCGCCAGTTCCTGGAGGCTACCATTGCCGGCACCGAAGGGATTTTGTTGATTATCGCTAGCAAACACTTCCCACAGACAGTCGTCAAATTGAATGATTTGACCACCCGCAGCCTGATAATCTGTCAGAAATTCCTTGTAGGCCTTGACTAAGCCATCGTGCAACTCATCCACGGTCTTGTAGACTTGGTCCGGACCATACAGCTTGTCGATGTATCCGAATTCCACGAAGGCGTGCGCTGGGCTCCAGATGGTTAGTTTGACATCATTATCATCCGCCCGTGCCTTCAGTCGCTTGTAAATATCAATAAAATGATGATGTTTGCCAGAGAGTGGCGCCGTGATCTCAATGCCGATATCCTTACGCGTTTCAAAATCACTACCGTCATGGTCACGGAAATTGTAACCCTCATCAGCGATAAACCGCCGAATTCCGCTAAAACCCCAGACAAAGTCCAGATGCCACATTGATTTGGTATATTCCCCGTCAGTCAGCACATCGATCCCATGGGCCTTTTCAGTTGCAATTACTTTTTTGACGGCCGCCGCTTCGGCCGCTTGGTAACCTGGAAAAGCATCATAAAATGGATATTGAATGTCATCACGATGTTCGATTTGATTCTTGTAACTCAGTAAGCTGGCTGGCCGTAACAGTGAACCGACCAATTGAAAATGTGTTTTTGTCATAAATTGACAGCCTCCGTCTTTGATTTGATGAGTTTATTATAACAATCAGATTAGAAAATAGATAAGACGGATTACTTAGATGATATAATAGGCATTGCCTATAACGTCACGCGAGCGAAACGCTGAAATCAGCACCGCGTTACGCCCACATTTTCGTCATCATCTTCAAGGAGGTTACCCTGACATGCGAATCCAACAATTAAAATACTTAGAAAAGATTGCGGCCACTGGCTCGATCAACGAGGCTGCCAAACAGTTATTTATCAGTCAGCCGTCACTCTCGCAAGCGATGAAAGAACTGGAACGGGAATATCAAGTCCAGTTGTTTTATCGTAGCAAGACCGGAATCACGTTAACGGATGCTGGCCGCGAATTTATCAACTATTCGCGCAGCGTACTCGACCAAGTCAACCTGCTCAATGAGCATTTTGGTCAGGGGACCGTTCGCAAGCGAATCTTCAGTGTGTCTGCCCAGCACTATGCCTTCGTCGTTCACGCCTTTGTCCAACTAGTCAAAGAAATTGGTGGCGATACCTACCAGTTTACCCTGCGCGAGACGGAAACCGAAAACGTGCTCAATGACGTCCAGACGCTGAAGAGCGAACTCGGCGTCATTTACCTCAATCAATTCAACCGGACCGTCCTGAGCCGCCTGATTGCCGAAAAAGACCTACAGTTCGTCCCACTCTTTGAAGCACACCCGCACGTCTTTGTGGGGCGCGACAACCCGCTGACGCGCAAAAAGACCTTGACGCTGGCCGACCTTCAAGATTACCCCTATCTCTCTTATGAGCAGGGCGACACCAGCTCATTTTATTTCTCAGAAGAAATTCTCAGCACCTTGCCGCACAAAAAGCACATCCGCATCAGTGACCGCGCCACGATTTTTAATCTGATGGTCGGCTTAAACGGCTACACCATCAGCTCGGGAATCATTAGTAGCGAACTCAATGACGAAAAAATCGTCGCCATTCCGCTCAAAGTCGACGATGCCATGACGCTGGGCTATCTGCGGCATAAAAAAATCGAATTGAGTGCGACGGCCCAACGCTACTTGGCACTGCTGAAGCAGCATATTCGGGGGTATGGGTTCGACGTTTTTGATGATTAGATGCCAATTTTTAGCCTCGGGGCAACGCAAATGGGGACTTAATGCAGCAGGCTACCGCGAATTCACCACGGATTATAAAAGGACCTCCCACCTGGAAGGTCCTTTTATAATCTAGCATCGTTTCATCGAAACACACGACTAGTCACGACATAATTCGCTGCGCGTTATTCAGGGATATCACGCTTCTGCCTGCCGCCGTGCTTCTCGCCGTTGCGCCCACAGATTCAGGACTAAGGCGGCAATCATCAGCCCAAACGCTAGAATCATGATATTCTGTAGTCCAGTATGCAGAATCTGGCGCATCATCGGGACGAGGTTGGCAGGCAACCGTCCGGCGCGACTCGCATCACTGAGCTGATTCATCATCGCCATGGTGATTTTGCCATCGGAACGGGCGACACCACTAGCTAAGGCTTGGTTCATGATTAAACCAAAGATGGCCGTCGTAAAGGTCTGGCTCAGCATTCGAATTAAATAGCTAAAAGAGGTCGCAACTGGAATATCGCGCTGATCCGCATCAACTTGCACTTTAACTTGTAGCTCATTAAAGCAAGCCCCGTTGCCCCAACCTTCGAAAAAGCCAGCCAAAAGCAAGACCCAGTATGGTAATTTGACACCACCAAGCATCAATGGGACGAAGGTCAGCGTTAAAATAATAATATTAATCGTCAAGACCTGATGCGGGGTCAAACGCCGCCGCATCCGCGGTACCGACTCACTGCCGCCAAAATTGGCAAAGGCGCTCGGAATCTGCGTGGCACCCCCAATTAATGCCGACGTTCCAAGCAAGCCCTGCGCCCACATAGGACTATAGGTCAAAAAGGCCACGAACGCACCCCAAATGAGCACGAATAAGACGAAGTCGACCACTAAGGGGCTGTTTTTAAACAGTCGGCCAGGAATGACCGGATCGACTGCTCGCCGCTCAACAATTGTTAAACTGCCAAGTATGACCAGCGCCGCCACGATGACGATTGCCACGATCCAGAGTGAGACCATCCCAATCAATTCGATGCCACCAAGCAGGCTGATGATGCCGACTGCCATCAATAACGCACCGGCGCGATCCATCGGCTGCAAGTTATGTTGCCGTTTGGGTTCCTGATAGAAGATCTGCAACAGCACGGCCGATAAGATTCCAATCGGCACGTTTAGATAAAAGATCCAGTGCCAGGACCAAACATCGACGATCACCCCGCCGACCATTGGCCCAATGATCGTTGCCATGCTAAAGCAAGCTGAGACCAAGCCCAGTGCCCGCATCCGTTCGCGCGGATCCTTAAAAATATCCGCGTACATAATGTATGGCAGTGAGATCATCCCACCGTTACCCAGCCCGGCGATACCACGGGCAATAATCAAGAACCAGATATTAGGTGCGAGACCTTGTAACAACGAGCCAACGATAAACAGGCTAGTCGTCATCTGGTAGGCCCGTTTATTCCCTAACCGCTCGCCCAACTTCGACCAAATCAAAGTGGAGACAGCCGTTCCAAGCAGGAAGACGGCCACGATCCAGGCCATCAATCGCAACCCGTGCAAATCCGCGATAATGGCGGGTAACGCCGTATTCACGTTAGTACTATCGATTCCGGCCATCACGTTTGAGAGTAAGAGGGCCCCTTGAACAAAATAAATGGCGCGTCGATTCACAAAAAGACTTCTTTCTATGCCGTCACCACCGTAACCGCTGTGGTGACCTGTAATTTCCCGCAAAAAACAGGCGGTATCCGAAAATACGCGCCTGCAAATTAACGTACGCTTTCTAGTATACCGCTTGCCCCCCATCCCCTGGCAAGCCCCAAACGGTCTTTTTACGAACAGAATTTGAATTGCTTGCTGCTCGTAGTCTTAAAAACGATTCACTGCGCTGAGCTTAGCAGTAAATCCGATCATGAAGTCCATTGCTCACCAATAAATGAAGCGCGCGTGTCCAAACACACAGCTAAATAAAAACCAAGCCCGGAAAAGCCCAAGCTTGGTTTCTAAATTAATTCGTTTTTTCGATCAACTTCATGGCCGCATCATAGGCGCGGTCGTTGTCGCTGATTTTATTTGCTAATTCAGTTTCAATCTTCGTCAACGTCTGCTTGTCAACTTTACCAGTGGCACTCAACTTTGCGTGCTTCTGATATTGTTTGACAGCTGCCGTGGTGGAATCACCGAAGTAACCGTTGACCGTTCCCTTGAAGTAACCTAACGCTTGCAAGTACTTCTGGAACGTCTTGACGTTACTGTTGACCTTATCTGCTTGCAAGTCACTCACTTTACTGATGACCGTCAAACTAGCATAACTTGGTTCATCCGCTTTGACATCCGGCGTCAAGCCCTTCTTGTTGATCCACGTGCCATTCGGCGTGAGCCACTTGGCAACGGTAATCTTCATTTCGGTCTTATCGCTAAAGGTCGTGACTGTTTGGACCGTCCCTTTACCATAGGACTGTGAACCAACTAATTTAACGCCAGCAGACTGGTGCAAGGCGGCCGAGAAGATTTCTGCAGCCGAGGCACTCCCACCGTCGATCAAAACGGTCGTTGGTTTGGTCTCCTTAAAGCCACCGTCATACTTCTTAGAAGCGGTGTACTTCTCAGTTGAACCGTCCCGTGCTTCGACTTGCATGATAGTCTTCCCGTTCTTCAGGAAGATAGAGGCCATCTTGAGCGCTGCCGTCATCAAACCACCGGGGTTCCCACGCATATCGATAACTAACTTCTTGGCGCCCTTCTTATCGAGAGCCTTCAATGCAGTCTTGAATTCTTTGGCCGTATTGGTCGAGAAAGTCGAGACGGTGATGTAGCCGATCTTCTTGCTACCGCCGACGAGCTTGTAGTCAACGGTCGTCACCGGAATCTTGGCCCGCTTCAGGCTCACTGTGAAGGTCTGTCCGCTGCGTTCAATCGTCAATTTAACGGTCGTGCCAACTTTACCGCGCATCATATTGACCGCTTGTGTCAATGTCTTGCCAGAAACAGACTTACCATTGACCGCCTTGATGATATCCTTAGGCTTTAAACCGGCCTTCTTGGCAGGGGTACCGGCAATTGGCGAGATAATTTGAACATAATTGCCGGACTTTTGAACCTGAGCCCCAATCCCAGAAAATGAGCTATCGATGGTGTCGTTCAGGCTCTCGGTCTCACTCTTATCCATGTACTCGGAGAATTTATCTCCTAAAGAATTGACCATCCCGTTGATGGCACCATTCGCCAACTTGTTGGCATTGACCGGTTTATAATAATTTTGATTGATGGTCTCGTAGACCGATTCAATCTTTTTCATTGCCTTACTAGTCTGTTGCATACTGCTGAGTTGGGCATTAACTTGCCGACCAATCAACCAGTACGTTCCGCCAACCCCGATCCCGAGCGCAACGACGATGGAAATAATGTAAGTCCATAAGCCGACGCGTCGTTTGGGCCGCGGTGTTTTTTTCAAATGCGGATTGGTTTGTTTGGGTTCCTCTGACATAACCGAACGTCCTCTTTCCTACGAATAAATTTATGCTTCACTTGCGAGATAGGCTTGCCACGCATCATCAAATATCGTCATTGAAGGCAGGTAACCCGCGTTCAATTCTAAATATTGAGAGACCTCATGAAAATCCTTGCTCTGCTTCGGAAACGACTGATCCAGAAACGCATTGTTCGCAAATTCAGCAATCGCATCGGTACTATCAGGGTTCCGTTGGGTCATCAAAAACGTATAAAATGTTTTGTGCATGTATTCACCTCATCTTCTTAATCACTAGTTTTTGGAATGTGCATTTCAAACTTGAACTGGTCGTTCTTCAAGTCAAGCTTATCAACACTATAACGAACATCGTGTTTACCGACCAGTTTATTCAAATACAGGTCGATCGTCTTACTCTTGGCATTCAACTTGACCCACTTAGGCGTTTTGTAATTATTATTGATGTAATTAATAACGAAGCTGATTGGCAACGACATTGTGCCGACCGACAAGTTCGTGGCTTTCAGTGAAATATTACCATCATCGATCACGCTCGGCTTCATGGTAATCACAAACGAAACATCCTGACCTAATACTTTGGTCGTCCCTAACAGGTAGGCACCCGTGGACCGGACAACGAAGCGATACTTCATGTCTTGCCCCTTTTGTAAGTCGGCTAGATAGTAGCTCGCTAAGGCGTTCAATTGCTTGCGATTCATGGTGATTGGTACACTAGCGGCGTCATTACGGCTGGTGGTCAAACTGGTACTTTCACTTGGTGACCGAAACACTTGCGTTCCAACGTAAGCGCCGGTCCCAATAATTAAGGCAATCAACACGATTGCGACCCATTTCCAAATATTGACGGGCCCCGTCGACTTGGGCGGCTTCGGACTCGTCGTTTTGGTGTGTTGTGCTTCCCGCATCTCAATTCCTCCTTTATTTTTTAAGTAACCAGGCATCGTGCGTCATCATCGTCTGGTACAGCTTCGACGTGAAGACCCGATAACCCCGTTTATTCGGATGGAAATTATCACTCGTCGAAATCAGGTCATTGGTCTTATTCTCCGTCGCCAACGCGCCATTGATGGCCTTCGCACTCGTGAGACTCGTCAGCGTTGTGGCACTGGCTGCTCGCTTCAACTTGCGAATTTGCGCGGCCGTCTTGTACTGACCATGTGACATCGTCCAATTAATATCCATAAAATAAGTATGCTTATATTGACTGACCGTCGTCTGCGTCTGATCATTCCACTGACTGATATAGTGGGTGATCGACGTCACATTCGGGAAGTTCACATAAATTGGATTATAGATGCTAAAGACAAAAATCGACGCTGATCCATTCAAACTTTGTAATTTATTAAACAGTTTCGTCAGCTTCGTGGCATACAAGGTCTGCGCCTTGGCGACCGTGGCATTGTTCTTGGCCGTATTATTCGACGTGATCGATCCTTCCAACGTCTGCAACAAGTCATTACCACCGACCGTCACTGTTAAAACGTCGGCCTTAGCAATTTTTTGTTGCAACGCTTTAGACTTATTGATTCGCGCCAAAATCTGGTCACTGCGGTCACCGGATTTACCGGCATTGGTCGTTTTGACCGTCAAATCTTGTTTCTTGGCTAACGTCTGCTTGATCTGACCGACATAGCCGCCTTCGGATTCATCACCGACCCCTTCTGTCAATGAATCCCCGACTGCCACGAGGTTGATACTGCTCTTGTGCGGGGTCGTTTTTTGCGTGGCTTTTTTAGTCGTCGTGGGCTTGGTCGTAGTGGCCTCGTCGTGCGGATGCATCAAGTAGTTGACCCCGAAAAAGACGGCCACCGCGAGAACTGCAACCACCAGTACGACTTTGATGGTTTCTTTAATTTTGGACATGAACCTCCAACCTTTCTGACACTGGTTATTTGAACGATTGGCTGACAACTTACCCCTAAAACAATAAAATGGTCATCATCCCCAAACTGGGACGATCACCATTTACCGTTAGCACTCGCAGACAGGTCGTCTGTAAGCCTTCGTTAACTTTAAGCTGGTGCCTGGGTATGATATTCCACCGCAAAAGCGCCCGGACCACCATGGGTTGCGATGATCGGTACTGTTGGTTGAACGCTGACCCGTAAGCTTGGTAAAGCGGCTTGCAAGCGCGCCTTATATTCTTCAACGCGTTCCGTCGCACCAACGTGTGAGATTGCGACTTCCACCACGTTCGGTGTCGCAATAATATCTTCAAGAACTTTATCAAAAAACTTATTAATCGCTTTGACGCCACGGCCCTTCATCTTCACATCTAAAGTGCCATCGTCAACTTCGAGCGCAATTTTCACGTTCAGTAACGTACTGATTGCCCCGGTCAAACGACTGATACGGCCACCGGCAACTAAGTTATTGAGCGTCATCACACCCATAAATAACTTGGTGTGGGCCTGAGTGGCGTGGATTTGATCAATAACCGTCTGCTTGTCAGCACCATCCTGGGCCAACTTGGCTGCAGCAATCACTTGAAAGGCCAACGCCCGGTCCGTGGTGCGCGCATCAATCACCGTTACATCGGTCTTGGTAATCGATGCGGCCTGTTCTGCGGTGTGAACCGTTCCTGAAATCGCTTCGAGCATGTTGATGCAAATCACGCTTGAGCCATCCGCACCTAACTTGTCAAAAGTTTCAATAAACGTTCCCAGCGCGGGCTGACTCGTCTTAGGCAAGGACTTGGCCGTTGCCATTTTGCTAATAAATTCCTCACGTGTGATGGTTTCATCTTCCACGTAAATAGTGCCATCGATCATGACAGTTAACGGAATCACGGTAATATCGTATTTTTTTACCTCGGCATCCGTCAAATTTGCCGAAGAATCGGTCACAATCTTGATTTTCGTCATACTTTGCCACGCTTTCTTATACTTGTAACGTTAATAAAATCGTTACAATAAATTAATGCTTTCAGTATAGCAGAAATCTGCTTGACTTTCACGATTCGCGCTGAATTAACGGCGGCGAAAATCGTCAAATTCATACGGATAACGGTTTTTGTCGTCCACCGTTCCAACCTGCTTAGTGACGAGTTGCCACTGCGAATAGTCGATCGCAGGCATCCAAGTGTCACCGTCAAAACGCGCGTTGATACGCGTCCGATAGAGATAGTCCGCAATTGGCAGCACGGCCTGAAAGACCACCGCGCCTCCAATGACGAAAATCAGTTCATCCGGATTTTTGGCGGCCAGGTCCTTTAAGGCCGCCAAATCAGTCAGTTGTTGCACCCCCGCCGGCAATGCGAGGTCCGACTGTTGCGACAGGACCCAGTTTGTCCGGTGTGGCAACGGGCGTTTGAATCCCATAAAAGTTTTGCGTCCCATCACCACGTGGTGTCCTGTCGTCAACGTTTTAAAACGGTGCATGTCCGCTGGCAGGTGCCAAGGTAACTGGCCCTGCTTGCCAATCAGGCCATTTTGGTCCTCCGCCCAGATCAAAGCAATCATCGTCAACCAGCCTCCTAAATCGCAACCGGCGCTTTAATGGCCGGTGCGGGGTCATAGCCTTCTAACTTAATATCGCTCATCTGATAATCGAAAATACTGGTATGCGCACCATTTAGAACTAACTGTGGTGCCGGTTTGGGTTGCCGGGCCAACTGCGTCTTGATTTGTTCGATGTGGTTGGTATAAATATGGGCGTCCCCCAACGTATGCACGAACTCGCCGACTTCTAGTCCAGTCTCCTTCGCAATCAGATGGGTCAACAGCGCATAACTCGCAATGTTAAACGGCACCCCTAAGAAGACGTCTCCTGAACGTTGGTAGAGCTGACAAGAGAGTTTGCCATCCGCGACATAAAACTGGAACAGCGTGTGACAAGGTGGCAACGCCATACTTGGCACGTCTTCTGGGTTCCACGCCGAAACGATCAGACGGCGTGAATCAGGATGCGTCTTGATCATATCGATGACATTGGCGATTTGGTCGATCGTCGACCCTTGCCGTGTTTGCCAATGACGCCACTGCGCACCGTACACGTCACCTAAGTTACCAAATTTGGCCGCAAAGGCATCGTCGTTCACGATTTGGTCATCAAAAGCTTTCATTTGGGCTTGATAAACCGGTGCGAACGCCGGATCATCCAACCGCCGATGTTCAAAATTCGTCATGTCCGGGCCATCATAATCGGCACTCGTGACCCAATTCTTAAAGGCCCATTCGTCCCAGATATGATTGTGGTGTTTTAACAAATATTGAATGTTCGTGTCACCGTGTAAGAACCATAACAATTCACTTTTGATCAACCCAAACGGCACCTTTTTAGTCGTCAGTAATGGGAAGCCCTGACTCAAATCAAAGCGCATCTGATAACCGAAAATACTGTAAGTCCCAGTTCCGGTACGGTCATCCTTGTACGTGCCATGTTCTAAAATGGTGCGCGCGAGTTGTAAATAACTATCTTCTAACATGCGATCATCCTTTCAGGCTTCTGCGTACTGACTGAGGTAATCCCAACGTTCCATCTTCTCATCAATGGTCTGCTCGGTTTTGGTCAGTTCTTTTTGTAAGTCCGCTAACTTGCCGTAATCACTGGCATTAGCGGCCATCGCTTCTTCAATCTCACTCTTATGGCTGTCAAGTTCTTCAATGACTTCTTCAATCTTGTCATATTCTAACTGTTCAGCATACGTCAATTTTACTTTTTGCTTAGGTGCCGCGGCGGATGATGGTTCCTTATCAGCAGCGCTAGTTGACTTGGCTGAACTGGACTTCGTGTGCGACTTTGAGGCATCCGCACTGGCCGCTTTTTGGTCCTTCAAATAACTTGAGAAACGCCCCGCGTACCGTTCAATATGTCCTTGACCATCAAAAATCAGGAGCTTCGTGCCGACTTTATCCAGGAAGTACCGGTCATGTGAAACGGTAATGACGGTGCCGGCAAAGTCATCCAGGTAATTTTCAAGGACGGTCAACGTCCCAATATCCAGATCATTGGTCGGTTCATCCAGTAGTAACACGTTTGGTTGTTGCATCAATAATTTCAGCAAATATAACCGCCGCTGTTCACCACCAGAGAGCTTGCGGATCAACGTTCCGTGCATTGACCGTGGAAAGAGGAATTCCTCTAACAATTCGGTTACTGACACGTGTTCACCCTGTTTGTTGAGCACCGTCTCACCGACGTCCTGCAAGTAATTGATGATCCGTTTATCACCTGGAATCGGTTCGGTCTGTTGCGTGTAATAGGCCATTTTGACCGTTTCACCAATCGTCACCGTACCGCTGTCTAGTGGTAAACGCCCAGCAATCACGTTTAACAGGCTGGACTTGCCGGCACCATTGATCCCAGTGATTCCGATTCGGTCATTGGCCTGAATCAACATGGAAAAGTGGTCCAGAATCGTCTGTTGGTCAAATTGGAGACTGGCATCTTTTAACTCGATTACCTTTTTACCAAGCCGTTGTTGCCCCAACGAAATGTCAACATCACCATCAACTTGTAAGGTATTCAAATTGTCCTTTAAATCGTTGAACCGATTGATACGGCCCTGCTGTTTGGTACTCCGGGCAGGCGCACCGGCGCGCATCCAGGCCAGTTCCTTTTTATACAGCTGTTGCTGCTTATGTTCGGCCAACACATCGCGGGCGACCCGTTCAGCTTTGGCTTGCACGAAGTCTTGGTAGTTTCCAGTGTACTTGTGCAGCTCGCCAAACGAGAGCTCAAACATCTGATTAGCGACCTGATCTAAGAAATACCGGTCATGGGTCACGACGATCAGTGCGCCTTTATAGCTCGCCAAGTAACTTTCTAGCCATTCGATCGAATCAAAATCGAGGTGGTTGGTCGGTTCGTCTAGCAACAGTAAATCTGGCGATTGAATCAAAACCTGTGCCAGGCCGACCCGCTTCTGCTGACCCCCGGACATCTGTTTGATCGTCTTCGTCAAATCCGTAATGTGCAACTGGGTCAAAATCGTTTTGACATCACTTTCCGCCGTCCACGCGTCTTCCTGATTCATCTGGTCTTCAGCGGCCACGTATGCTTTTTGCGCAGCGGGGTCTTCTGGATGGTCGGCATAGACCGCGAGCGTTTGCTCGTAGTGCCGAATCGTCCGAAAGACTTGCTGACTACCAGCCAAAACGGCATCGATCACCGTTAAATTTTCATCCAGTTCTGGTTTTTGTTTTAAATAACCGATCGTATAATTCTTTGGCATGATCAGCTGACCAGCTTCTGGTGCCGTCACGCCCGCTAATACGTCTAATAAATTCGTCTTCCCGGACCCGTTAACGCCAATGACACCAATCCGGTCATGTTCATTCACAATAAACGAAATATCATGAAATAACGTCTTCTCACCATAAGTTCGGGTCAGATTTTCTGCTCTTAAAGTTTGCATTCTCACGATCCACCCTTTTTTACATCATTAAGTTCTATCTTAGCTAGAATTGGCCTAAAACACAACTGACAAACGCGCAAATCCGATTAATATTTTGAAAAGCTGAGTGACATGAATCATGGTTGAAAGGCCCGATTGGTTGGTTTACTGTTCGTCAGCCAATGCGCGTCCGATTCCGACTTCCGGGGCTGGCTGACAATATGCAGTAATGTTAATATTCCATCGAGTAAGATAGCTAGGAAGTTATCAGGAACTAGTCTCACAGTTCAAAGGCAGCGTTATGGTTATCAAGTAATAGTGAGCATTTCATTCATCGTTGGGTCCGCACGTGCTCGCCTTTCAAATACCATCCCAGCTGGAAGGCGTTTCTAACAATGCTCAGCGGCTCATAGCCTGTGAGAATCAGACGTTGGGACTGAGGATTAGCCTAGCTAGAGCGTTAAGCGGTGAATTTCCGCTTGGCGTTCTGGCGTAGCTAACCGGGAGTCTCAGTCTGACCCGAACACATTTCGGCAATATTGCATAGAACGTGGAATACCAGTATTTAAGACGTGGGTTGTCGGCTCAAGTCTGTGTCTATCGCGTTCCAGCGTTGTCATAAAAGCCTGGAAGCTGGCGTAAGACGAACCAAGCACTACAAGTTTACGCAAAGTTCTCCTTGTTTCCAGTGGGTCTGAGCTGGTGGCCTTTGAGCTTAAGAACTAACGCCTTTTAATCATGCCTCACAACAAATGATCAGGACAAAAATAGCCGCCCTAGGAAATTGTCTCCTAAGGCAGCTACTTCAACGTTCAATTAATTTATTTGGCACCAGCGCTTACTTGTTCCGGTCACCATAAACATCAAAGACGGTCCGTTCGTCATCGACAACTAAGTGTAACTTGCCGTCGCTGGCTAATGAACTGGTTTGATAAATGTTGTCGATACCGTCTGCATCCCGTGGCTTGAATGGGAGGTAGATTTGTTCACTACCCCGTTCGTCACCAAATAAAATATCGATTTTTTCAATATCTTGGTAATGGGTCACCCGTTCGAACATCCCACTTGTCACAGAAGACAATTGGGTCGTTTCAGGGTCGATTGCGTCGGCATCTGGCTTGAATTCAGCTTTGAAGGACTTGCAAGGATGAATGATCGTCATGTGACCACCCTTGATACGGCCGTAACTCGTCGTTACACGGCCAATCCACAGGTCGGAGATATCTTGATGATGCACCGTCCAAGTGTCACCATTCCGAAAATGAAATTTCAATGCTTCTAATGCTCGTTCCATTTAAATCACCTCATTGAATTAGTTTCACTTTAATCGTAACAGATTCATAGAAAATATCAATGGTTTTTTGAATCCGCTACCATCCGTGCAAAATCAAGCAAAGCGTCTTGCTGATTTTCAACTTTTCCAGTGATGACGGCCTGCAAACAAGTAGCCAAAATCGACCCCATCATCGGTCCCGGTGTCACCAGCTTCGCCTTCAACAAATCACCGCCATTAACTGCTAATTCATGCTTATCATGAATCGGTAGACTGGCATACGATTGGGCTAACTGAGCTTGATCCTGGCCGAAACCTAATATAGTTGCCACCTGATTGGCCGTTGTTAGCGCGTCTAAGCCAGTGTAGAAGTTTTCCTCGGACGTTAGTCGACCAGACCGTTCTAAGGCGTTGAGCGCGTTGACAGCGGCTGTGACGTGGCTGATCAACTCATTGCTCGTCTTCCAAGTCTTTAATAAGTGGCGAATCGCCGAGGCATCACGCAGCTGCATTTGCCAACTCAACAAGGTCCAGACGCTCTCAATCGTCGATAAATGCCAATCTGGTAGCGCTAGTAGTTGTTGTAACATCGGCTTTTGGGCCGCCATCATTGGCATGTACTGGTACAACCCGGTCGTCAGCAAGCTTTTCAACCCGGCATCGGGATGCTGTCCCATTAGTAACTTCTCCCATTCCACACGGGTCCGTTCGACGGCAATCTTTGTGAGTAAGGCCGCATTATCGGTGATTGCTTGTTGCGTTTGGGGCTCGATGGCAAAATCCAGCTGGCTAGCAAAGCGGACCGCCCGCATCATCCGCAACGCGTCTTCATGAAAGCGTTCTTCCGCGACACCCACGGCCCGCAGTACGCCACGTTTTAAGTCAGCCAAGCCATCGAATAAATCAATCACTTCACCCTTGGCCGTCATCGCCAGCGCGTTAATCGTAAAATCACGGCGCTTCAGGTCTTCTTTTAGTGAACGCACAAACGTCACTTGGTCCGGACGCCGAAAATCCTGGTAGCCCGACTCAGTTCGAAACGTGGTCGTCTCATAGCCGTTACCGTGGTCTAAAATCATGACGGTCCCGTGCTCAATACCGGTATCGACGGTGCGCTTAAACAGTTGTTTGACCTCGGCTGGAAAAGCACTAGTCGCAATATCGACGTCATGCAGTGGCTTGCCGAGAATCGTATCGCGGACACAGCCACCAACGAAGTACGCTTCAAAACCAGCCGCTTCAATTGTTTCAATGATTGGCTTAGCTTCTTGAAACGCTGCTGGTAATTGCGTCAAAATCATAGTAAGTGCTCCAAACCAACGAAGAGTTCGTGGTACTGGTTGACCTTTTCAACCGCAACTTTGACCCCGGTCATAAATGAGATCCGGTCAAAGGAATCTTGGCGAATCGTCAAGCCTTCACCTGGGCCACCAAACATCACTTCTTCGTGCGCAACGAGTCCTGGTAACCGGACAGCGTGAATCCGCATGCCTTCGTATTCCGCACCACGCGCCCCTGGTAACGTTTCGGTGGCGTCAGGATTGCCTTGTTGCTTAGGCTTGCGCACTTCCGCGATCTTCTTGGCGGTACTGATGGCCGTCCCACTTGGGGAATCGATTTTGTCATCATGGTGCATTTCAATGATTTCAACATCTGGGAAGTACTTAGCCGCTTGTTGGGCAAATTGCATCAATAAGACGGCACTGATGCCGAAGTTGGGTGCAATCAAACCACCGACTTGTTTTTCTTTAGCCAATTTTTGTAGGTCTGCGACTTGTTCGTCGGTCATCCCGGTTGTCCCAATCACTGGTGAAATGCCATGATTGAGCGCAAACTTGGCATTTTCATAGACCGCAGTTGGAATCGTAAAGTCGATCCACACCGTTGCATCGGTCTTGATTTGGTCTAAGTCATGAAAAGCTGGGACGTCTTGGCTCTTAAAACGGTCATCTTCATTCAAATTTTGGTCCTTACTGCGGGCGTCATAGACCCCAACCAATTCAAAATCAGGATTATCGATCACCATTTGTGCAGCAGTACTACCCATCCGACCCTTGTAGCCGGCAACAATTACTTTTACCACAATAAATTCCTCCTCAAGATTAAACTACCTGACACGGTGGCTGGTTGCTCAAACGCCGTAAATACTAGTTGCTCAACACCTGAGCTATTTTGGCGTGCCAATCAAGTCAAGTGGCACCTTCACCACTCACGCATCCACCACCGCGTATACCCTTATATTTTAGCAGACTATCGCACAATTAGGCAGTAGAATTGTCTATCACTCGCGAGAACGTCGACTTGCATCCCACTTGCGCCCTGAAATCGCGGCACCAGAAATCAAAAAACAGTGGTGACCTAGTCATCATTTGACCGGATCATCACTGTTAAATAGGATTTATTGGACTAATATTGCCTTGTTGACCATGTGGATGTCGCAATATTCTAATCTTGCAAGCCGAAGTCAGGCCTCGACGGTTGCAGAAATTCCAAACGACATCAGGGGCAGCAGCATTTTCAGACATCTTCGAAAATCAAAATCCAAAACTTATCTGAGTCGGCAACGATTTCGCACGGTTTAGCCGCAATAAAACAAGCATCTAAAAGCCGCATTGTTTAAATCAACGTATCGATCGCCGCTAAGACGCCATCATGATTATTGTCATGGGGCGTCAAATAGGTCGCCGTTCGCTTGACCGGTGCAATCGCGTTCTGCATAGCAAAGCTGTAATCGGCTTCGTGCAACATTTCTAGGTCGTTCCCATTGTCGCCGAAAGCGGCCGTCTGGCTGGCGTTGATGTGCCAGTGTGACTGCAAATACGCGAGTCCGGTCGCTTTATTGACATGTGGTGGGATGACATCTAGCCCGTTACCACCACTGACCGTCGCTCGCAGTCGGCCCGCAAACTGGCGATTAATCAGATCAGCGTGAGCGTTGGCATCCGTGTCTTGCCAGCTAAACGTCGCCTTATAAATATGGTCGTCAATCGTCATCAAGGATGGCACCACCCGCAACCGACTCAGATAATAGCGCATCAGTGGGCTATCATCCTGTGGTCGAATATAAGCGGCTTGTTTGCCAGAAACTGAGATCTCAGCTCCAGCTAATGCCGGTTCAGTGGTGACAAAGGTCAACAATTCTTGATACAGTGGCAAGTCAATCAGACTTTCAGCCAGGACCTTGCCGTGATTGTCGATCACCAGGCCGCCATTTTCGGCAACGTAGGTCAGCTCGCCGTGAATGCCATCAAAAACGTCGATACAATGCTGTAATTGGTTTCCACTGGCCACAACAAAGTGTTGACCCTGCGCGTTCATCTGGTCTAACTGAGCTTGAAAACGCGGATGGTCAAACTGGTGGTCGTCTCTTAAAAATGTCCCGTCTAAATCCGTGGCAATGATGGCTACTTTCACGATAATTGGCTCCTCACTTAACTTAATCTAAACGAATCAGTCATCGATCCTATGGAAGCAACCGACGAAAACATTCGCAACTAAGTTCATTCTACCAAAAATGAAAGTGTTTTCAACTAGTAACCCTGGTCTTCGTAATCTTCTAACATCGCGACCATTTCACCATCGTCTGGTTCAATCACCAAGTAATTGCGTAAGGCGGCCACCGCAGAATCCGCCATCCCAGCTTCGCGGAAGAAGTAAATGGCTGGTTTGAGGAAGTCCTTGTTATGTTCGAAGAAGGGATAAGCCGCCTCGTAGTTATCCTTGGCCGCTTGTAAATTGTCCAATCGATCGTTTGAAATCGCTAAGTTCCAGTAAAACTGCGGGTCAAACTCATTGCTTTGTAGATATTGATCCAATAAATCGACGTTATCCTGATACCGTTCGCGTTGAACGAGCAAGTTAGAGAGCTCCAAAACGGTCGTCAAATTGTCAGGGTCAATACTCAAGCCTTCGCGCAGGTACTTTTCAGCCAGCTCCTGATCGTCCAATTTCAGGGCTAAGCGGGCCGTTTGCAAGTACAACTGCTCATTGTACTGGTCGACCGCTAACCCTTCTTGCAGCGTCAATAACGCCTTATCAAGCTGATGCAGCTGTTCTTGAGCTTGCGCTAAGTAAGGATACAGTGACGCATACTGGTCGTCAGATTCCCGTAACTTATTAAAAATATCGATGGCTTTTTGCGGTTCGCCCAGCTGCAGGTAGGTAAAGCCCAGTTCAAACTGACTGTCTGGTGTTAACTTGGCCGGTTTGATCTGTTCAAGGTAGCCGACCGCTTGTTCAAAACGCCCGGACTCCGCGTAGGATACCCCCAGACGTTCAACCAGATTGACTTTGGAGATTTCCAACTCACCCTGCTTGATCAAATCCAAGTAAAAACGGATCGCCTGGCGGTAGTTGCGAATCAAGAAGTAAAATTCGGCTAACGCAAATTCCACGATGGGTTCATCTGGTGCCAAGTCGTAGGCTTCCTTCAACTTTTGCTCACTGACTTCGAACAACTCTTGCGTTTGATACAAGTCAGCTTCCACCAGTAGTGCTTGCACATAGGCTGGTGAATCCGGCTTGACTTGGTGCAAATAATCCAGCGCCGTGTCCGTATCATCTTCATCAATCGCAATGTCTGCAAGACTAGTTCGCAAGTCATCTTCATCGGGATACTTAGCGAGCAGCTTTTTGTAAGTGCGTTCAGCTTGCTTCAAAAAGCCCAGTCCGTATAATTCTTCAGCCAAACTGTACAGTGTGTCATCGTCGTCTTTGCGCAGTGCCCAAGCAAAATGTTTCTTGGCTGTGTCGATTTGCCCGTTCGATAGTGCTGCGAGCATTTTTTCTGAATAACTCATTACACCCGTCCTTTGTACTAGTGCGGCCGCATCCAACGGCCCACTAGTCACTCAATTTTATTTAGGCGAACGTCGGTCTCATTAATTTCGACCACCCGTTCTGTCGATTTACCTGACATATAATCATAACGCAGACGACACCAAAAAAGCCAGTATAACGGTCGCTATACTGACTTTTCCGGTTGCATTTCAATTAATGATCTGCATTATTTAACTGCATCCTTTAAAGCTTTACCTGGCTTAAATGCAGGTACTTTGCTTGCAGGAATTTGGATTTCGTCACCAGTTTGTGGGTTACGGCCCTTACGAGCAGCACGTTCACGTACTTCGAAGTTACCAAATCCGATCAGTTGAACTTTTTCGCCCTTTGCAAGGGTTTCTTGGATTGATGCAAAGACTGCGTCAACTGCAGCAGTTGCGTCTTTCTTCGTTAAGTTAGTTGCCGCAGCAACGTTGTTAACTAATTCAGCTTTGTTTGCCATGTTTGATTCACCTCCCCGTTACAGAGTGAAGGATCACTGCGCTTTTTAACACGGTTGATCCAGATGATCATTTTTGAGTGGTCCAAAAATGAGAGAAACGATAACAAGCATCATTTCTTCATCAAAGATAGCATAGGAATGCCTTAATAGCAAGCTTTTTTAGCGTTTTCAGCTAAAATATCGCAAAAAAGTGATATTTATTTACATCAATCTCAAAATGTGCTAAAATGCCGACCTTATGCGCTTTTGACTACTTACGCCGTCGTTCGATCATATGGATTGGCGTTCCGGTAAAATCAAACGCATTTCGAATCTGATTTTCCAAGAAACGTTCATACGAAAAGTGCATCATATCAGGGTCATTGACGAAGACCACGAAGGTTGGTGGTTGAATCGCCACTTGAGTCGCATAGTAGACCCGGAGCCGCTTACCGTTATCACTTGGCGTTGGATTCATCGCAATCGCATCCATGATGACATCATTTAAGACGGATGATTGAATCCGACGCATATGGTTCGTATTGACCTTCTTGATCAGTGCTGGCAGTTGAGCCAAACGCTGATTAGTCTTAGCTGACACGAAGATGATTGGCGCGTAGCTCAGATAAACGAACTGGTCACGGATGTAAGCTTCAAACTCTTGCATCGTGTGATTGTCTTTTTTAACCGTATCCCACTTGTTGACCACGATCACGATGGCTTTACCCGCTTCATGGGCGTAGCCAGCAACCCGCTTATCTTGCTCACGGATGCCTTCTTCACCATTAATGACGAATAGAGCCACGTCACTATTATCAATCGCCTTTAGCGCCCGCATGACGCTATAACGCTCGGTATTTTCGTAGACCTTACCCTTTTTACGAATTCCGGCCGTATCGACCATCACGAAGCGGTCGCCGTCTTCATCCGTAAACGCCGTATCAATGGCATCGCGGGTCGTCCCGGCAACATCTGAGACGATCACCCGTTCTTCACCCAACAACGCGTTGACAATCGAGGACTTACCCACGTTGGGGCGGCCAATCAGACTGAACCGAATCGTGCCAGGTTCATCTTCACCGCTCTTTTCAGGGAAGTTCTTGATGACGGCATCCAACAAGTCACCTAAGCCAAGACCGTGTGCCCCAGAGATTGGGTACGGGTCGCCAAACCCAAGTGAGTAAAAGTCATAGACTTCGCTCCGTAATTCGGGATTATCGACCTTATTGACGGCTAAGACGACTGGTTTGTTAGAGCGATACAAAATCTGGGCAACGTGCTCATCGGCATCCGTGACACCTTCTTTGATGCTGACCAAGTAAATAATGACGTCAGCTTCGTCAATCGCGATTTCGGCTTGTTGTGTGATTTGCTTAATAAACGGGGCATCGTCAATATCGATCCCACCCGTGTCGATCAAACTGAAATCTTGCCCAAGCCATTCACTATTGGCATAAATACGGTCACGAGTAACCCCGGGCGTGTCTTCCACGATCGAGATTCGATCACCAGCAATACGGTTAAAAATGGTCGACTTACCCACGTTAGGGCGACCAACAATTGCGACAACTGGTTTTGCCATGGTATTAATTCCTCCTTTGCCCTCATAGCCGTCGAGGACGGTACGAGTCATCAATTAACTGGAACGTCCCAATTAATCTGTTCCTAAAAAAATATCCTTCAAGGCAAGCTTGAAGGGTATTTTTAACCAATCAATGATTAGTTTTCATCATTGTTGTTTTCAGCGTTCTTCAATTCGTCACCAATCAAATCACCTAAAGTAAATCCAGTTGATTCTTCTGGAGCGTTAGCCGTTGAACGTTCGCTAGCAGTCCGGTTGTCGCGGTTGTTGTTGCGGCGACGGTTGTTGTTACGACGTTCTGGTTGGCTTTCGTTATCATCGTCAGCAGTTTGTGGCTTTTCTTCCAAAGCTTTAATTGATAAAGCTAACCGCTTTTCGTCTGGACGAACGTCTAAGACCTTAACTTTGATTTCTTGACCAACTTTAAGCACGTCATTAGGCGTTGCGATGTGTTGGTGTGAAATTTGTGAAATATGAACTAACCCTTCAACACCAGGGAAGACTTCCACAAAGGCACCAAAACTCGTCAAACGCTTAACTTTACCGTCAAGTACGGCACCTTGAGGGGCTTTTTCTTCAATGCCATCCCAAGGTTCTGGTAAAGTGGCTTTGATTGAAAGTGAAACCCGTTCGCGGTCAGCGTCAACAGATAAGATCTTAACCTTAACTTCTTGACCAACCTTCAAGACGTCAGCAGGCTTTTCAACCCGTTCGTATGAAATTTCTGAAACGTGAACTAACCCATCAATGCCACCAAGGTCAACGAAAGCACCGAAGTTCGTCAAACGAGCCACTTTACCTTCAACAACATCGCCAGCTTGTAAAGTCTTCAAAGCTTCTTCACGTTGTGCTTCACGTTGCTTTTCAACAACCGCACGGTGTGATAAGATCAAGCGATTTTCGCTAGGTTCAATTTCAATAATCTTAAGTTCAAGTTCTTGACCTTTGTAGGCATTTAAATCTTCAACGTAATGATCATCAATCATTGAGGCAGGGATGAAGCCACGAACACCAGCGTCAACGACTAACCCGCCCTTAACAACTTGTGTTACCGGAGCTTTAATCGTATGACCTGCTTCGTATTCTTTTTCAACGTCGTCCCAAACTTTGCGAGCTTCTAACCGACGATGTGACAGTAAGTAACTGCCGTTTTCCTTGTCGCTGCCAATCCGAGAAATGACAACCAAGTCTAAAACATCACCGACTTTAGCGGCTTCGTTGACATCGTCAACCCGTTGTGTTGAGAGTTCCTTCAATGGAACGACCCCTTCAACACCGGTACCTTGGATACCAACAATTACTTGTTTGTCGTCGTCGATTGCTAAGACTTCACCCTTAACAACGTCACCGACGTTTACTTCTTCGACGCTGTTTAAAGCGTCTAAAAGTTCATTTTTATCTTGGCTATTTTCGTTTTCACTCATGCAAATTTCCTCCTGTCAACAATAACTCTAACCTATATCATAGCTGAAAATGCAATGAAAAGCTAGCTAAAAGCATTAAGTTAATGCAATTAGATTGTTGAACTTTGTTTTTTTGTAATAATTTCAGCAATTGCAGCGACCACTTCGTCAATCGACATCGGGGTCGTATCAACTAATGTGGCATCCGCTGCTTGCGTTAATGGTGACACTTTACGCGTTGAATCTTTATGGTCGCGCAATTCGATTTCAGCTTGTAGCTGATCCAAGGGCGTGTCGATTCCCTTTTTGATGTTTTCCGCGTACCGGCGTTTGGCCCGCTCAGCGGCAGAAGCCACCAAGAAGATTTTGACTTCGGCATTCGGTAACACGGTCGTCCCGATATCTCGACCATCCATCACGATACCACCGGCCGTTGCCATTTCCCGTTGTTGGTCGGTCAAAATGGTCCGAACTTGTGGCAAAGCGGCAATCGTCGACACGTTGTTCGTGACGTCTGGCTGCCGAATCGCTGACGTAATATCTTCCTGGTTGGCAAAGACCAGCTGGTCCGGTTCGCCAGGTTTGAAACTAATCTTGAGCGTCTTCATCGCCGCGATGACCGCAGTCTCGTCGGTCAAATCCACGTCGTGTTGCATGGCCCAATAAGTGACCGCCCGATACATGGCACCAGTATCGACATAAATATAGCCAAACCGCTTCGCAACGAGTTTGGCTACGGTGCTTTTACCAGCTGAAGCTGGACCGTCGATGGCCACTTGTAGTGCTTGCTTAGCCATTAAACTAACTCCTCACAATCTCAAAAAAATCGTGTATTAACGGACACGTAGCCGTTGTCCCGCTGAAAGCGTCGAGTCAGATGACAACCCGTTAAGTTCTAACAGTTTATCCACTGAAATTCCGGCATTCGTCGCGACCCGGTAGACCCCTTGACCGGCCTCTACCGTAACGTACTTAGTGCCTGAAGATGATTCTGAGGAGCTACTACTGCTGCTAGCACTACTTTCGTCAGTACTCGCCGATGATTCGGAGCTGGCGGCTGACTCACTGGCAGCTTTTGAACTAGCCGCCTTCGAACTAGCTAAAGCTAAACTACTGCTTTTAGCAGCGGCTTTTTTAGACGATGCGGCCGCTTTTTTCTTGCTAGCAGCAACTGAAGATTTACTGTCAGCAGCACTGGCCGATGACTTTTTCGAGCTCGAACTAGCAACTTGTTCGGTCTGTTGCGGATTATTAAGCGAATTCTTTTTCACCAAGAAGTAGCCAATTGGTGCCAAAGCGAGCAACAGGATCAAAACGACTAATACCGTCGTTAAAGTCGAGTTACTACTGTCTTGTTTTCGTTTTTGAGTTCGCGATAAATTGCCCGAGTCATCCCGATCGTCTTCAAAAGTTTTGTCCCAAGGCTTGTCAGCTTGGGATTTATCATTATCATTTTTTTGACTCATAGGGTGTTCCTCCTCAAAAAACTTTCAACCAATATTGTAACATAACCCAGAATTGATTTCTTTAAGAATTTGGTAAAAACAATTGGGCTAAGCGCTGCTCCCACGTGACAACCGTCGGACTTATACTGGGTTTCACCGCGGTCAGTCCTAGTTCGTCCAGCGGAAGCGGCTCACCTGCTAACTGGCAACAACGGTCAGTATGTGGCGGTTCAGTTTCGTCAAAATAAGCTAACATGACCGCACGGTGACAAGTCGTCGTTTGAACATATCGCATCAAATCGCGTAGCTCGTGTTCCTTGGCCGCCTGACGTGCCGCAAAAATTTCAGCGACCTCGGCCGGCGAAACCGCCTGTTGCCAGTAGGCCTCTAGCACCCGACTGCGATCATCAGTGACCGGTTGGCCAGCCTGATGACGTGCAAAATCTTGTTGGACTTCGTTAGGCGTTGCAGCAGTCAATTCGTTTAAATTCCGAACGAGGTTTTCATCGCCAGGCGCATACAGCATCACGGCTAATGCCTGGTGACCATCCCGCCCAGCGCGCCCAATTTCTTGAACATAATCCGCTAAGGTGGTCGGTAAGTGGTAATGAATGACCAACCGAATATCGGCCTTATTGATCCCCATTCCAAAAGCGGATGTCGCACAAATGACATCCAACTGGTCGGCCATAAACTGTTGCTGAATCTTAAAGCGATCCTCTGCCGCCAGCCCCGCATGGTAAGCTGCCACGCGCAGTTCGGTCGTTGTCCGCAACCATTCGGCAATCAGATCCGTTTGGCGTTTGGACGTAAAATACACGATTGCTGGCCCCCGACTACTCGTGACGAGGTGTTGGAGTGTCGCGCGTTTATCAGCCTCATCATTGACCGCTTCCACGGCCAGATAAATATTAGATCGATTGACCGAATACAACACTTGTTGCGCATCAGTCGCATTCAGCTGCGTCAAAATATCTTGGCGAACCTGCGGCGTAGCAGTCGCCGTCAACATCAGCGTGCGCGGTGTGCCTAACTGTTGGCGAATTGGACCCAGCCGTCGATAATCCGGGCGGAAATCTGGACCCCAAGTTGAAATGCAGTGGGCTTCATCAATCACTAGTAACGCAATCGTCAATTTCGCCAAGGCTTCTTGAATCACGGTCTGCTGCAACATTTCCGGCGAAATAAAGAGAAACTTCACCTGGTTCAAATTGGCTAACAACTGTTGACGCACACTGAAATCCAGCTGTGAGGTTAAGGCGGCCACCTGCTTTTCACCCTGGTAATTTAAGCGGGCAACTTGGTCTTGCATCAGTGAAATCAGGGGCGACACCACCACGACGATGCCTGGCACCACCGTACCGACCAACTGATAAATCAAGGATTTCCCAGTTCCAGTCGGTAAAACAGCCAGGACATCCTGACCTGCCAGCAAATCCTGAATAACCGCCAATTGTCCCGGACGAAACTCATCGAAGCCATATTTAGTTTTTAACAGTTGATACAATTCAGCTTCCGACATGGTGACACCTCATAATTTGAAATAACCGAAATTCAAAGAAATCCAATTCCGGTAACGCAGCCTGCGCATCTTGAAACGACCAACTGGCAATTTCTGGTTGACCTGCAAAGCAACGTGTTAACGTCTCAATGACCTGAGCATCTAGCACCGTCGTAAACGGAAAACTGGGCAACCAAATAGCGACTTCCAACAAGTGTTCACGGACCGTACTCAATTTCAACTTACGAGCAGTGGCAATTTTGGTCAAGGCGTGTGTCTGCGTAAACGCTTGATAGGTTTGCTGGGCACTTTTACTGACCGGGCTCGACTGAACGAGCGGCGCTAATAATGGCCACAACGGGTCATCGGGATGGGCTTGTAGCCACCGTACCCACTGACAACTCACATCTGTCCGCATCAAGCCAGTCTCAAGTGGCTGCCGATGCAGCATTGCGGCTAACTGGTCATTGGTCCGTCCTGGTGCCTGATAGCCCGTCAAGCTGTCAACAAACACCGTCGCCAATTCATCGGTCGGGACACTCGTCAAAAAAGCGGTCAACGCCGCATGAACACGGTCACCCAAATCAGTCGTCGACTGTTGTCGCAACCACCGTTTGACCTGCGCCTGAATGCTGGGGTCCGTCGTGGTCGGATAGTAGCGGCGCTCATGATGGACCAACTCGGAAGTCACTTGTAGCGCCAGCTGACTGACTTGCTGAAAACGGCGCACATCGACCGTCTGAAATCGGCTGAATGCTTGTGGCAAGTAGCGGTGTTCCTGAATGGCCACCCACCGCGCCTGCCCTGCCGCAGTCAGCTGCCAACTGCCCGCTTCCGGACTAATCAGCAATCCGTTCTCTTCCAGAACCGCAGTCGCCGCCATAAAATCTTCGAGGGGGACCCCGTGCCAGCTATCTAGCAAATCTAAACAGCCCGCGGTCAAACCAGCAAACAACGTCGAGACTGTGCGGCGTCCGCGTAAGACATTGAACATGCCTTTGGCGCGGCGTGGCGTCGTCCCAAATAAGAGCAGCACATAATCCGTAAACACCGTGGCACCTCCTTTCTTAATTAACTGATCGTTGGGTATCTAAATGCAGCGACTTTTATGTAGATTCGAACTGAACTTGCTTTGCTACAACAACACAACAAATTCTTTCAAGCCCAAAGGATTCACTAGATTGTTGATTGCACGCTGTATCAATTACACCTTGTGCTAGTTAATTTGTCCTGAATTATGATTAAATCGTGCGGATTCTAAGTTCAAAGGCTACCAGCTGAGACCCGCTGGAAACAGTGCGAGTTACCGTAATCTTTATGTGGTAGATGCGTCCTTCACCGGCTTCCAGGCATTCTGGGCAATGGCCGGAACGTGGTGGACACAGATTTAAGCCGAAAACCACGTCTTAAATACTGGTCTTTCACTAACCAAGCCAAGAACGCTTGCTAAGTGAAATTTCACCACCGGGCCTTGCCCAGAATACCTTCCAGCCGGGATGGTATTCGAAAGGCAGACATGTGCAAACTCAACCTTTTTTGGATCTGTCGCTGGTTTTGTTACACGTTCATGGTGACATTCAACTGTGAGACTGATTCTAACGATAGCTAAACTGTTTGCCCATGCTTTATGGCTTCGGACAAGCAGCCTTATTAAACTTGTCAGCATTTTCCCTAGTCGTCTGAAATAACCAAGTCTTGAATTCTGAATGAAGGCAATTTGATCGACTAATTTCAAGACTAGTGTCTGGTGAAATTAGTGGGATTGAGAACAATGAACAATATTCCTGTGATTTTCTCAATAATTAAATGCCATAAGTCATGATGATACCAATCAAACCTTTGCATGAAGAACTACCCACCTAATATTTAGTGGTCAATTGCACCAGGATAGGTGGTCGTTCATCTGCCATTCGAACGGTTTCCCGACTGGCCGGACCGCCGGACAATGCTCAGTAGCCAAATTATTCTTAGCTGGAAGTGATTTTCTTCCGGCTTAGAATAAGACTCGTATTTGAAATTGCGCAGTGGTCTTCTGCGTGAGTTCAAATCGATGTCGGCTGCGTTCCAGCAATTGTCAGCCGGCCCCGGAAGTCGGACTAAGGTGCGCACCGGCAGACGAACAGTAAGCCAAACAATTGGCACGATTTAATCATCTTTAAAGCTAAATAACAGCTAGCACAACGCAGGAGCTTTCACGACATAGACTTGAACGCCATACCAACTCAAGTGAAAAAACGCAATGCTTTAAGAATAGCACGCTCAGCGGTCAAAAAAAAGCAGTCACCATGCAATTACGCAATTGATGACTGCTCACGTTTTTCACGTGTTATTTTTTAAACGCGACTTGTCAATTGATTATGCGTTCCCAACCACTTTGCTAAACGGTTGTAGACTAACCAGAAGACGTTGCCAACCAATAAGCCTTTGATCAAGTTGAATGGGACAACGGCCACTAAGACGATCGTGTTCAACGACATGCTTAGCTTCATACCCATCACTTGTAAGTAAAATGGCAGTACGAACGTCAAGTTGGCTAACGATTCAATGACCGTTAGTCCGATCGTCGCGACGCAAATCGCCAGTGGCATCCGCCACTTTGGATTGCCGCGATAATAGCGCAGCACAGCGGCAAAGGCTAAAATCAGAATAGCCGTACCTAAGAAGCTGGCCAACGAACCAATTAAGTTATAAACTGCAAAGCCAACCATGGCTGAATGCAGTAATAACTTGATGATGGTGATGATGAACGCACCGCCGACGCCGAATAGAAATAGACCAATCAAAATCGGAATATCCGAAAAATCAATCTTCATCCATGGCGCAACCGGCAAAATCGGAAACTCCAGTAACATTAAAATATACGCAATGGCACCGAGTAAGGCTATGCCCACTAGTCGGTGTAACGTTGTATGTTGCATAACGCACCCTCCTATGGGTCATCTTCAATGAACCGCATTACCATTTGTTCAACTAAAAAAATCCGCTCCGATCACACTAACTGTCATCCGGGGCGGACTTACTTGCAACGCTTGGCAAATAAGCTCGATCTTCTTTATACCAGACTTTACTGTCGACTTTGGAATTGCACCAAATCACTATGCACACGCATAGGTCGCGGGTTATTACCGCCGGTCGGGAATTACACCCTGCCCTGAAGATGAACCAATATTTATTTTTACAAGTTCATTGTAATGGCTTCCGTTCAAAAATGCAAGCGTTATCGTTCACCTTTTAACTTACTAATTTCGATCGGCTTCAATTTACGATATTCGCCGGGTTGTAAACTTTGCAAATCTAGAACCCCATACCGTTCACGTTTCAGCTTCGTCACTGGATGACCAACTGCCGCCAGCATTTTCTTCACTTGGTGATTATGGCCTTCGTGAATCGTCAACTGGACCAACGCGTTATTTTTCTTGTGATCACTATCTAACAAATTCGACTTGGCAGGGGCAGTCTTGCGACCATCGATTTCGACGCCGAGCCGTAATTGCTTCAAGTCGGCATTAGTCGGGACGCCTTCAACCTTCGCCAAATAAGTCTTTTTGACCTCATATTTCGGATGGGTCAGCCGATTAGCTAGTGCACCATCATTGGTCATAATGAGTAAGCCGGAAGTGTCATAGTCCAAACGTCCCACCGGATAGATCCGTTCAAGCACGTCCTCAAAGAAGTCCATGACCGTCTTACGGCCCTTTTCGTCGTGAACCGTCGTGACGACGCCCCGCGGCTTGTAAAATAAGTAATACACAAGTTTTTCAGCGTTCAACGGCACACCGTCAACTTCGACGTGGTCATGTGGTTCGACCTTAACGCCCAACGTTGTCACGGTCTTGCCGTTGACTTTCACGTGACCAGAAGTAATCAAGACTTCGGACTTCCGTCGCGACGCAATGCCGGCTTCTGCCATCACTTTTTGTAATCGTTCTGCCATTAGTTTTCCTCACGATTTCCTTTTAGTTTATCCTGAAATGCATTCAAAAATAGATCGGTTTCTGGAGCGGGATGTTCAGCATCACTCAGCGCCGCCAAATCGATGGCTGGTAAATCGTCGAGTGATTTCAAGCCAAAGTAATCCAAAAACAGTTCCGTGGTCCCATATAGAATCGGTCGCCCAGGTTCATTTAACCGCCCCGTCTCAGTCACGAGTTGCCGAAGCACCAGTTTTTGAATCGTCGAGCCACTGTGGACGCCTCGAATCTCATCAATTTCGATTCGAGTCAACGGTTGCCGGTACGCGATGATTGCAAGCACTTCTAGCGAGGCCTGTGACAAACTGGTCGTCAGTGGTGCTTCAAAATACCGTTTCAATACTGGGGCAACTGCGGCCTTAGTCGCCAGCCGATACGTGTTCTCCGTCGATAAAATCATCAACGCACTATCCTCGTCTTGCTCATAGCGAGTCGCAAGTTCCGTTAGCATCGTGGTGATTGCAGGCTTGGCAAACCCCGTTGCGTGTTCGATTTCAGCCACGGTAATGCCCTCATCCCCAGCAACAAATAATAATCCTTCAATCTGTTCAATGTTCGTCATGCTGTTCATCCTGTCGTAAATATAAATGGATCGGGGTCAGCGGTGCCGCTTGCTGGAGCGACACTTGATCCTGCTTGGTTAATTCTAACACAGCCATAAAGGTTGTCACTAACATTTCATCACTTGCACTGACTGTAAACAAGTCTGCAAAATCCATGCCGTGCGGTTGTTGCTGCAGCTGGGTGGTAATTTGCACCATTCGTTCATCGATGTTAACCGTCTCGGCAACGACCGTCTTGGTGAGCGGTCGCACACGACGCCGTTTTGCCACTAATTGACGAAAGGCGGCTTGCAAATCATCTAACGTGATGCCTGCGGTCAACTTAGGCGCACTTAAATCAGCAGGCACTAACATGGCTTCGCGTGTGAAATGTTGATGCCGTTCCTGTTCCTTGGTCCGCAATTCCCCAGCAGCTTCTTGATAGACCTTATAGGCCAACAATTCAGCCACCAACGAATCACGGGGGTCAGTGTCATCTTCTAAATCCTCGTCATCTTCTGGCTCCGGTTGCGGTAGCAGGAAGCGACTTTTAATGGTCATCAAGGTCGCAGCCATCACTAAATAATCACCAGCAATATCGAGTTTCAGCGCTCGCATGGAATGCAGATAATCTAAATATTGTTGGGTGATGGCCGCAATCGGGATATCATAAATATCCATCTTATTTTGCCGAATCAGATGCAATAATAAATCCAGCGGTCCCTCAAATTCCGAAATCTTAATGGTGATTGGTTGTTGTTCGTCTGTCACGATTACGCTCCCACGCACCCACAATTGGTGCCATTTCTAAAGTTCCCATCACGCGCTGATCCGGGTACAATGCGGCCAATTCATCCAACATCTGATATTGATTGGCCGCCGTTCGTTCTTCTGGTGACAAAGAGTCGTGGTGCAATAAAATAAAATCAGTGCCGACTTCAATGCCCATGATGCCACAGAAGTCACCGTCGCCTTGCCGCCATAATAGTAATTGGTGGTCATCAGTGGACTGGTACCACTGCATTTCCGTCTGCAAGTGGGCGATGTCTTTAAAGTCAGGAATAAACGACAATAAGCCCATCGCGACCTTCTCGTAATCCTTACGGTATTTTACCAGCACGATTCCTTCCTCCTTTATTCGTCTGACTAACGCACGGGACACTAGGCCCGCGGATGATACTTATTATAAACTTCAGCCAGCCGTTTTTTCGTAATATGCGTATAAATTTGAGTCGTCGAAATATCGGCATGCCCGAGCAATTCCTGCACGACTCGTAAATCGGCCCCATTCTCCAAAATGTGAGTCGCAAATGAATGCCGCAATGTATGTGGCGTCACGTTTTTCTCAATACCGGCCGCTTTGACTTCGGCTTTTAAATTCTTCCAGACGCCCTGCCGGCTCAATTTACCGCCGTGATTGTTAATAAACAAATATGAGTTACGACGTTTCGGTGAGGCCAGCTTCGGTCGAGCGGTCTTCAAATACCGGTCGATAAAGTCGATGGCAACGTCACCAATCGGAATGATCCGTTCCTTGTCACCCTTACCAATCGTTTGGATCAAGCCCAAGTCTAGGTGCAAGTCGTCCATCGTCAAACTGATCGTCTCGCTCACCCGTAAGCCGGTCGCATACATGACTTCCAATAAGGTCCGGTCCCGCAGTCCGAGTGGCGTATCCAGCTTAGGCACTGCCAGCAGTCGTTCGACCTCGTGTGGTGATAAGACTTGCGGCAAATGTTGGGCCCGTTTGGGGGTATCGATTTTGAGCATCGGATCACTGTCGATGACGTGCATCTGGGCTAAATATTGAAAAAACTTCCGTAAACTAGAAACACTGTGAATGATCGTATTACGGGACTTGCCCGCTTCATCTAAATACTGCAAATAATTCAAGAGCACGTACCGATCAACCGCCCGGTAGTCCGTCATTTTCTGAGTCGCTAAGTATTGGTTGAACGCAGTCAAATCTTGCGAATAACTCTTGATCGTATTCTCGACTAACCCGCGCTCAACACGCAAAAAATGCAGGTAATCAGCAAGCTGGTCCTGCATTTTTTGATCAATCGTCGGCTTGCTCATCCGATGTTTCAACCAACTTGATTTCACCTGGTTGTTGGCTAATCAAGCGTTGCTTCAGTAAATTCCCGACGGCCCGTTTAAATTGCGACTTGCTGATACCAAAATAATTGCGAATGTCGTTCGGGTCACTCTTATCCCAAAATGGTAGCGTGTGATCCGCTTGATGTTGCAATGCAGCCAGCAACATTTGGGCATCGTCACCAATTTCTTCGTAGCCACGGGGCTTCAAAGATAGATTCAACTCACCATCGCGTAAGAAACCAATGACCCGGACCTTGACGTGCTGCCCCATTCGTGGCTCCTGCTCACGTTCAGAAGGATGAATGAATCCGAGATGATTGTCATCGGTAATGACCGAGGTCCCAGCCATCTTCAAGCGAAAGACCGTCGCCATCGTATCCGTGTTCTTCATTTGTGCCCGGTCATACGGCTTTGAAATCGCTTCAAAGTCCGTTAATTCAGCTAAAGTTGCCCATAAGCGTTGTTTATTGTCCCGAGCTAACTTAACGTATAGTCGGTCATCTTTTTTGGGCCATAACCGACTGATGGTTGGTAATTCATCTAGTGAGACAACTAGGTCCTTATTAGGCAAGCCAACATCAACAAACACGCCTAAATCATGGCGTGTCCGTACGACCGTCCCCCAGACAAAGTGGTCAAACGAAATCTCTGGGACCAGCCGGGTCATTTGCAGGTGATGGTCCTCATTTTCGTAAACAAAGCCTTCATACAACCCACCGATATGCAATGGCTTCTCGGGTTCAGTCTTGTCGACCATCAACGTTTGGCCCTCGACCTGCACGAAATACGCGTCGTCATTTTCATCCGTTACCTTCGCAGTAACGACCGTTCCAATAATACTCTCCATGTGATAACTCCTCTGAGCGACTGACATGTGTCGCCGCCCGTCTTCTTGATTTTACTGTAAGCTTAAATGTAAGACTTGAATAATACAATAAGTGATGCCGGCAGCGATAATCGGGCCAGCGGCGACCCCTTTAAGTAATACGACACCCATGATGGTCCCAAAGACCAAGGCCACGGTAATTTCTGGAGTAGCTGACAACAGTCCAACACCATGAAATGACAACACCGAGACCAAGACCCCACAAGCCACGGCAATCCAACCGACTGGTGACTTGAAGGCGTGCCATAAATCACGAAATCCAATCTGCCCGGTCGCAATTGGGATCAGGATGGCAACCGTAATCACCGTCACACCCCAATTGATGCCTTTTTGGCCAATGGTCGTCAATATTTTGTTCGTATTAGGGATCAACTTAATCAGTAGCACAACCACAGTGGCAATCTGCAAGGATTGATTCTTACCAAACCATGCGACCACTAAGATTGCGAGTAAAAATAACCAGCTTTCCATACGACACCTCACGTGTTATTAATTGTAACTGAAAATGGGTTGAATTACGAGTGTTGTTAGCGTTGACAGCCTAAATTTACGCTTAATCTGTGGGCTCTCGCCGATTTTAGCCGACGCTTCAAGTTCATCCTATGGAAGACATGAATCAGCTTCTACGCGTTCTGCTCGTTAATTTTGCCATGAATTATGATTGAATCATGCTGTTTTCTAAGTTCAAAGTCGGCCAGCTGGGAACCGCTGGAAACAGTGCGAGTTAGCGTAAACTTGCAGTCGTGGCGTCGTCCTACACCGGCTTCCAGGCATTCTGTGCAATGGCCGTAACGTGGTGGACACAGATTTAAGCCGACAACCCACGTCTTAAATACTGGTCTTTCACTAACCAAGCAAAAGACGCTTGCTAAGTGAAATTTCACCACTGGGTCTTGCCCAGAATACCTTCCAGCCTGGATGCTGTTCGAAAGGCGGACATTTGCGGACTCAACTTTTTGTTGTATTAGTCGTTGGTTCCTTGTCGCACGGTCATTTTGGTATTAACTGTCAGACTGGTTTCAAACAATCGCTATATCTTTTATCCATGCTTTAAGGCTTCTGACGAGTAGCTTCATTAAATTTGTCAGAATTTTCTCTAGGCGACTGAGATAGTAAAATCTGGAATTCTAACGAAAATCATTTTAACGACTAAACTCAAGATCCGTGTCCGCTGAAATTGGTGGCATTGAAAATAGTGAACGCTGTTTGAGTGATTTTCTCAGCACTCAAATCCCCTCAAGCATCAACGGTTCCAAATTAAAAGTTTGCCTGAAGGACCAGTTACCAATATTCAGTAGTCAATTGTACCCAGATAGGTGGCTGTTCATCTGCCATTCGAGCGGCTTCCCGACTGGAGGGGCTGGCTGACAATGCTCAGTAGCCAAATTATTCTTAGTTGGAAGTGGCCTTCTTCCGGCTTAGAATAAGACTCGTATTTGAAATTACGCAGCGGGTTTCTGCGTGAGTTCAAATCGATGTCGGCTACGCTCCAGCAATTGTCAGCCGGCCCCGGAAGTCGGATTGGGACGAACAATGCTGACGAACAGTAATCCGAACTAACCGGCATGATTTAATCATAATTCCTGACAAATTAACTAGCCTAATGCGTCCCTTATGTATATAAAAAGCCGTCGCATTGCGACGACTTTTCAGTATCAAATTAAATTTGATCTTAAAGCGCGTTGGAAGCACCGCGGTAAACAAGGCCACGACGTGAGTCAACGGTGATCAATTGACCATCGGAGATAACTGACGTTGCATCCTTAACACCAACGATAACTGGAATCCCCATTGAGATACCAACAACGGCAGCGTGTGAAGTTAAACCACCATTTTCAACAACTAAAGCACTTGACTTTTCGATTGCTGGTAAGTAGTCTTTGTCAGTCGTCTTAGTAACTAAGACGCCGCCTTCAACAGCCTTGTCGATAGCTTCTTGAGCAGACGTTGCGATTACGGCTTTACCGATAACCGTTTCGTCACCGACACCTTGACCATCAGCTAACTTAGAACCAATTAATTGGATCTTCATGATGTTAGTCGTCCCGCGTTCGCCAACTGGAACACCGGCAGTGATCAAGATTAAGTCACCTTCCTTGGCAAAGCCAAGTTCAACGGCCTTAGAAGCAGCTAAATCAAACATGTCATCAGTGGTTTCTGGTTTGTCAGCCACGATTGGTTGAACACCCCAGTTAACCATTAAGCCACGTTGAGTCCGTTCATCAAAAGTGATTGCTAAGATATCAGCATTTGGACGGTACTTCGAAATCATCTTAGCAGTGTAGCCAGATTCAGTCGCAGCAACAATCGTCTTGATGTTCAAGTTCTTAGCAGCACGGGCAATCGCAATACCGATTGTTTCCGTAACACTAGTCTTGTCGAAACGGTTTAATTGTAATGAGCCGTTTTCAGCCAAAGTGTTTTCAGCCTTTTCGTCGATCTTAGCCATCATGGCAACTGATTCAACAGGGTAAAGACCGTTAGCACTTTCACCAGAAAGCATCGTTGCGTCAGTACCGTCAAAGACAGCGTTGGCAACGTCAGAAGCTTCGGCACGAGTAGGACGTGGGTTTTCTTGCATTGAGTCTAACATTTGAGTAGCCGTGATAACAGGCATACCTAAAGCATTGCACTTCTTGATTAAACTCTTTTGTACCAATGGCACATTTTCAGCAGGAATTTCAACACCCATGTCACCACGAGCAACCATCAACCCATCACAAACCTTAAGAATTTCATCGGCGTTGTCGATACCTTCTTGTGATTCGATCTTAGGGAAGATTTGAACGTGTTCCATGTGCTTTTCTTCAAGTAATTCACGGATGTCTAAGACATCTTGTGGCTTACGTACGAATGAAGCAGCAATGTAGTTGATTTCGTGATCCAAACCAAAGCGAATATCGCTTGAGTCCTTTTCAGTAATCCCAGGTAAGTTGATTGAAACGCCAGGAGCGTTAACACCCTTACGTGAGCCTAAGACACCGGCGTTTTGAACAGTTGTAACCAATTCGCGGTTAGCTTCGTCCTTTTCGTCGATCTTCATGTCTAATAAACCATCATCAAAGAGGACATGGCCACCTACATGAACATCATCATAGAGGTTCTTGTAAGTAACGGCAATCTTATCATGGGTCGTATCTAATGATTCGTCCATGCTGATACGAACCTTGTCACCGATCTTGTATTCAGATTTTCCGTTAGCTTGAACGGTCGTCCGAATTTCAGCACCCTTAGTATCAAGCATGATACCAACGGTCTTACCCGTAATCTTTTCTGCTTCGTGAACTTTGTTTAAGCGATCCAAATGTTCTTCGTGGTCACCATGTGAAAAGTTGAAACGGAAAATATTTGCGCCGGCTTCGATCAATTTAACAATAGTGTCAGTATCGGTGCTGGCAGGACCAAGTGTTGAAACAATCTTGGTTTTTTTCATAAGAAAAATCTCTCCCTTGAAAGTTTTTATAAAAAGACATTAACGTCATTTTTATCAAATTAAAATAAGAACAAATGTCGCAGAATTACTTGAATGAGATTTCTTCATTCAGCTTATCTAATGACACTTCAACGTCGTGCTTAGATTCAAATAAATCTAAGATGTTGTGGTTAACTAATTGGTTGTTTTGAATCCCAACCGCTAAGCCACCCTTACCGGCAAGTAAGAGTTCCACAGCGTACGCACCCATCTTGCTGGCCATCACACGGTCTTTAGCAGTTGGGTTACCACCACGTTGCATATGCGCAATGGTGTTGCCACGAGCATCGAAGTCACCATATTCAGATAACTTCTCAACAAATTCCTGGGCACCCATAACGCCTTCAGCTAACACGATCAAGTTGCTCCGATGACCATTGGCCCGGTTGTGCTTGATCTTGTTGGCGATGGCTTCCATGCTCCAGTCAACTTCTGGAACGACAATTGCAGTCGCGCCAATTGAAACACCAGACCATAAGGCAACGTCACCAGCGCCACGGCCCATAACTTCCACAACGAAAGTCCGGTCATGACTGTGCGCCGTATCATAAATCCGGTCAAGAGCTTGCACGTTCGTATTGACAGCCGTGTCAAAACCAATCGTGAAGTCCGTGTAAGGAATATCGTTATCGATAGTCCCTGGAAGACCAATCGTATTGTAGCCATGTTCTGTCAGGCGCAAGGCACCGTGATAAGAACCGTCGCCACCGATAACAACTAAAGCATCAATACCAAACCGCTTTAATTGTTCGATCCCCTTTAATTGGCCTTCTTCATGGGCAAATTCTGGGTAACGTGCGGAGTATAACAAGGTTCCGCCGCGTTGAATGACACCATCTAAGTCGGCTGCTTCTATTTTGTGAATGTCACCGGCAACTAATCCAGCAAAGCCGTAATTGATGCCGTATGCTTCCAACCCTTCTGCCATTGCTTTACCAGCAACTGCACGAACGGCCGCATTCATACCAGGAGCGTCGCCGCCACTGGTTAAAATACCAATGCGTTTCATTTTTTCACCTCAGGCAATAAATTGAGTTCGTAACTCCATAAGTGATTCTAACACTTTTCATGTGGATTGTCTGTTATTTTCGCAAATTAAATTCGTTAAAAAACGCTGTCGTATCAAGGGATAGCGTTCTTCATGACGACATTATCGCGACCTAATAACGTTGTAAGCGCTGCAACCAAATCTGGATTTTCAGCCACCCAATACTGTGAATTTAGTTCAACTGTTCGGTGGGCAGCTGCGGAATAGATCAAAACCGGATTAGGTCCATGAAATTGACTTAAGATTTTTAAAATTTCTTTCTGAGTCCCGGCATCCGCCTGGTCTGGTTGCAACCGTAAAAAGAGTTGCCCAGCTGGTTTTGGTACCTGGTCCGCTAATTGCCAAGTGTTGACGATCACCTGCAGGTCGCGCTGTTGCTCCACCTTACCACCAATCAAAGCAATCGCTTCTGGCTGCAATTCCGCTTGGATGCGTTGAAAAGTATTCGGAAAAATCGTTAAATTGATTTCGCCTGACAAGTCACTGCCAGTAGCAAACGCCATCGGTTGACCACGCTTAGTTCGAATCGTCCGCACCTTGGTAATATAGACCAATATTTGTGCCGGTTGTTCATTTGTGAGCGTGCTGACTAATTGAGTATGACGCTGACGTGCGAGCCAGTCGTAAGCTTCAACTGGATGGCCAGAAACGTAGACGCCCAGGGTCGCCGCTTCCTTCTCCAAGCGCTCACGTAACGGCAATTCAGGTTGCTTTTTGATTTTTGGTGCTAATGATTCAAATAAGCTCATGCTATCACCGGCCAATTCGGCACTCGACATCAGTTCGGGCACACTCGTCAGTAATTCCGCACGATTAAGGCCGAACCGGTCAAAAGCACCAGCATAGATCAAGGCGTTCATTAAATCGGTTTTAAGCCACTTGTCATCGATCCGCTGCATGAACTGTTGTAGATTTTTGAACGGCCCGTTGGCTTTACGCTCATCCAGCACGCTCGCAATAAAGTCACGACGCAGGCCTTTAATTGAACTCAACCCAAAGACGATGGCTTGCCCGTTCCAATCAAAATACTGACCACTGCGGTTAATATCGGGTGGCACAATGCCCACTTGGTGTTGGCGAGCCTCGGCCAGATACTGTTTCAGCTTAGTACCGTTACCCAAGACTGAGTTCATCAAGGACGTAAAGAAGGCGCCTGGATAATGGACTTTCAGGTAGGCCAATTCGAACGCCATTTTACTATAGGCAACCGCGTGAGACCGGTTAAATCCGTAATTTGCAAATTGTTCAATATACTGATAGACCTGAACGGCCACGTCGGTTGAATAGCCATTCTGCGTCGCTCCAGCAATAAACTGTTCTCGCATCTTATCGATGACCGCCCGTTTTTTCTTACTCATTGCACGCCGCAATAAATCGGCTTCGCCTAAGCTAAAGCCCCCCATCACGGCGGCAACTTGCATGACTTGTTCTTGGTAGACTAAAATGCCATAAGTCGGCCCTAGAATGGGTGCCAGCTGCTCAGCTGGATATGTGACCGGCTCTTGCCCCTGCTTGCGAGCGATAAACCGGTCAATGTTTTCCATCGGCCCCGGACGGTACAACGCATTGACCGCCGCCACTAACTCGAAGTTATCCGGATGCAACCGCCGCAGAACGTTGCGGATTCCCGCCGATTCAAATTGGAACACGCCGGTTGTATCGCCCGCTTGAAATAGTTTGAGCGTCGCGGGGTCGTTCAGGTCAATCTTGGTGATTGCGAACGGTTGGCCAGTCTGACGTTGCACATAATGTAGCGCACTCGCCATTAATGACAAATTCCGTAATCCCAAGAAATCCATTTTTAACAGGCCGACTGCTTCAACCGTATCCTTAGTATACTGAGTCATCATCATGGTCTCACCACCGGCCTGTAACGGTACGATCTCAATTAGTGGCTTTTGACTCAGCACGACGCCGGCCGCATGGGTCGAGTAATGCCGTGGGAGTCCTTCGATTCGCCGCGCCGTTTCAAAGAGCAAGCGATTTTTGCTGGAATCAGCCACTAGATTTTGTAACCGCTGAGAGCCCTGGTAGGCTTGCTGCAACGTGATGTGCAACTGGTTCGGAATCGCCGCGCTCCAATCGCTCATTTCAAAGGTCGACAGTCCGAAGACCCGACCGACATCACGCAAGGCTTGTTTGGCCGCTAACGTTCCGAACGTAATAATTTGTGCGACCCGGTCGTGCCCGTATTTCTGATGCACGTATTCCAATACTTGTTCACGACGATTGTCCGGAATATCCAAGTCAATGTCGGGCATGTTAGCACGTTTGGCATTCAAAAAACGTTCAAATAACAGGTCATATTGCAAGGGATCGACATCCGTGATCTTCAAAACATAGGCCACTAACGACCCTGCCGCCGAACCCCGCCCAGGACCTGTGGTAATATCGGCCTCATGGGCATAATTCATGACGTCCCACACGATCAGAAAGTAGTCATCAAACCCCATCTGATCAATGACTTTCAGTTCTCGTTCTAGGCGCTCTTGATACACTTGCCTGTCCACGTCGGCTGTCATCGCCGCTAACCGTTGCTGTAATCCTGCCGTACATAATTCACGCAAATAAACATTGGCTGCTTGCCCATCTGGCGTTGGAAACGTCGGTAATTGAGGGGCCTGAAACTGTAATTCAACCTGACACTGCGCCGCAATCTGACTGGTGGCTTCCACGGCGGCCGTTAAGCCCAATCGTTCATAGTCGGCTACGACTCTTGCGCCTGGTCGAAGGTAATCCTTACCGTCAAGCCCCTGCAAGGTCTCCGGCTTTTCAATCTGTTGGCCACGGTCAATCGCTTGGAGCACTGTCACTGCAAAATAATCAGTTGTTTTTACGTAATTGACGGGGTCCAACGCAACAATCGGCAAGTTTTGCTGCTGGGCAAATTCAGTCATCGTTGTCCGTAAAACTGGCGCCTGATCTAAAGACACGCCTAAATAGAGACTACCCGCATCAACTTGTTCGCGCACCGTCGTCACCCAATCAGCCGCCTGCTGTGCCGCATTTTGAAACAGGAGCGTTGCAATTTCGCTGTTCTTAGCCGGCGTTAAGACCATTAAGTGGTGTAAATAAGGCAAAACTGCCGTCAACGGGAGGGTCTCCGTGGTGGCCGTCTGTTTCATGGTCGAGAGTTGTATCAAGTTCTGATAGCCAGCCTGGTCCTTAGCTAGAACCACCAAGCTAAACGGCTGGTCGGTCAATTGTAGGCCGGTTAGATTTAAGGTAATGCCCAAGATGGGGGTAATTTCCGCCTGTCGACAAGCGTTGTAAAAGTCAACGATTCCGTACATCACGTCGATATCGGTCAACGCTAGTGCTGGATAGCCCTGTTGCTTAGCGGTCTGCACTAATTCGGAGATGGTACTGGTACTTTGCAATAAACTGAACGTGCTCAGGACTTGCAACGGAATATATTGTGCCATTTTGCTGCGCCACTCCCTTCTTAATTTTGATTAAATAAAATCATGTGGGTTAAATAAACGATTCAGGTTAAGCATATCAGCTGACTGACGCGTTTCGCACGCATCAATATTACGCGGTTAGTCAACCACTCCCGACTAACACCGTACTTGTCGGTCTTAGCCTACCTGATCGTTGGTCAATTAACATTATACCAAACAGTTGTTCTAAGCGGCAGTCAAAGGATGTCAACCACTCCCGACTAAAGTCGGAAGCTTGTGAGAATCGTCCCTAACGGGGCAACGACCACAATTTGCTTAGATACAGTACTGCTCCCCATCAAAGATGGTTCGTCTAACACACTAATTACCAAAGCCTTTAGAGTCCGCAGGTTGCCAGACGGACTATTAGTAGCTATATTGTTGCGAGCTTTTCTAATCCTTTATCGAGGATATTGTTAGCTGCATTCCAATCACGAATGTGATGTACACCGCATTTAGGACATGTCCAGTCACGGTCATTAAGCGTGAGCTTCTTGGTCCCAGCATTCCCCATCACAAAACCACATTCATGACAGGTTTGCGTGGTATTCCGAGGGTTAATTGTAACAAACTGACGACTATACAATTTAGCTTTATAACTTAGCATGCCTAACAGCGTCCGCCAACCAACATGAGCAATACTCATTGCTAACGCATGGTTCCGTAACATATTCTTACTGCGTAATTCTTCGGCAACAACCAGATCGTGGTTCTTGATCAGTGTTGTTGAGACAAGGTGCAGAAAGTTATTGCGACGATTAGCAACTTTTCGCTGGAGGGTAGCCACCAATACACGTTGTTTCTGATAATTCTTAGCATTTCGTAACGGCCGCTGTTCCTTCTTAGCTCGCAAGGCACGACGAGACAACTTGCGTTGGGCTTTAGCTAGTTTGCCCTTAATAGAACGATAGTACCGCGGATTGGAAACAACGTTGCCATTAGAATCAGTCAGAAAGTTATCGGTATTGAGATCGATACCAACCGGTGATTGTTTAATATGGTCTATTTCAACAAAAGTTTGTTCAGAGGCCAATTGCATAGAGACGTAGTAGCGCCCCGTCGCATCCATTGAAATTGTCGTGGTGCCAATGCGCGTATCATGACGACGGGCAAATATCTTATCCGGAATACCCTTGAAACGCATAGTTCCTAATTTAGGTAATTGCAAATGGCGTTTGTCAATCAACCGGACACTGCCATTAACCATATTGGCAACATTTAATTTGCTAGCGTACATGCATGATGTCTGGTACTTTTGTTCTGTTTTGCGCTTATGAAATACTGGGACACCAGATTGATGAACTTTGCGAAATAAATTCCAAGCAGCGCGATAATTCTGAATAGCATTAGCTTTCATTAAGCTATCCAAATCAGGATCATTAAGCCAACCGTGAATATTCGAAATACCGGTTGATGGCCTTTTGAGCCGCTGTTCCAGTGTTTCAATGCGTGTCTGCACGATAGCAATCGGTAATTTCACTTGCTTTAGCATAAAGAGTTCACGGTTCATACCATTCATTTCGTTATAGATAAAGCGACAAGCATCGCTATTGTGCTTAATTAGCCGTTTTTGTTCAGTGGATGGAAATACTCTGACCTTAACACCGTAATGATAGGGCAGTTTCGCCATCGTTTTACTCATGAAGTTTTCACCTCCTTAATTTAGTGTTATGATTATAACATATAAGACTTTAACAATCATTTAAACAGTCTTCATATCAATGATAAGGAGGATTCACATGAGTAAAAACAAAAGCCACTTAGACGGCACTATCTATGAACGGAACTACGTTTATAATTTTCATTTTCACCTAATATGGGTCACAAAATATCGAAACAAGGCATTCACAACGCCTCAACTTGTTTCAGATATGACAGCAATTCTACAACGAATCGCCAAACTTAATGAAGTTACCATCGAACAAATGGAGGTAATGCCCGATCATGTTCATATGCTTATTAGTTTTAAGCCAAAATATGCACCAACGAATGTTGTCAAAGCATTCAAAGGTGCCTCTGCCCGAATGTTTTTCGATAAGCACCCGGAAATCAAAAAACAGAAATTTGGGGATGGCCACCTTTGGTCAAACAACTACTACATGAGTACACTTGGGAATATAAGTAAAGAAATAATAGAATCATACATCAATAATCAAAGAAAAAACGCTTCACAGCGTTAAACATTGGGCATTCATCTGCCTGATTAAAATCAGGAGATTTCTGACCTGTTTTCTGTTAAAACCATAACTTTTGCGTCAGAAGCACTATCAGCTGCAAACACACATGTCCGCCGTAATTAAGATAAGGCTAACTGTCGTGCGTGATTACAGTATGTCCTGATGGCTGCATTCGTGTTTTTTCACCTCAACGAACCAGTCACAATAACAAGTGCGACCTGGCCTAAATCAAACATTTGAGGGTATCATTATTCAGCAAATACCGACCCAACCTAATTTCCCCCGCTAAACCCGTTAACGTCCAATTGCTTTTTCCCGCCGGTGTGTTAAAATAATTCTCATTGGGAGGTGTCGGAAAATGATGAGACAACTAACGATTATTTTTTGGAGCGTGCTCTTCGGTGAAGTCATCGGTTATATTGGTGGCGCCTTGGAACAATTATCCTATAATCCTGGTGAAATTGGCATCGTTGCCGCAGTCTTTGCGTTAATCGTTGTCAACAGCATCACCTACATTACTAATCATTCCCAACCCGCTAAAGGTTCAGAAAATAAGTAATCAAAAATTCACAAGCGGCTTGGATGATCAATAATCCGTGTCGTATACAAATAGGACGGAAAACCAAATTTTGGTTTTCCGTCCTATTTGCTTTGTTTCAAGTTGATTGTTAAAAGCGAGTTGCGCGCAGTCGCCCGATTGGCCATTTGCACAATAATCAGATGCAATACAGGTCAAGCAGACGCCTATTGAACCGACTTATGCCGGTTGCGTTGCCTGATTTTCAAATACCAAGTGGTCATCCAACAAATTGATGGCAACAGTTGATTTTGGTGCCACCCGACCGGCGATAATTTCCTTGGCCAATGGCGTTTCGACGTGATTCGTGATAAAGCGCCGCAACGGCCGTGCACCATACGCAGGTTCATAACCCTGCTCAGCAATCCACTTCTTAGCTTCATCGGAAATCTTCAGAGTGATTTCCCGGTCTTGCAACCGAGCTGACAAGCGGTCGATCAGCTTAACGACGATTTCTTCGATTGCGTCTAATTGTAACGGCGTAAACATGATAATATCATCGATTCGATTCAAGAATTCAGGCTTGAAGCGACTTTGAACCAACTGCATGACTTGTGAATGGGTTTCGTCTGACAAATGACCTTGGTCGTCGACGCCCGCTAACAACAATTCGGACCCCAAGTTGGAAGTCATGATCAGAATCGTATTCTTAAAGTCGACTGTCCGACCCTGGCCATCCGTCAACCGGCCATCGTCAAGCACTTGCAGTAAGATATTGAAGACGTCTGGGTGGGCCTTTTCAATTTCGTCGAATAAGACGATCGAATACGGATTACGGCGAACCGCTTCAGTTAATTGGCCACCTTCTTCGTAGCCGACATAACCAGGGGCTGCCCCGACGAGCCGTGAAACGGATTCTTTCTCCATGTATTCACTCATGTCGATTCGAACCATGTGGTCATCGGCATCAAATAAGTTTTCAGCCAAAGCCTTGGCTAATTCAGTCTTACCGACCCCAGTTGGTCCGAGGAACATAAATGAACCGAGTGGCCGATTGGGATCTTGTAAGCCGGCCCGTGACCGCAAGACGGCATCGGATACCGCGTCAACGGCCGCATCTTGGCCGACGACCCGTTCGTGTAAGTGGTCTGCCAAATGCAGCAACTTTTCCCGCTCGCCTGCGACTAACTTGGCTACCGGAATGCCAGTCATCCGCGAAACCACGTTGGCGATCTGGTCCGGGGTGACCGATTCTTCAACCAACCAATCTTCATGATGGTCATTGGCTTCCATTGACTTTAATTCTTGTTCTAATTCTGGAATCGTACCGTGCTGCAGTTTGGCCGCCTTTTCCAGATCATAATTACTTTCGGCTGTTTCTAGCTCATGTTTAGCCTTATCAAGCGCGGACTTCTTATCGCTCAATGCTTGCAGGCTCTTCTTTTCACTGTCCCACCGTTCTGATAAGGCGCGTTGCTTTTCTTTGGCACTGGCCAGTTCTTTTTGAACGTCACCTAACCGTTTGACAGACGCGTCATCGGTCTCTTTTTTGAGCGCCGCTTCTTCGACTTCTAGCCGCATCAATTGGCGGTTAACTTGGTCCAGTTCAGTCGGATTCGAGTTCATTTCGACCCGAATTTCGGCGGATGCTTCATCGACCAAGTCCAAGGCTTTATCTGGCAAATACCGGTCAGTGATATAACGGTCGGATAACTTAGCCGCCGCCACTAAGGCATTATCGTGAATACGAACGCCGTGGTGAATTTCAAAACGTTCCTTCAAGCCCCGTAAAATACTGATGGTATCGTCGACGCTTGGTTCCGCAACGAGCACTTTTTGGAACCGCCGTTCGAGTGCCTTATCCTTTTCCATGTACTGACGATATTCATCTAAGGTCGTGGCCCCAATCAAATGGAGTTCGCCCCGTGCGAGCATTGGCTTGAGCAAGTTGCCGGCGTCCATACTGCCTTCCGTCTTGCCCGCGCCCACGATGTTATGAATTTCATCAATGAACATGATGATTTGGCCATCACTCTTCTTGATTTCCTTCAAGACCGCCTTCAACCGCTCTTCAAATTCACCACGGTACTTGGCGCCCGCAATCAGGGAACCCATATCTAGCGAGAATAACGTTTTATCTTTCAAATTTTCGGGAACGTCACCGCGAACGATTCGTTGGGCCAGCCCTTCAACGATGGCCGTCTTCCCAACACCTGGTTCCCCAATTAAGACCGGATTGTTCTTGGTCTTACGTGATAAGATTCGAATCACGTCCAAGATTTCTTCGTCCCGGCCAATGACGGGGTCCTGGTTACCTTGCCGGGCTTGTTTGACCAAATCGACCCCGTACTTTTCTAAGGCCTGATATTGGTCTTCTTGGTTGCGGGACGTCACCCGTTGACCGCCGCGAATCCGGTCGACCGCATTTTTAACTTGACCCGCAGTAATCCCTTGACTGGTCAAGTATTTGGTCAGCTGATCACCCGTTTGATCCATTAAGGCGAGTGCCAACGTGTCGGTTGCCAGGTAGTCGTCACCTAAAGATTTGCGTTTGGCATCAGCCGTCTGCATCAGCGTTGCCAAACTACTGCTCATGGTGCTGCCATACTGGACGTTGCCGCCACTAACGACCGCGATATCATCTAATTCACGGTCCAATTCTTGTTGTAACTGGTCCAAATCGGCGCCAGCTTCACTGAAGATTTGGCGAACGAGTTCACCTGGTTGCGTCAAAAATTTAAATAAATGGGGCACGCCAATCTCTTGGTGTCGCCGGGTTTGTGCGATATGTTGCGCCTCTTGTAAGGCTTGTTGTAAGCTTTCTGTAAATTGTTCTGGATTCATAATTCAAAGACCTCCTCAAAAACGGTAGCAAAAAGGCAGCCGTCATAGCTGCCAATGTTTGTTTGACCTTTATTGACTATTAAAGTATAACCGAAAAGGTCAAATAAGGTCAAGAAATTAGTCCTGCTCGTAATTGTCTTGAATAATTTGTAAAACAACGTCCACGGCGCGTTCCATCACTTGTTCTGAAACGTACTCGAAACGCCCGTGCATGTTCTCACCACCGGCAAACAAGTTCGGCGTTGGCAAGCCCATGAAGGAAATCTTGGAACCATCCGTCCCACCACGGACCGGGTAAATCTCAGGTTTGATATCTAATTTGAGCATCGCTTGTTTGGCCAGCTCAACGACCCGCATGTCCTTTTCGATCACTTCACGCATGTTGTAATACTGGTCCTTCATGTCCACCTTGACCCGTGCGACCCCGTCAGCCAAGTTCAACCGATCGGCAACCGCCGTAAAGAGCCGTTTGCGTGCTTCGAATTTGTCACGGTCATGGTCCCGAATAATATAGGTCATCTTAGCACTATCGACTGTGCCTTCCAGACTCAATAGGAAGAAGAAACCTTCGCGTCCTTCCGTATGTTCAGGAACATCGTGGGCTGGCAGTGCGGATTGGAAATCAACGGCTAATTGAAGCGCATTGACCATCTTATCCTTCGCTTCACCGGGATGCACATTGACCCCAGTAATCGTGACCGTTGCCTGGGCCGCGTTGAACGTTTCGTATTCCAATTCACCTAGTGGACCACCATCCACGGTGTAGGCATAGTCCGCGCCAAATGCAGGCACGTTGAAATGGTCGGCCCCTGTCCCAATCTCTTCATCTGGACCGAAACCAAGCCGAATCTTACCGTGCTTGATCTCTGGATGGGCTAATAAGTATTCAGCGGCACTGATGATTTCAGCAACCCCCGACTTATCATCGGCACCCAATAAAGTCGTACCATCAGTAGTGATCAACGTGTGACCAGCGTAGTTTTTCAAGTTAGGAAAAACAGCGGGATCTAACACGTAGTCACCGTTGCCAAGCTTGATAACTGATTCACCGTCATAATCCTCAACGATTTGTGGATTGACGTTTTCAGCGTTGAAATCAGCCGTATCGATGTGTGAAATAAAACCTAATGTCTTGACAGGTTTGTCGGTATTGGCGGGAATCGTGGCGAAGACATAAGCGCTTTGCTTGTCCTGTTCAACATCGCTCAAGCCGAGGTCGGTCAGCTTGGTCATCAATTGTTTTAAGAACGCGGTTTCACGCGGTGATGATGGCACCGTCGTGGATGCTTCATCGGAACGACTATTGATTTTAACGAAGGTTAAGAAATCTGAAATTAAGTTTGGATATTTTGACATATGATGACTTCCTTTCTATTTTTAAACCAATTGAACGAACTTAGATAAACGTAAATGGATCAGTATTCAGCTTCGAGGCCACCACTTCCACTGACCAGTCGGATTCCTGTTGCCATTGCTGGAATAATTCGGTCAGATGTGACTTGCAAATACTTTCGATGTGATGCCCTGGGTCCACGACCGTCAAACCAGCCGCTAACATGTCATGACCGGTGTGATAATAAACATCACCCGTGACATAAGCCTGCGCACCGGCCTGTAGCGCTTGCGGATAAAACTTACCGCCATCACCACCAAGGACGGCCACTCGACTGATCATTTGGTCCGCATCCGCGCAAACTAACCGTAAGCCATCGACGTGAAAGACCCGTTTGCATGCTTCGGCAAACGCACGCGCACTCATCGGCTTCGGTAAATCACCGACACGCCCCATATAATACTGGTGACCACCTGATAGCAGGGGCACGACTTGATAATCCCACGCATCACCCGCTAACGCATTAACACCGGCAACTGCAGCCGAAAGCGCATCTTCTGCCAGGTCAACACTGAACTGTTCACCTGAATTCAAAGCATAACGATCGAGTGTCGCGCCAGCAGTACCGGTGAGATAATCTTGTACAGCTTCGACCTTGTCCGTTGAAACGGTTACCGTCATTTTGACTGCTTGCGCATGGTACCCGGGCACTAGTCCCTGCACATCCTGCAGTTGCAAGGCATCCGCCAGCCAATCGTTCATGCCACCTTCCGCACAATCCAAGTTGGTGTGCGCCGCATACACAAGAATGTGATGTGCGGCGAGTTCTGCGTACATCGCTTTTTGTGGATCTTGATAATCCAGATTGTTAGCGGAACGGAACATGACCGGGTGATGAGCAAAAATCATGTCGGCACCAATGGCAATCGCCTCCTGGACGACTTCGGGCCGTACGTCTAACGTCACGAGTACTTTATGCACGATTTGTTGCGGGTCACCAATTTGCAACCCGGTAGGATCGTGTTCCCACTTCAACTTGAGTGGCGCAAATTGTTCAAAACGTTCAATTAATTCACTTGCCTGCATCCGTTAAGACTCCTTCGATTAACTTGATTTTAGCCGTCGCTGCCGCCAAATGTTCAGTCGGTGCGACCTTAGCTTGTTGCATTTGGGCCACCGCATGTTGGACCCGTTGTAATTCACGCTGCCACTTAGCAATAAACACTGGCGATTTTTCCGCGAGTAAGAACGGGCCAAACAATTGCTCAGCTGGCGTATACGTCACCGGATGGGTCACCCGGTCAGCGCAAATCACTTCATACGTATGTCCATCTTCGGCCAAAATGCGTTCAGCCGTAATCTCAAACTGATTGGCTGCGAGCCAGTCGCGCACCGTGGCTTCACCAACATTTGGTTCTAGTACCAGCCGTTGGACTCCGGCTAGCTGTGCGGGCCTTTGTTCTAGGATGTGGCGAATCAGTGGACCACCCATGCCGGCAATCGTCACGGTGTCAATCTGATCTTCTGGTTGAATCGCTGCCAAGCCATCTGCCAAACGAGCGACCAGCTGATCTTCTAAGCCCAACTTTTGAATTTCACGTTGGGCGTTTTCGAACGGCCCGCGCACGACTTCACCCGCGACACCGTAACTGATTTGATGATTTAAAGCTAAATTAGCCGGCAAATAGGCGTGGTCCGACCCAATATCGGCCACCCGCGCTCCCGGTTGGACAAATGCGCCAACCGTGGCTAATCGTTGTGACAATTGTTTTGCATCCACAGGCAACTCCCCTTAGTAAGGGTCACGGGTCACCAACCGGCAGGACTGCCCTGATTGACCGACCACGTCACCCAATTTGATTTATGTTGTATGGCATTGTACGCGTGAAAAGAAATGAAACTGGTCAAAAGCAACATGGTCAACCCCACTGGATATCGCGCAATGGGCAGCAAACCGCTTGGCTAATTTTCATTAAACCGACGTGCAATTGACCGTAACTATCGTGCTTTAGTGACACGAGGTTGCTACACCAATCAGAAACACGACAGTCATTGTTCCAACTGCATGCTTCAGGCGCGCGTTTGGTAGCATCTCAACATCATTTCTTTTTAAAATCCCACGCACAATGCGACTTCTAATTCACTATTCATATTTTACCATGCTTCATCATGAATACGGCTTCATGACGTTAATTTTTCATGAAAATTACTAAGTTCTGTGCAAAATGATTAAATTTTCGTTAACCGCGGCATCTCATTTAGTCGACCGTGCCATAATAAAGTCACGTCACATCGGTAACTGGCGTACTATTTAATGAGAGAAAGTTTGATCAATCATGCAAAAACGTTTTGCGGTAGCGTCTCCGTTCTTGACTGGTCTTAAATTATTAGCCATCCTGCCGCCCGTCGGTATTGGTTGGCTCGTCTATCTAAGCCGGTGGCAATGGTTAGCGTTGCTCAAACATCCTCGCACCTTTAGCAAGCACGACCCCTTATTAGGCTTCATCCTGCTACTGATGGGAGTGACGGCACTCAACCTTAATCATCGCGATTATCGGGGCGTCCTCTTATCCGGATTGATGTTATTTGTATTAGTCAATTTGTGGCTACTATGCCGTGAATCGAGTGAATTAATTGCCTGGCACGAGCTACGCCGGTTTATCATCCAATTTGGTTTGTATATTACAATTAGTGGGTTTGTCTTTCATTGGCTCAACCAAATCCTTACACTGCCAAATTGGCTCAAATTCTTGTTGGGGGACTTGCTGTGGGGCTATGCTGCGAATCAGAATCGGTTGTTTGGTTCGGCTTACAACCCGAATGACGCCTGTTGCTTATTACTGATTGCGCTTGGCCTGCTGATGACCCAGCTCAGTCGCCCGACCAAACACCCGTTGACCCGGTGGCCATTAATTAATTGGGCAGCCGCGGGTTTGCTCTGCGTTGGCATCTATCAGACCAAATCTCGGACTGGGCTAGTGCTCATGATTGCTTTATTGATCGTGACCGCCTATCAAATTTTCCATCGCCATCGTATCTTGATTACCGGACTACTGGCAGTCGGCTGCGTCACCCTCTGGGAAGTCTTTCCGCGCAGTGCCTCGTCTTGGACGGCACTCCAGAGTCGTATCACGATTTGGCAAAATAGCTTTGATGTCTTCAAGCAGGCCCCAGTCCTTGGGGTGACTTACTTCGGCTTTGCTCGCCGATATTTTCAAATGACCGGCACCTATGTCCCCCACGCCCACGATATTTTCTTAATGTTACTCGCCTCATTCGGCATCCTGGGTGGCGTTGGCTTTATCACGCTCGTTATCAGTAGTGGCTGGCATCTGACCAAGTATTGGCACCAGTATCGCCAACCAAACCTGCGCTACTTTATGATGACCGTGCCCATCATTCTGGCTTACGGCCTAACTGATTTTGTCCTCTCATCGATGCAAGTGTTGATTATCATCCTGCTGATTATCGCTTACTGGCGCCATGAACAACAAGCGACGCCCCGATACGCGCCGACCATCCGTTGAATGAATGCGGTTAAACAAAAATGCACCCCACTTGTCAGTTGCTGATAAGTTGGATGCATTTTTTGATTTTCTTTGGTTCGGGTTAGTTCGGATTAAATCAAGCCGGCATAAACTGAGCGACTTATTTGGTCGTTAGCTGATAACTCGTCGCTAGCAAGCGTTCAACGACTGCCGGCGCGACCTGGTCTAATTGCACGGTAATCCAGTGGCGCTTGTTCATGTGGTAGGCTGGCAAATACGCCGGCTCCGTTTGCAATAATTCGACGTCTTCTGGATCCAACTTGACATCTAAAACTTCTACCAACGTCTCATCACCTGGGACCAAGCCTAGATTGGATTTGCTGACGGCCATCACCAAACCATACCACTTCTGATTATCCGCGTGCCGCAAAACCGCATAATCCGGATATCGCTGCCACAAATAAGCCGGCGTCGTCTGATAGCGGTCAGCGACTAGTTTGAAAACTGCTTGCGCGTTCATCTCATCACGGCTGTATTTAATCATACGTCAAACATACATTAAACACGAGGGCAACTATGGCACGGATGACATGGTGACCCCCTGACTTTTTTCCAGGGTAATTAATTCAGCGGAAGCATCGACCAGCAGCGTGCTGTTCACTAATCTATCAACGCACTATCCCATAATTATTCGGTAGTTATTGGCCTATTTTCCATTAGCCCCGGTGCCGATAAACCAACACCGTTAGCGGCATGAAGATCAAGATCATGATAATGCCACTCACCCCCACCAGCGTCGTTGCGCTCGTCCATTGACCAGTACGCAACACCGTGCGAATCGCCGTAATCGTCAAGCTAACGGGATTGGCGTTGACGACTGGCTGCAAAAGTTTTGGCAACGTCTTGGTGGGAATAAACGCATTCGACAGGAACGTCAGCACTAAGATGATAATCATCGACAGACTACCAATCAAGGCCGCGTTTTTCACTAATAACCCGACTAAGGCAAAAATCCACGATGTCGCCCAACCGATAAAGACCGCTAATCCCAGTGCAGCCAGGAGTGCCATTGGTCCCACAGTCGGTCGCCAGCCCATCACCACTGCGGTCACCAAGGCCATTGCCCCTGATAACAACAAGCGGAAAATATCACCGACCAATTGGCCAGCGAGCGGCACGATTGGGGCAATCGGTAACGTCTTGAAGCGATCAAAAACCCCCGCGTTAATATCTTCACGCAACTGTTGGCCGGAGCCAGACGCGGCGTTTAAAATGCTCTGGACTAGGATACCAGACACCAGCATCGGTAAATAGGCGTGGACACTGCCCGCAATGACACCACCAAATAAATAACCGAATAATAAGGTGAATATCACTGGCTGAAAGACAACATCACTCATGTTATCGGGATTATGAATCGTTTTAAGTAAGTTTCGATGGGCCATCGTCAGGATATCACCCATCACGTGTTTACGAATTGTGACTTGCATCACTGTCATCTCCTTAATTTTTACCGACCGTCATGGTCAAAAAGACATCATCGAGCGACGGCGGTTCCAACGCAAACCGGTCGATTTCAATTTGTGCTTGCTGTAATCGTTCAAGAATCTGGGCCGTCACCCGCGTTGCATCGTCCGCTGCTAATTGTACCGAGACAGTCCGGTCACTGACTTGGACGGGTTGGGTCGTCAATTGAGTCATGATCCGTTGTGCGGGCTGCGTCGCCTGTGTTTGCGCCAGTGCCAATTGTAATTTCAACCCGCCTACCTGCTGTTTTAAGGCCGCAACTGGTCCTAACGCTTTCAACCGACCGTGGTCCAATAAGGCAATCCGGTCGGCTAATTGGTCGGCTTCTTCCAAATATTGCGTCGTCAGTACCACCGTCGACCCTTGGCGTACTAACTGGCGGATGGCCGTCCACATTTCGCTACGTGTCCGCGGATCCAAGCCGGTCGTCGGTTCGTCTAAAAATAAAATCTTAGGCCGGCTAATCAAGCTCACTGCCAAATCCAAGCGTCGCCGCATCCCACCAGAAAAGGTACTGAGTGGCCGTTGTGCCGAATGTTCGAGACTAAAATCACGCAATAATTCATCTGCCCGAGCTTTAGCGGCATTCCGAGTCAGCCCGTTCAACCGACCAAAGATAATCAGGTTTTCACGTGCACTCAAGTCCTGATCAATCGTCGCCGTCTGACCAGTCAGCCCAAATTGCTGACGGACTGCGCGTGCCTGGGTCAAGGTATCGTAGCCGTTTAAACGAATCGTGCCACTGTCCTGCCGCAACAAGGTGGTCATCATCTTGAGTAAGGTGGTCTTGCCGGCCCCATTTGGTCCAAGCAGGCCGAAAATCTCACCAGCTTGAACATTAAACGAAACATCGGCCACCGCTAATTCATCGCCAAACCTTTTTTGAACCTGTTGAACTTCAATGACATGTTGATTATCCATATTGCGAACCTCCCAGTTCAATTCATCAGGGCCCCTGATGAAATATATACTAAGGGGCCCTGACTAATTTGTCAACAATTAAATCACGTCGACTGGAAGAATGTTGTATACTTAAGAACAAGTCAGAAAACAACGAATGGGATGAAAAACCGTGCCAGATCAAATCAAGGCGGAACTCGTTTCCGGTAAATTAGCTGAATATGAACAGCTCAGTAAAATCTATGATGACATCGTCAAACAGACCCACCCCCGACTTGCCGTTGAAGGTCAGGGCAAGATTCTGCTCGCACTCGCCGATGAAGACCACTTGTCACAGCGGCAATTGGCCGACCGCCTCGGAATGTCGCCGCAGTCAACAAGTGAATTCGTCTATAAATTGGTCAATCGAAAGTTAGTCACGTTATCTAAATCCACCAAGGATCGGCGCGTGAACCTGGTTAACCTCACCGCGGCTGGCCGTGAAGCGCTTGAGGCTGAGCCACAGGAGGTCCCACCGTTCATCAATGCATTGAACGATGACGAACTCGACCAGCTGATTCCGTTATTGAATAAAATCACGACCGCGATGTATGCAGATATCGATACGGCCAATCCGACCTTGGGCGTTAAGTTTCATAAGTTATTCGCTAGTCGGTATTTGAAAAAATTTCAGAAATAGTAGATGTGTCATACGATTCGCTTCAAAACAACAAACGAGGCTGCCCGGTAGTTTTACTGGGTAGCCTCGTTTGTGCGATTAATTAAAAAGATTATTTTGAGACCTGCTAGTGAATCCGTCGCTTAGAGGTTACTCGACCAAGCGTCAATCCGCTTAAAAGTAAACTTAATAGTGTCAGCCCCAACACCGCCAAATGGTTTTCCGACGCTTCACCGGTCTGTGGCAATGTGCCTGCCGTGGTTGAGTGTGCTGGCGTATGGGGAGTGAGACGCTTCAGACTTGGTGCGACGTTTTCAGTATTCGCAGTGTTGTGTCCTGTTGCTGCCACGTTGGCGGTCGCTGTCGTCACCTCGGTTTGGTCAATAGCAGACGGCGTATCTGATACTGAATCAGCTTGTGCTTCATCAACAACAACTTCAGTCACTGCATCGACTGATTGCTGTGGCTTTTCAGTAACGGTTGGCACTTCCAAACTAGCTTGTAGCTCCAATGTCCGCAGAACTTTTTGGGCATGCGTGTAGGCCTGATCAGCATCCGCCGCAGCAGTTTGCGCATCCGTCAGCTCTTGTTGAGCGTCTGCTGCATTTTCTTTAGCGGTCTGGTAATTTGTCTGGCTAGTCGCAAGTTGTACCTTAGCAGCTTCTAACGCTGCTTTAGCGGCTGCCAATGTTTCGTCGGCATGGTCCAGCTTAGATAAATGAGCTTTAGCCGCGTCGTACTCAGCTTGGCACTGATTTACGAATTGTGTTGCCTTGTCCAACGCTAATTTTGCGGCATCTAGAGAATGGTTGGCAACGTCGAGCTTTTGTTGCTGCGTGTTTAGAACATCGTTAGCTTGTTTCAATTGCGTCTTGGCAGTCGATAATAATTCTTGAGCGCTAGTTAATTCATTCAACGAATGTTGTTTCAGACTGGCAAAGTTATTGAGCTTGTCAGTGATTGCTGTCAACTGTGCTTTAGCAGTAACGACGTGTTGGTTGGCGTTAGTCAGCGCTTCAACTGCATGCTGTGCTTTACCAACCGCTTCCTTAGCGGTATTTGCTGCTGATTGTGCATTGCCTTCAGCGATGGCTTGTACCTGTTTAGCCGCTGATAAAGTCTGGCTAGCTGATTTCAAGGCCGCGGTTTTAGCGTTTGCGTTCGCAGTCGCAGTAGCGAGGGTGGCACTGGTAGCTTGAACGCGAGCTTTAGCATTATCAAGGACCTTTTGTTGGGCAGCTTGAGCATCCGCTAAATTGGCCAATTCTGACTTGATCTTAGCGAGGCTGGTTGTATCGTTCGCTAACTTAGTTTTTAGGCTGGCCAATTTGTTATTAAGTGCCGTCATTTGGTTGGCTAATTGCGTCTGCTTAGTCTTTGCTGCATTTAGTTCAGATTGTGCATTAGTAGCGTCTTGGCGTGCTGTTGCAAGCGTGTCATTAGCAGCAGTCAAACTAGCTTTGGCGTTATTCAGGTTAGTTTGTGCGGTAGTCTGAGCTGTTTGTGCTTTGTTAAGCTGTTGCTTAAGCTCTGATACAGAAACAGCGGTGGCAATTGGAGTTGTGTCAGGTGTACTTCCACCAATATTGGCACTTTCGCGTTGTGTAATGTGAAGCGCTCCGAACTTGTCAAAAGCTAATCCAAGGTAAGACTGATTGTTATAGTCTGAGGAGTCAGAACGTCCACCAATAAGATCGTAAAAGTGTCCCCAGCTATTCTGACCACCATCTCCAAATAGCATAAGAACAATATCGTCCATTACGCTGGACTTTAAGTCTGCCATTGTCACATAGCCATTAATCTTTTGCGTATTGGACAAGAAGGTTTGACCCCAGTCTTCAGAAATCCAATTTCCGACATCTTGTGAACCAACATGATATTTGGCTGCTGTGTCATCCAGTGCGTCGCCAAGATGTTCACCGCTTGTTGCAATGTCACGATTAGCATCCGAATACGCTTGAGCAACATCTTTGGCAATAGCCAAATCTACAATCTGTGACTTGGTATTTAACGTGTCATTACGCCACATATTACGTGCTTGGTTAATAAGATTTAATGCAAAGTTAGTTAATTCTTGATATTGTGCACTAGTTAGATCTGATAGACTTGAAACCTTGGTACTTTGGTCTTTTGCTGATGCATGGTATTGATTGTCTGAATATGATTGTTCTGCGAACTGTTGACAATAAGCATACCATTTCTGCTTATAAGCAGCATATTCCGCATCGGTCATAGCGGCAATTTGGTCCGCCGGCACTAAGCCGTTAACAGCTTTTTCCCAAGCGGCTTTATCAACTTTTAATGTTGGCATAGCAGCAAGCTGACTTTGTAAATCAGCAACAGCCTGTTGGCGTTGGTTTAACGTGGTTTGGGCGTTACTTTGCACTGTGGTTGCTGAGTTGACATTGTTTTGAGCTTGAGAAACTGCGTTATTGGCCGTAGTAGCGTTGGTTGTCTTGTTGGCAACGTCTTTATCCACATTAGCCTTGTTGGTTGTCGTTTGAGATAACGACTGTTGCGTATCTGAAATGTTTTGTTTCCCTTGATCAATTGCAGTTTGTGTTTCGTTAGCTTGTTGAGTTAACTTACCTGCATCCAAGTTGTCCAAGTCTTTTTGAGCTTGGTTTTGCTGTGCAATCGCTGCATCATTATTTTGTTTAGCTTCATCTTTAGCGGCGTTGGCCTTATCAGCTTCCGTTTGTGCAGCAGTTTGTTTGGCTTGTGCATCCGCCGTCGTCTGTTGCGCACTAGTTGCTGTTTGAGCCGCCTTATTAGCAGCATCTTGCGTATTAGTCACTTGATTGTTGGCAGCCGTCACGTTAGCTTGTGCAGCATTCTGAGCAGCCTGAGTCTGGTTGACCAACTGTTGCGCGGTAACTTGTTCCTTCTTGAGACTATCAACGGTCAGACCGTCATAGTCCGCTTGCTTGGCATCAACCTGACTTTGTGCGGTTGCGACTGTCTGCTTGGCGATGTTCGCGTTGTGAGTGGCCTGATTGGTACTAGTCGTTTGGGATTGAACTGTCGTTGTAGCTTGATCAACTACCTGCTGTGCTTGGTGCATCGCATCCTGCGCATTGGTCAAGTGCGTCCCCGCCTGTTGGACAGTAGTTTGGGCTTGTTTGATATTTTCGGGTGTCGCCTGGTTCTTAATTTGTTGAGCAGCATTAACGTTGGTCGTCGCCGTAGCAACCTTGTTAGTAGCGGTAGTCACGCGATTTTTAGCCGCATCTAGCTTGTCTTGCGCATTCTTCGCCGCATTAGTCTTATCAGTCACCAGCTGATGGGCAGTCGCTTGGTTAACTTGTGCTTGCTGGACGTGCTGCTGAGCTTGTTCGATTGTTTGCGCACTGGTGGTCACAGTTGCAGACTGATAGTCAGTCGGCTTGGTGGCTGCCTTGGCGTTAGTCGTTGGGGCCATCCCCGCGCCGGTCGCAATTACGCCAACTAAAGTTGTAACGGATAGTGATATCATTTTACTCATTGTTATGAATACTCCTTTTAAGTAATGTTCAAAGTTGATACAGTTTAATACTGGGAAACGTTGGATTGACGACAAAAAAATATCACGAAACTAGTTAACTGGTTTCCTTGTCGCCTACTCACACGCTAACCCACCTCGATACGGCTGGTAGTGAAGCTAAACCAGCCCTTGCGAAAATTGAATGCCGTTTTCACCCCCCAACCTTCATCGACAGCTGCTAACCAGCGAAAAAGTTAACAGTAGTAAACAATAAAGCGGACTGAATCCTAGAATAACCACCACACTATACTTCTGATAGTATCAAACGTGCCCAAAAATAACAAGCAAACACGCGTATTGTACATTAGTAATCACGTACGACCTGATTATGTCTGCCTAGTTAATGTTTGTCTGTCATTTTGAAGGCCAGCACACATCGCGCAACAAAAAGGACCGATTCATCTTCGAATCGGTCCTCCAGTTTATTTAGATTGTCGCTCTTTCAGCAACCAGGCTTACCATTCATAATCGGTCGCGTCCTGTAGTCCCCGGCCAGTCGCCTTGTCCAACATGATGCGTTGCTCAAAGTGGGCGACATTCCGCTTCGTCTCCTTGACCATATCAGGGTTGACTGAAACATAATCGATACCGCTTTGAATCAAGAAATTAGTGAATTCTGGGTATTCGGATGGGGCTTGACCACAAATCGAAACGGTCTTACCATCCTTGTGCGCCGTCTTGATCAAGTGCCGAATAGCCCGTTTAACGGCCAAATTCCGTTCATCAAAGAGGTGCGCGACCGTATCATTGTTCCGGTCACAACCAAGAATCAACATTGCCAAATCATTCGAGCCAATCGAGTAACCATCCACGAACTGGTTGAATTGATCAGCCAGAATAATGTTGGTTGGGATTTCAGCCATCATGTAAACCTTGAAGTCCGCGCCACGAACTAAACCTTCATTACGCATGATGGTCGTGACTTTTTCAGCTTCGTCAACGGTCCGAACAAATGGGATCATGACGTTCAAGTTCTTCAGGCCAAACTCGTTACGAACCTTCTTGACCGCAGCTAATTCCAGCTTGAAAGCTTCGATATACTTCGGATCGTAATACCGTGAAGCACCCCGCCAGCCTAACAAATCAGCTGGTTCGTGCGGTTCGTACTTGTCGCCACCCTTTAAGTTCCGATATTCACTGGACTTAAAGTCTGAGAACCGTAAGACAACCGGCCGTGGTGCCATTGCCCGAACCACTTTGGCAATCCCATCTGCCAACATATTGACCACTTTTTCAGGATGACCCTGTTCAATCAAGTATAGTGGGTGTTCGTGAATGAAGGTCGTCCAGAGGAATTCTTCACGCATTAACCCGATTCCATCGGCTGGCAAGCTAGAATACTTTTCGGCCAAGTCAGGATCACCTAAGTTCATCATGACACCTGTGGCCGTTGGTGCAAAGCTTTCAGCAGCCACCACTTGACCTGCAGCGGCCGTGGTACCGGACTTCGGTTTGAGCATGCTGGCAACCTTACCTTGGTAAACGACCCCGTTTTTGGCATCGACGGTTACCACGTCACCGGTCTTCAAAACATCCGTTGCGGCAACTTCCTTACTCTTAGTCCCAACGATACATGGAATCTGCATCTCACGCGACACAATCGCAGCATGGCAGGTCATCCCACCATTATTCGTGACGATTGCGGCCGCTTTCTTCATCGCAGGTACCCAGTCAGGTGAGGTCATCAAGGTAACTAAGACTTCGCCCTTCTTGAATTGGTCAATGTCCTTTGGGTTATCGATGACGTGAACAACACCGCTGGCTAAGCCAGGACTAGCTGGTAACCCCCGGACGACCACTTTTGCATCCGCTTCATCGACCACGTCAGCATCGTCCTCGGCGTCTTTCTGCTTGTTGCGTTGTGACCATACCGTTTCAGGCCGGGCTTGCACGATCCATAAGCGATTGGTATTCGTGTCTAAGGCGTATTCCATGTCCATGTAGCAGCCATAGTGCCGTTCGATTTCCTTCGCGTAGCCGGCTAATTCGATCACTTGGGCATCCGTTAAGACTGGTTGACCTTGCAGTTCTTCGGGAACGGGTTCTTCCTTAGTCCCGCCGCCTGGTAACCGTGTCAACTGAACAGGTTGCTTGATGATGTTCTTTTCAACGATTTTCATCGATTGCTTATCGATAACAAAATGGTCTGGGGTGACTTTCCCTAACACGATGTATTCACCTAAACCATAAATCGCATCAATGACGATTTTAGACGCGTCACCATCAGCCACGTTAACGGAGAACATGATTCCTGAGGCCTTTGAGAAGACCATCATCTGAATCGCAGCGGAAAGCGCCACTTTTTCATGTGGGAAATGCTGCTTGTGACGATAGTAAGTCGCCCGGTCAGTAAAGAGTGAAGAATAGCATTGTTGCACCCGGTTGACAACGTCCGCAGCCCCTTTGATATTTAAGTATGATTCTTGTTGACCTGCAAATGAGGCATTTGGCAGGTCTTCAGCGGTCGCAGACGACCGAATCGCCACGAAGGGATCCGTTTGACCGACTTTTTCAGCTAACTGGGCATACGCCGCTTCAATATCAGCGGCTAAGTCCGCGGGCATCGTCGCGCCGACGATCAAATTACGAATTTCTTCGCAGACCCGATGCAATTCATCAGAATTTTCATAATCCGAGATACTTTCTAGGAGCGCATTCACCCGATCGTTTAAACCAGTCTGGTGCATGAAATACTGGTATGCACGTGCGGTGGTCGCAAAACCATATGGTACGGGAACGTCCATCGAGGATGTCATTTCACCCAGTGACGACGATTTCCCGCCCACCAGGTTCACATCTTCGCGGTGCAATTCATCAAACCATAAAACGTTTGCTGTGTCACGACTACTCATAAGATTACCTCCCTGTATTTCTTCGCTTGAATAATAATGATTGACAATCTAAAGTTAACTTATGTAAGCGTTTACATTAACCAACTATATTGTAGTTCATTTTTGCACAAAGTAAAACCTATTTTCATAAATTTTCGAGATAAATATGATTAGTGTTGTTGATTAATCACTAACAAAAAAATTAATGTAACGCTTGTAAGTTAAGGGATGCCGAACCACCTTATTTTCATAATCATCCCACTTAGAGCAGTTAGCCCCAGTAAAATTAATGAATTAACAAACTTACTTCACAAGTTGGAATTTCGAGTCAAACAGTGTGACCAGTCGACACCCTCCCCACGGGGCAATTTTTACCGTGTTGGCACTGATTATGTGCAGATCGAGTCAATGTCAAAAAGCGGTGACGCTTGCCGTGTGCACGCACCACCATGGGCACTAACTGCAAATCGCTTGCATCGTCGCATGTCAAATTTGGTTGGCTCCGCTGAAAAGTCGCATTGCTAAGCGATGATTCTTGCGACTCATTCAAATTAAGCTTACCTTATAACCATACCTGTTTACAGGACTAAAAACGATAACGAGGAGCTTTGCAATGTCCATTAATGATAGATTTACACTAACGCCGAGTGACCAACAACTCGCCATAGACCAGCATTTCATACCCATCATACACGCGCTATCACGCTTCGAAGATGTTCAGACGACCCGTGAACAGACCAAAGCCATCGTTAACGGTGATCCGACGATGAACGTCTCACCTGAAGACCAAGCCATCGTCCTGCGACTTAAACGGGGCCTGACATACATTATCGAACACGATGGCCCCTATCAGCTTCAAACTTCACTTGCCATTAACGACATCGTTGCCCAAGACGAAGCGCTCGATTGGGGCACGCTACGAACTGGACAGATTCAAATCGGTGGTGTCGACTTTGTCCCGCCAATTCCAGTCCAAGCAACGGTCGAAACACAAATCACGCGTATTTTAGCCAGCCACACGAGTCTCACCTATCGCGCCCTGTTACTCATGTTTAACATCATGCGCGCCCAGCTGTTTTGGGACGGCAATAAACGGACTGCGTTTCTAACTGCTAATTATCTCATGTCGCATGCCGGTGTGGGACTGGTCTACGTTACCGAGAACCAACTAACCACTTTCCATCAGTTGCTGAGTGCCTATTATGAAGCTGGTGCAGGGTCGGCACTCACGAAGCTGATTCAGTGGACGGCTGAAAATTGTATTCATGGTCCTTCGACATTAAAATCCTAGGAATATCAGCGTAACCGTTTACTCGGGCACAGCGCGTTAACTTTTGCACGTCGTTTTTGACTTGAACATGACCTTACCACCTCATCAGCCATCACGATTCACCATTCAGCGATGGACCTGTTCATCCAACTCGCCTCGCCCCAAAAACAATGGTCACTACCATTTTCAAACACCAAAAGCGCCGTACAGACAACGATTTGTTGACAGTGTACGACGCTTTTAATCAAATTTAGGAATACTCAGTGTCCCGAATTCAGTAATTATCGCTTCATCCGCCGCAATCCCGTTCCTCAGCATGCCAAGGATCCGTGACCAGAATTGGACCGTGGGCCGTCTTCATCATGATTTGTGAGGCCCGTTGATTCGCATATTCTTCCAGCGAAAAGCCCAACTGACCGTGCACGACCTGGATGTCAGCGTGTGCACCAGCAATCACTTTTAATCGCTCAATCAGCTGCAGTGCTTGGGCTGGTGACATCGGTGCTGGGCGCTGCATAATGATGTCGAGGTCCGAATTTGGATTGACCATGGGTAAGCCGGTCGCCAATTCAAACTGGAGACTACCACCGACGCCCCAGTCATAAGCGGACAGTAAGGACTGCACGCGCGCTAATTTTTGAAAGGCTGGTAATTGACGCCGAGCCGCTGTTAACTCTGGCAACCGGTTCAATGCCATCGCGGGGGTCACGGGCGCTTGCCAGTCGGTTGGCATGATTGCCGCCGCAAAGCGTTGCGACTTTTGGTAGCCGCGAATGCCGACTGGAATCGTGGTCGTTTGCGGCCCACGACGGACGATTACGACCGGAGTTGCCGCTAACATGTCTGTGACCCAAGCCGGTAATGGGCCACTGGTCAGTAAAACATCAGGTGATTGTAAACTGACCAGTGTATGCGGGGCTAGTCGGCCCATTGTTCTGCCATTAGCCGCCGGACTTGATTGGTCGCCTTGCGTCCGCCCGCTTCACCGTTCACCGCAATCGGGTTCGTATACCGGAAGCTTAAATCAGTTGAGGTATCATCCAAACTAGTTAACGCTTCGTCTAAAGCTGCCTTGACCTTGCTGATCGCTGCTTGGTCGGTGTCGGTCCCTTTGACGCCTTCAATCAGTCGATACAGTGCGCCTAATTTTTGATAGTTTTCAATATCATACGCCATGGCAGGCACGTGTTGCGTCGCCGCTTCCAGCTCTGCAATCGTCCGTTGCGTGATACGCGCAGAACTAGCTTTACTCATGGCTTGCACGGTGATGTCCAAATCATCGAACGCCACTAATCGATTCGACTGTAAGCCGTGTGCTAAGAAACCACCAGACACCGCGTCACCCGCAATCAAAGCGACCACTTTATGGCCAGCTTGCCGCGCCCGAGCATACGCACTGGCACTCGCGGCTAACGCCATGTGAATACCAATCAACTCTTCATTATATCCATAGGCTTGGCTAGGCACATCCACGACCATGATGATGGGCGTCTTCGTTGTCTTGTCAGCATCTGCCGCAATCAAATCATTGACGACACTGGCGACCGTATACCCTTCTTGCAACCCAACTTCACCATGCCGGACGCGTGGAAAACGGTTCTGTGCATCCGCCACGATTGCAATGTATTCGCGCTGGTCGACTTGGGCATGCAACACCGTTGAAACATCACTTTGAGCATTGGTAATGCCGGTCAGGTTTTCAAACCAAGTCCGCCCACGAGAAGGCGTTGACTGATTTTCGCCGCTAGTTGCTGGGGCTAGATGATGGGGTGTCACCGTCACTTGTTTAAATAACTTGTCATAGGCTGGAATCGTCAACTTTTCACTCGGATCCAGTTGGTCGAGCAGTGACAAGTAAAAGTCGCCGCGCTGGTCACGATGACTATCCTGATGGGTCGCAATTGCCGCACTCACCGCATCGCGGAAGGCCGTCACGTCGTCTTCAATGACTTCATCGATGATGCCAGTTGCTTGGCGTTGCGTCGTCCCTAACGTATCCCAAATGAGATTTTTATCACTCGCATCCCACTCACGGACGCCGGCTTCCTGTTCAATGACTTCCGGACCATTCAGTCCGATGCGGGCTTGATTGGTGCCAATCACGTACGACAACAAGGCATTGGTGATCGACATGCCGCCAAACGACCCCACCCGTCCAGGAACAAGGCCAATCACGGGCACGTATTTTTTGAGCGCCACGACCATGTTATGAATTTCAGAAATCGATAATAAGCCGTAGTTGGCTTCCTGTAACCGCACGCCGCCAGTATCCAGAATAATCACGGGATAGATGCGATGACCGGCCTGATTATCTGCCAACGCTTGCTCGAGCGCCGCCACGATTTTAGCCCCACTGACTTCACCGATCCCGCCGCCTTGAAAGGCCCCTTCAATCGCGATGACCACCAAGTCATGGTCCGCTAACCGGCCCTTCATAATGACCACGCCATCGTCACTTTCCGGCACGATCTGTTGTGGTTCCAAGTGCGGTGAGATCATGTTATCAAGCGGTCCAATCAGTTCGCGGGTGGAACCAGCATCTAATAAGGCTTCGGCCCGCTGGCGGGCGTGTAATTCTACAAAACTATTGCTCATCGTTCAACGCCTCCATTGCTTGAGTCAGTCGCAAATTGACAACGCCAGGCGTCGCCCCGAAGTCGTTAATTTCAAACTCGGCCAGGAGTGGGTAGCGGTCAAAATAGCGTTTCAACACATTTTGCCAGACCGTTTTAAAGCCATCACTCCCCGTTACAATCGATAATTGGGCTTCATCGGCCGTTGTGGGGCGCATGATGACCTCTAAATCGCCAGAAGCAACGACCCCGATATGAACCGGGTGGTCGATTGGTTTGGAAGCCGGAAAGTTAAAGTGTAATTTTTCCATAATCGTTATTCCTCATCTTTCAATCTGATTCAACTTTCAATCTAATTCAACGTTACGACCAGCTACGGAACTTAGCCGGCGGATTGTAGAGGCCGTGTGACCACTGGACTAAGTCGGCCATATTTTGCGCGGCCAGTAGCGAACGTGTCGCCTGGGTCCGCCGCACACCTAAATCTTCTGGTAAGGCGACAATGCCGCGTGCCCGCAAATCTTGGACGACTGCGGGATCACTACGAAGGCCAACCGGCGTCACACCGGCAATCGCTTCAATTGCCGCTTGGCGTTCCGCCATACTATCGGTCTTGTAGAGGTAAGCGATCCCTTCTTCAGTCACGATGTGGGTCGTGTCTTCCGAATAAATCATGATTGGGACGTTCTTCAGTTTAGCTTCCTTTTGCACAGCGACCGCGTCTAATGAATCCACAAAGACTGGGCGTTTATTAGCGCCATAGGTCTCAACCATTTGAACGACCAGTTTTTGACCTTTGCCTAACGGATCATTGTCCGGACGTAAACTCTGCCAAGCGGGCGTCGAGTGCCGACGACCACTTGGATTGGACCCCATATTTGGCGCACCGCCAAAACCAGAGAGCCGCCCGTGTGTGACGGTCGATGAATTCCCATACTGGTCGATTTGTAAGGTCGAGCCGACGAACATGTCTAAGGCGTACTGCCCGGCCATTTGCCCGAAGGCCCGGTTAGAACGCATCGTCCCGTCTGGTCCCACAAAGAAGATGTCGGGTCGCGCTGAAATGTAATCGCCCATGCCGACTTCGCCACCGAATGAGTGAATCGATTGGATCCAGCCAGATTCAATCGCAGGAATCAAGGTTGGTGTCGGGTTAACTTCCCAGTTTGGCACGATCTTGCCCTTCAATCCTAACTGTTCCCCATAAGTCGGGAGCAGGAGCTCGATTGCGGCGGTGTTAAAGCCGACCCCGTGATTGACCGACTGAACATGGTGTTTGCCATAGATTCCCTTGATGGCCATCATCGCCATCAAGATTTGCAGTTCAGTGATGTTCTGCGGGTCACGCGTAAACAATGGTTCCAACTGGTATGGCTGGTCGGCCGGAATGACCACATCGACCCAGTCTCCCGGAATATCGACTCGTGGCACGCGATCCACGACTTGATTGGCCTGAACGATGACGATGCCGTCATGGAACGCAGCTGCTTCAACGATGACCGGCGTTTCTTCGGTGTTGTTGCCTGTATACAAGTTACCGTCCTTATCGACTTGATCCGCAGCCACTAATACGACGTTTGGAATCAAATCAACGTAGAGGCGCGCATATAATTCCAAGTAGGTGTGAATATCGCCAATCACCAAACTGCCATCCGCAATCATTTGCGAGACCCGCGTACTCTGTGGACCCGCAAACGAGAAGTCGAGCTTGCTGGCGATGCCGTCTTCGAAAATATCGAGGTGTTCTGGTCGAGAAATACTGCTCATAATCATGTGCAAATGATTGACCTTTTCCGGGTCGACTTGGGCTAAGGTTTGAGACAAAAAGCTCGCTTGCTTCTGATTGTCACCTTCCAAAACGACGCGGTCACCACTTTGAATCAAGCCTTCTAGAATGGTTTTAGCATCCTTCGTTTGTCCAAACTTGCCGTTCAGCCAAGATTGCATCGCCGTCAGCTTGGCCTACTTGGCCGTCCGTCGTGATGCCCAATTATGTTCTTCACTCATTTAATTAGTCCCTCGCTTCCATTTATTCAATAAGTACTGTGCGTCATCTAGCGACGTTTGATTTAAATCGATCTGCCGAAGATCGCCAAAGTCTTGTTGTAAGACGTGGCGAAACGGGCTTCCGGGCGCAAAATTGAGAATCGCATCCGGCTGGTAATTCAGTGCGACCTGACACATCGCTTCAAAATAGACCGGATGTACCAAGTTACTGACCAAGTCTTGTCTGACCTTGGCCGCTTGCCGGGCTGCATGGCCTGAATAATTCGCCAGATACACGCCAGTCGGTCGCTGAATCGGCGTCGCTTGAGCCGCTGATGCCAATTGCTCGGCAACAGCGGCCATTAACGGCGAATGCGACGGTACCGGCACCTTTAATCGCAGTGCCTTGGCTGCTCCAGCCTGCTTAGCCAGCGTCAACACTTGGTCAATCGCGATGAGTTCACCCGCAATTGCCGTTTGGTCGCTGGCATTTTGATTGGAGACATACACTGGATGTGTCGCCGTATGAACCTGTTCGACCAAGGTCGTCACCGCCGTACGGGTCAAGCCAACAATCACGCCCATCCCGTAACCATGGGGATAAGCCGTCTGCATCAATTCCGCGCGCCGTTTGACCAATCGAAAACAATCATCACGTGTCAGACTGCCAACCGCATAGGCTGCCGCAAACACGCCTAATGAGTGCCCTGCAACAAGACTAGGCCGTTCGCCGGCCGCAATCAGCTGGTCCACTTGATTCACTTGCAGGAGTGTAATGCTGACTTGCAGTTGTACCGAATCTTGATAACCCTGTGCTGTATCCAATAATTTCAGTCCGAGTAATTGTTCAACATGCTGTCGTAACGGACCTGGAACGTGCGTAAGCATCCCAGCACGCTGCCCACCTTGGCCAGGAAAAATCCATAACGCTTTCACCATGCAGCCTCCTTTCAGATACCCATTCAAATCGATCTCACAAGCTTAGTGTATGCCGAATTGATTCTGTTGTATAATGAATTAAAGTTATATTAATAACCGTTAGTTATGAATCGAGGGACGTTTATGAATATCTCACAACTGGAAGGTTTTATGTACACCGCCCAAACCGGCAGTATCACTGCTGGGGCTAAGAAGGCGTTTATCAGTCAGCCGGCAATGACCAAATTAATTCAGGACTTGGAAAAAGAACTAGGAACGCCCTTGTTTGACCGCGTTGGCCGCGGGATTCAGATCAATGCTAAAGGGCGAACTTTTTTGAACTATGTGGAAGCAACCCTCCAGCAGTTAAATCAGGGCATTGACGCAGTCTCATCACCCGTTTCCACACGGCAGCGGCCCATCCGTCTGCTAGTGGAAGTGGCGTCTGCGCTGATTCCAGAAATCATTACACAGATCCACCAGATTTTTCCGGCTGCGCCTGTGCAATTAACACAACGGATCAGTACCGTCAATGACACTGAGAACTTTGATTTCACGATTTCAACGCGCCAACCCGCGACTAATTTGCGGTCGTTACCACTGCTGACGGAAGAAATTTTAGTTGGCAGCCTCGAGCCAGTCTTCCAAACGTCAGTGATCACCCCTGCCGAACTTGCATCCCACGCCTTAGTCACGCTTGGTCGCCAGACACCGCTACGCCGAACGATGGACGCCTACTTTAAGTCGCAACGGGTGCCTGTCGATTATCAATACGAATCAGACGACCCCGCCAGCATCCGTGCGCTACTGCTACACGGCATTGGAATCGGCTTTATTCCCGCCATCACTTGGCACGCGACCGGCTCACAGTTGCACTTGACGCGCTTAAATCCGAACCCGCCGTTACGAACGATTTATTTGACGGAGGGACAGAGCAATGAAACGCCGCAAAATCGCCGTTTAGCAAACGCCCTCGTGAAATTATTCGTCGACACTCGCGCGCAATCCTTATAAAATCGAATCTTATAAAATCTGGCCTAGTAAAAACGTGGCTTGTAAAAATGAGCCTTGCAAATCTGAAAAATTCCGCTAAACTGAATCTAAGATTATCCACCATTCGATCTCACACTATTCGAAAGGTGGCGACGAACAATGAACGAACCTTCAACTCAACCTGCCCAGCAAGCTGATATCGGGGATTACCTGAAATTAGGCGCTTGTACGGCAGTCATGGCACAACCAATCTTGGCGGACGCGTTAACGGTGCACCCAACTGTGGCCGTGCAAGTTGGCATCGGGGTCCTTTATAATTTGGTCAAGTATACGGCCCCCGCCTTCATCTTTGGCATCCTGTACACGACGACCCGGACGACGTTGGCACGGCGTGAGCTAACTTATGGGACTTATTTACGGCAACAGTGGCACGCCTTGTTTGTCCCAACGATTTGGTGGACATTAATTTACTTGGTTCTGATGCCCCAATTACAACAGGGTTCTCCTTTCCAGAATTGGAAGGGATTTCTCTGGCGCTTTACCAATGGTAACGCAGCGCCGCACCTGTGGTATAACACCATGATGCTTCAATTCATCGTCTTGATGCCACTCTTCTGGGCGATTGGCCGCTGGTGTCAATATCACCCACACCGCGGTGAACTAGTGCTGACGGTGACCATTCTCATCACCGGTTTATGGCTGTGGTTCTATGACACACAAATTTTCCATGGCCCACAAATGCAACACTGGTACTTATTCGACCGGTTCTTTGTCAGCTTTCTCATCTTCGGGGTCTGCGGTGTGCTGGCGTGGGTCTTTCGGTCCCGTTTTGACCACTTGATCATGCGCTGGTGGCCGGGCTTAGTCGGCTTATTGCTGCTTTGCTTCTGGTGGACCAACCGGGAATTATTCAGCTATGGTTTCCCGATCAAGCTGGGGAACGCACCGTACTACAAACCCTCGATGACCCTATATGCGTTTGCCGTGATTGGCCTGCTGACAGCGCTGTGCCTGGCGCAAGTCAAGCGGCACCGCACATTTACAAGATTCGTCCACCGCTTCGCTGGCATGGCCTACAAGGCGTACCTCGCAAACGTCTGCTGGTCAACGTTGCTCTGGCTGAGTTTTGGTCGCCAACTGACGACTTGGTCACCCTTGCTTGGCATCGTGGTCGTCTATCTGCTGACCTGGCCATTGTCATTCGGCTCGGCCTTTGGGGTACACTGCCTGTGGACGGCCGTCAAACAGCGCAGCCAACGTGTTCGTGAAACGGTTTAAAATGATTACCGATCGACAAAAAGGAACAATTGACGCCACTTGATCACGCGTCAATCGTTCCTTTTATGTTTCACCTAAAATTCTGATGAGCACCAGCGGAATTGAGGCTATGTCCCATTTACGACCTGATACTGAATTCCGCACAAGCGCTCGCTTACTAATCACACCAATCAACTATCGAGGTGATTGATGACGATGAATTAGTCTTCGGTGCCAGTGCTACCACACTGTGCTGGTTCGTCAGATTCTGTGAGCGATGATCCGTTAGCATCACCAACCAGATACCCACTAACATCATCGATCCCGCCGCAATTAGTGCTAATCCAAATTGTTTCATTATTTCACAATTCCCTTCTCAATGTTTGCCATAACCTTTTTTATTTCCACTTTCCATCTGTGCTAGTTATTCTTTAGTATTAAAGCTGATTAAATCATGCCAATTTCCAAGTTCAAAAGCTGTCAGCTGAGGCCCGCTGAAAACAGTGCGAGTTACCGGAAACGTGCAGTGATTGAATCGTCCTACGCCGGCTTCCAGGCATTCTGGGCAATGGCCGGAACGTGGTGGACGCAGATTTAAGCCGACAACCCACGTCTTAAATACTGGTCTTTCACGCTGGCTGCATTATTGACGAAACATGTTCGGGTCAGACTGGGACTTCCGGTTAGCTACGCCAGAACGCCAAGCGGAAATGCACCGCTTAACGCTCTAGCTAGGCTAATCCTCAGTCCCAACCCGTCTGAACCTCACACTCTGCAAAACACTTGGCCTTGCCCAAAATACCTTCCAGCCGGGATGGTATTCGAAAGGCGGACATGTATGAGCTCAACTTTTTGTTGAATTAGTCGTTGGTTCCTTGATACAGGGTCATTTTGACAATCCCTGTCAGAGTGATTCTAAAAACAGCTAAGCTTTTTTACCTAATGCTTTAAAGCTTCTGATAAGCAGCTTCACTAAACTTGTCAGAATTTTCTCCAATCGTATGAGATAGCAAAGTCTCAAATTATAAACGAAGATAATTGTATCGACTAAATTCAAGACTAATGTCCGTTGAATCTTGCAAATAAAATTCAACTGATTTTTTCAGTGATTGAGTGTGATAAAGCATTATTGAGACCAATTAAAAGTTTACCTGAAGGACCAGTCACTTAATATTCAGTGGTCAATTGCACCCAAATAGGTGGCTGTTCATCTGCCATTCGAGCGGGTTCCCGACTGTAGGGGCTGGCGGACAATGCTCAAGGGCGAAATTCTTCTTGTCTGGGTGGGGTTCCCGGGCTAGAAGAAGACTCGTATTTGAAATTGCGCAGTGGGTTTCTGCGTGAGTTCAAATCGATGTCCGCCCTGTTCCAGCGTTGTCAGCCGGCCCCGGAGGTCGGAATATGGCGCGCCTCGGCTGACGAACAGGAATCTAAACTGGCATGATTTAATCAGGATTCATGACCAATTAACTAGCACAATGCGTATTTTCTACGTCTGTCTGCCCCGCACTAACCATAAATCGTCTTGAGTGCCGATATATCGGCATGCGATAAGGTCGTTTGGCCTTGATCAAATGGGTACATCACCGAATCAAGTTGGCGACTATGGTCTAATCCCAGCGCATGGCCGACTTCATGAACGGCAACTGAGGTGGCGACCGCCTCCGGATAAGCCGTATTCAGTCGTGCCTGGCCATGATTGAGCGTCTTAACGACCGCATACGTGACGGTCGGACCACCCTGACCAAGTTCAATGCTGCCGTTTGCATGCGATTGTTGTTGCTGATACGTTCCCAAGGTTAATGAATTACGCGTCAAGCTCGGTTTGCCGGGTCGTAACTGGACTAATCCTGTCTGGTTATAGGTCTGAATTGCCGTATGAAAGACCCGTTTGACCGGCTTAGGCGTTGCTTGTTCAAAATGATAGACATACTTTGATGATAATCGCTGCCGGGCAACCAACGAATTAACCGGGGTGGTTCCCCGACTAATCGTCACGTTTGAGGTCGTTTTTGGCGCCTCAACGAGTGACCGTAACGGCTGGATCATCCGCTGTAACTCATTGATGACGGTCGCTGGCAACTTTCGAACCGACCGCGGTCGCAGTAACGCCGCCTGTTGTGAGCGCACCAAATTGTCATGGTTAAGACTCCAACCGCCGATAACTAGCGCCCCCATGACGACTAGGACTCGCCAGTGCTTCATGAAAAACCTCCTTGTATGCTTGCCATCCGCAATATTGTCGTGACCGCAATTTCTAACTTAATCTCGTCGACGGCATTGCAGACTGTTTCCAATATTAAATGGCTTGTTTCGTTGGTCGAATGACCATTTCGTTAACAGCGACGGATTCTGGTGCATTAATGGCAAAAGCCACTGCTTGTGCGATATTGACTGGGCCAATTCCCAATTGTTTTTCTATATCGATTTCTGCTTGCTGATGTGTCTTGTCAGCGATGGACTGATACAGCTCAGTTGCCACGCTCCCTGGAGAAATCAGTGTCGTTCGAATGTTATTCTGATACTGTTCTTGTCGTAAGCCTTCCATAATGGCGCGCACCGCAAATTTTGACCCACTGTAAACGACGTGGTCTGGAACAGCGATGTGCCCCGCAACGGAATCAGTCGCCAAGATATGACCATGCTGCTGTTTGATCATGGTTGGGAGGACCGCCGCAATCCCATTCAGCACACCAGTAACGTTGACATCTAAGATTTGTTGCCATTCATCACGAGCACCCACACTCATTGCATTTACCGGCATAATCCCGGCGTTATTATAAAATACGTCGACCCGCCCGAAGCGATCGAGGGCAGTTTGAACTAACGCTTGGACATCCTCATAGTTGGTCACATCTACTTGTTGTGGCACAATCGTTGCATTTGGTAACGCCTGCTTGAGTGATTCCAATCGTTCTAATCGGCGTGCACCAATGACTAATTTGGCGTGCTGTTGCGCCAAAACTTTAACGGTTGCGGCACCGATACCACTGGAAGCACCAGTAATAATAATCACTTTCTCGCTTATACTCATCACTTTCATCCTCTCTTGTCTGTGAAGCAAACATTGACTGATAAATTGTCCTAAACTTAAACGACGTCTCATGACGCCAGGTTAGTTGTCCGCTCTGATGATTGCTCATCAAAGCCCAATGTTTAACTCACTGATTGCTTATTATCATAACTGCCGGTCTGAATAATGTTAAATACTTATTGAATATGGAATTACCATACTTTTGGCTATACTTAATGCTAGTCGCTGCCACCATTTTGCATGTTTTAGCGCCAACCGCAGACAACTAAGCGCCCTAATTATGACCGAGACCCATCAGCGTTTCATAAACAACCACTTGTGATTCATTTTTCGCCCGGCATCACGACACCTAAGCCCGAAGATATTGATTATCACGTATTTCTAACCAGAGACTCACTCAAAACTCATTTTGCAATAACCATCATAACGGTTGTACACAAAAATGTGAAATACCTTTTTAACATGGTCTTACATTACTTTTGGATATGGTTAACATCGTGTTGAACACCACGGTCAAATAAGGCACAAAGTACTCCGCCACTTATCTGGCCAGACTAAAAGTCCCACGTCAAGCTAAGCTTTGGCGTGGGACTTTTAGCATGATGCACATATCCATCAAGATTATTTTAATTCTACCCGTCTACTTCAGCTGTGCTAATTGACAACCACTGAAACCGATCAACAAACGGGAATTCATTTAGGCCGTCACCGCATTGTCCATTAAGATAATCACCTTACCAAAACTCTCAGTCGCTTGTAGGTAGGCGTGCGCAGCTGGCACATCCTTGAACGCAAAGACACGGGCGGGTTGTACATCGACGTGGTAATCGTGAATAAAATCAAACAACGCCTGAAGCTTAGCCTCGGAAACATCACCGGACGAGAAGCCGGTCAAATAGCCATTGTTTGGAATATCACTGATTGGATCAAAGGCCGGAATCGTCCAGACACCACCTAACTCACCCGTGACGTTGACGATTCCGCCATCATTCAGATGTTGCAACGAATCTTTGGCGCTAAGTGGCCCAATTAAATCGATAATCTTGTCAAAATTTTCCGTGGCAGCTGGTAGTTTAGCTGAATCTGGTGCCACGATGACAGCATCAAACCCTGCAGCTAGTAACGCCGACTCTTTGGAAGCCCGGCGCGTCGTCCCAGTCACGGTAATTTGAGGATTGAACGCCTTGATCAACTTAAGCGCCGCAATTCCGACTCCGCTGGTTGCCGCCCGAATCAAGACGGAATCAGTTGCTTGTAAGCGCAAACTATTGAAAATACCAAAGGCCGTGTAATACGTTTCCGGTGTCGCCACTAATGATGCTAACGGCAAGTCCGTTTGAATCGGATAAACCTGACTGTTGGGGAGTAAGACGTATTCGGCGTAACTGCCATCGTACGCACGCCCCATCTCTCCCATAATCGAGACGACGCGCTGCCCTGACGTCAACTGGTCGGGCGCACTGGTCTCATCCACGACACCCACGACTTCGATACCTAAAATCCGCGGCAACTGCACACTGGGTGACTTGCCCTCGCGCGTAAAAATTTCAGAATGATTAATGCCAAAACCTAATACTTTGACCCGGGTCCACCCTGGTTTAACAACTGGCTTCGGAACGGTCGTCAGTTCAAGCGCTTCGGGACCACCCGGATGATTAACAACGTATGCTTGCATGATAAGATTGCTCCTTTTCATTATTCTACTCATTACTATTTTAATAAATGGTGCGCTTTAAGATAGTGCTTGGCAACTGTTGCTGCTTTCTGATGTTGGACCGTTACTTGATAATTCATCGTTTGCATATCAGTTGTCGATATCCTGCCCGCTAATTTTTTCAATGATCGAACGATTTGCGGGTGCTGGGTCATAAAGCGCTTGGTCATCAATGGTGCACCTTGATATGGTGGGAAGAAATGCTTGTTATCCGTCAGTAATACCAGGTGATACTTCTTAATTTGAGGATCAGTCGTATAGGCATCCGTCACGTCAACTTTACCCTTGGCAAGTGCTTCGTAGCGCAAGGCTGGCTCCATTGTTCGAACCGATTTAAAGTTAAGACCGTATGTCTTTTGTAGTCCCGGATACCCATCAGATTGTTGATAGAAATCGGGGTCAAACGCGGCCCACAATTGTGGGTAGCGCTTTAAGTCCGCATAAGTCCGCAAATGATATTTTCTAGCAGTGGCCTGCGTCACGGTAATCCCGTAGCCATTTTGATAACGCATCGGCTTTAAATAAGCCATCTGATACTGTTTTAATAACGCCTGCTTAGCGGTCTGATAAGTCACATTTGGATCAGCATTCAACTTGGTGTGTCCTTGGACCAAGGACTGGAGCACCGTACCGGTGAATTCTGGATAAATATCGATTTTATGGCTCTGCAATGCCTTAAACAAAAAGCTGGCCCCACCGAAATTTGGTTTGAGCGTCACCTTGACGTTCGGATTATCTTGCTCGATTAAATCCTTGTACATATTGATTAGAATCTCAGGCTCACCACCCATTTTACCAGCAATCACCACATTTTCTACTTTTGGCGTCATCAGCTTTTTAACACCGACACCACCAGCGATGATCATGGCCAACACCATAATACCAATAATCATATGTTTCACTGGAGCTCGGACCAAAATCCGAATCAACGCACTCGCAACTAACGCCAGTACCGCAGATAGGACGGCACCCACAATTAACGCATTATTATTGTTGGTCTGAATACCTAGGATAATGTACGTTCCAAGTCCTCCACCACCAATTAAAGCAGCCAAAGTCGCGGTCCCAATGACCATCACAACTGCAATCCGGATGCCCGAAATAATTATCGGCATGGCCAATGGAAATTGAACTTTAAATAATTTAAATCGTTTTGAAACCCCAAAAGCATCCGCCGCTTCGATCAATAACGGATCGATATTGGTCAGTCCGGCATAAGTATTCTGGAACACCGGCATAATGGCGTATAACACTAGGGCAATAATCGCTGGTACGGTTCCAATCCCAACAAACGGAATTAGAATACCTAAAATCGCCAGACTGGGAATTGTTTGAATGACACCAGTCACTTGTAACATTAATTCTCCCAGCTTACGATGATTTAGCGAGACTGCAGCCAGCGGAATCGCAATAACAACGGTGATTAATATTGCAATCACTGACAATTCGATATGTTGGCCTAGCGCACTCACAATTGCAGATTGATTTTTGGTCAAATAGCTCATTAAAGCACTCATTTAGCTTGGCCTCCCAACTGGATGGTTGCCATGTATTGCATCAAATCTTGTGGCGCCAAAACTTTGCCGTCAACGCGAATCAAGGCGCGTGGCTTTTTCGCTAAAATTGCCGCCCACGTTGAAAGCGTGTCTGTTCGTTTCAATTCAATCGCGTCATTTGACGTTTCGCTTGAGGAGACTGTCCCAAGGTGGGCAGTTAAAACGGCCTGTAGATAAAGCTTGGTATTCATCTCACCGGCAAAGAAATTAGCCACAAATTTATTTTGCGGCATCGTTAAAATCTCAGCGGGCGTGCCCACCTGCTGTAACTCACCATTATGAATCACGGCCATTCGATCAGCTAGCTTAATGGCTTCCTGCATATCATGGGTCACAAATACAAACGTCGTTTCAAGCCGTTGATGGAGCGTCAATACCAATTCCTGTAACTGGCGCTTAGAAATCGGGTCAAGCGCACTAAACGGTTCATCCATTAATACGATCAATGGGTCAGCTGCCAAGGCCCGAACAATTCCAACCCGCTGTGCTTCACCACCTGATAGCTCACTAGGATGGCGTTCTGCAAACTTTTGTGGGGCCAGTCCAACCAATTGTAATAATGCGTTCACCCGCTCATGTTGTTTTTTGATTGGCCAGCCGAGAACGGCCAACGAGATGGCCGCATTCTCAAAGACCGTCATATTTGGAAAGAGTGCTCCAGATTGTAAAACATAACCAATCGTCCGTCTCAGTGTCTGAACCTCAACATCATTGACTTTTTGATCATCAATACGTACCTCTCCACTTGTTGGCTCGTTTAATCGATTGATCATCTTTAATAAGGTCGTCTTCCCTGATCCTGAAGGGCCGACTAGCACAAATAGCTCCCGACTATTAATGGTCAAATTAACCCGCTGCAGTGCAACGGATTGTGCATAGGTCTTAGTGACTTGCTTAAACGTAATCATGAATTCTCCCTACCTTCTGTCTTTGCCGACAAGTGCCCTCGCATTCGAGCTCAACGCCTGTTTCCGTGCGTGGTATCAGTTGTCTTTTTAAACAATAATCACTATAATAGCAATACGCACAAAAAGTAAGTAGGCACTTTTAAGTTCGACACATACTTTTAGTAAGAATTAATCAATGAAAGGGATCACGACCAATGTCTTCAAGAAAATTATTAGAACAAAATGGAATCTGTCCGGTTGCCACAACGATTGATTTACTCAGTAGCAAGTGGAAAGTGCTCATCATGCAAGATTTACTGAAGGGAACTCGGCGCTATTCCGAATTACGGACAAGCGTTGCTGGAATCAGTCAAAAAATGCTCACGCAAAGTTTACGGGAGATGACCGATGACGGCTTGGTCATTCGAAAAGCGTTCCCCGTCATCCCTCCCAAAGTCGAGTATCACCTCTCCGAATTAGGTGAAAGTATGCGCCCAATCATTAATTCAATGGCCGATTGGGGCAGCGACTATTTGGACCACCATCCCGAGAAACGACGAGTCACCATGCAACCCACTCCGGCGCAATAAAAATCCGTTGGACGCAAAAAGACGAACGGCGCTAGTTCTAAGCTAGCTGCGTTCGTCTTTTTAAGGGCTCTAGAATAGCTGTTACTTGGCGTGACTGCTGATTTTCGCAATTGTGTCGCAGTCAGTCCGTAGCAATTGAATGACTGCCAAATAACTGGCTGACCCAGTGATTCAGCCTCTAATCACACAGCGCAGGAACCAACTAATTTTGAGCCGTCGGGTGCCGCCGGGCCTTCATCGCTCTGGCAATCACCACTAATTCAATCAGCACGAGTACAAACAAGATGCCCAAAGCCATCGTTGACCCGAGTGCCGTTCGATGAGCAGTCGTCCCGCTAGCCTGAACTTGAACTAAGGTAATCACCGCTGAAACTACGGAAGTCCCAATGGCGCCAGCAAACTGTTGCATCGTATTGAACACGGCATTGCCATCCGCCTGCTGTGATAGCTCCAGCTGTTGGAGGCCGCTGGTCATTGTATTCCCCATGGTTAGCCCGATGCCGACCATCAGGAGGATATAAATCCCCAAGATCAACCCACCGGTGAGTCGCATGCCCAAAATCGTAAATAGTGCCATCGCAATTACGAGAATGGTCGACCCCGTCAGCACTGGTTTGGCCGCACCAAAGTGGTCGAGAATTTGACCACCTAAAGGCGCAAAAATTGCCCCAATGGCGGCACCTGGTAAGACAAATAACCCCGCCAACAGTGCACTCTGACCATTCACCAATTGGATGTAGTTCGGTAAAATAAAGGCTAAGCCCAACGCACAAATTTGAACTAAGAAATAAGCCAGTAAATGCCCGTCATAAGATGATGACTGAAAAATTTTAAGGCTAATTAATGGTTGGTCAGTGTGCTGGGTGCGCGCGATGAAACCCACTAACCCGACCAGTCCAACGATGAGCCAGGCCACAAACGGCCACGGTTGCGTTGTCACCGTTGAAAGTTTGCTAAATCCAATCGTAAACCCGACGAACAATAGCACGATCATCAACCACCCGCGGACATCAAACCGGGCCTTAGTGGTTGGCTCTGCCTGGCGAATCGCGTAGATTCCTAGGATTAAAGACAGAATGAGGACTGGAATCAAGAAAATAAAAATCCAGTGCCAGTCCATACTGTTGACAATGATGCCACCAAAGGTCGGTCCTAACGCCGGTGCAATCGCCGTAATCAGCGTCCCAATCCCCATCAACGTGCCCTTCTGATTGGCAGGTGCCCAATCGATGATAATATTGAACATCAATGGTAACGCAATCCCTGTGCCACAACCTTGAATGATGCGGCCAATCACTAATAGTGGAAAATTAGTCGCAACGGCATCCACGACCAGACCGGCAATAAACAATAGATTGGCCGTTACGAACAGCGTTTTTGTCTTGAACCGCCGTTTCAAAAACGCCGAAATCGGCACAATCGTCGCCACAATCAGCAGATACGCCGTCGTCATCCATTGGACGGTGGCAGTATTAATGGCAAACGTCCGCATTAATTTGGGAAACGTGATATTCATCGCCGTTTCGACAATCACCCCGCAAAAGGACAAGAGTCCCGCAGCAATGATTGCCAAAATCAGCTTCAAATCAACTCGCTTTGACATGCATAATTCAACTCCTTAGCTTATAGTTCGGTTTCGAACTATTCACCATTCTAACACACTGAATTGAAGTGTCTAGTGATAAATCAATTGACATCACAGCTGATAGTCCATATAATGCAAATTAGTTCTAATACGAACGATACACACAATAAGGAGCAATCTCGTATGGAAGATTCTTTAGGTGTCATGATCAAAAAAGCCCATAACGCCCTCTCACGCGACTCAGACCACTACGCCAAAACACTCGGGCTGACTGGCATGCAAATCAGCGTCATTAATTTCATCGCCAACAATGAGCAACATCACGATCTTTTTCAACGTGATCTGGAATTGGAATTCAACATCCGTAAAGCAACCTGTTCCAGTCTCGTCAGTAAAATGGTCGCCGACGATTTACTGGTCCGCGCACCCGTGAAAGACGACGGCCGATACAAGCGACTACTGTTAACGCCCAAAGCACGCCAACTTGCGACTCAGATCGAAGCCTTTTTTGAAGCTAGTGAGCAACGGATGGCCACCATTTTGGGCGCAGAGACCCACCTGACTTATGAAGGTTTGCGCCAAATCGCCGTGGCATTCACGACGCCGACACGGGCACCGGAAAGTTGGTAGTATCTTTTCTGGAATCTGTGCCACATTGTTTGGTGGCTCGATTGAACCGTGCGGCGAGCTCCGCCAAATCTAACCCGCATGCCTGATTCGCGTGCACAACTTGTCAATTTTAAAAGTGTGGGCCAACCGGAAAATGAATCCGATTGGCCCACGCTTTTTCAGCACCCTGAATCTTAAAGTTCGAGCGCTATTTTGATTGTACTCACTTCAAACTCTTATTGACCCACTTAATAAAGTTCGTTTCATAATTACCGGTCCGCTCAGCTTCAGTGTGTCCCTGTCCCCAAACGGTAGCAAAATTAACATTTTTCACTTGCGGATTTTGTTTCAATGTCAGGGCCAGATTAGTTTCAACCGTCAAAGCCGTATCCGTCTGGTCAATTCCAGTCCGAATCCGCCAATACTTGGCAACTTTACTGGTATTATAGCCATCATAATAACTTGTCAGATAATACAGTGGATTATACAGATTCATCCGTGATTGAATTGACTTACCCTGAGCATTGGTCTTCTTCAAATCTGACTGGTAGGCTTTCGCATAACTGGCCTTATAATTCTTTAGCTTGGCATACTTAGCGTGATTGGCCGTTAATAACTTACTGATCGTCGAGTCAAAGTGGTTAGCACTGCTGCCACTCGTCGCAAATAGCTTGTTCTCAGTCTGTTGCCGGGTCAGTCCATCAAAAGCACCCACATCTTTGGAAGCCGTCTTACAGTGCTTAACAAAGGCTTTCATACTGGTAATCGTGGCCGTGTTCTTTTTGGCATTATAAGTAATCCATTTGCCATTCTTATTGAGCGCCTTGATATAGGCCGTGGCGGTCTTGTAAGTCTTGCCACTCGTCGATGAAGCACTGGTGGTTCCACCTGAAGGCGCACCACCAGAAGGTTGACTTCCTGACTTGGCTGTCCCTGATGGCTTGCTGCCGCTTGGCATTTTTCCAGTTGTCGTGCCGGTTTGGGCTGCGGCACCACTCGGACCTTCATTACTAGTTGCCTTGTATGGGAACGTCGTGTCTTTCAAGAAGTTATTCAGTGACTGTTCGACCTCTTTTTTCAAATAAATGGCGTAACTACCAGACGTATAAATACCGTTAGTCGATTTTTTAAGCGTTAAGGTCTTGCCATCAGCATCTTTTAACCCCAACTTATTGATATATTGCGCGTAACTGGTAGCCATGTCATTGGATAGCGCCTTGGTCCAAGTGCCTTGCTTACGCGTACCAGAATTTGAGTATTGTCCCATATTCCATTCATACGCTTCATTAGCTGTATCCAGGCTAGTGATCGGACACCAAGCCATTGCACCAGCAACCGCGTCACTCGTCGACTTACCACTCGTTGTCGCCATTGGTGCACCAATGGTTTTCAGGTAAGTCGTGTATTTCTTGCTGTCACCGGTCGCACCCATCAACGCACTCTGAGCACCACCACCACTGTGACCAAAGGTGAAGACCCGATTGGTATCGCCTGCAATCCGTTTGCTGTTCAAACGCAGGGTCCGGACCGCTGCTTTCAAGTCGGTCACACCCCAAGGCGACGATCCATTCGACTTATCCGTTTGATTCAGACCCCGACACCCAGCAGCAACGTAAATAAAGCCCGCTTTGGTATATTTGTTTGCATTACTATCATAGCTGGTCGGTGCCGTTTGTGCCGCGTACCCAGGTGTATTAACCGGCATCACGATTGGCGCCGTCTTGGCGGTATACCCTTTAACCTTGGCCTTATTATTAAAAGTGATGGTATACGTCTTCTGACCACTAGCCTTTGCCGTGACATACTTGGCCGGAATAAAGATCCCCATCGATTCATAAGTGCTACTACTTGTTTTGGTGCCATACTTGACGCCAACTTGATAATAGACTTTATTTTTGGCGTTGTAGCGCCATTTCTTTTGATTAATCAATAATTTCTTGGCATTCTTGACATCTGCAGTCGTCACCGTCTGCTTGGTGGCTTTTGCAACCTTAGTGGCCGTGCTGGTCGTCTGCTTAGTCTTGGTCTTCGTTTGACCACAAGCAGCTAAACCAACGCTCATAACGAGCAATCCGCCCATCAAAGGCGCTAATTTTTTGAATTGCATGGTACTATCTCCTCTACAGGTTCTGACTTTATTAGTGGGTGGACCTATTTTCCTCCCTTTCAGCGCTAAAAAATCAGTGCAAAAGAACGACTTTGATTCAGCAATCATGACTGACAATCACCGTGCCAGTGCGAATCTTGCTGGTAAACTCATTTTACCATCAGGCGAATTGCAGCCACAACGGATCACACCTTTAACTTTCAACCGGGCAAACCTCTTGCCATAGCAACCCGAAGCCATTTCAAAATGCTCCTGTACCAGCTCAATTTGCCAATCTATCCGATCAGTATTAATTCTAATCGAGACACTGGATGACATTAGTTTTTCGGTATTGAATATTTTTTTGCTGATTACTCTGCACCCCAAAAACGGCCTCGTCGCAAAAGCGAGAGGCCGGGCTGATCTTTTGTTCGCGATTGATGATTGGTCTTAGATGCACGCAAAACTGCCGTCTGCAAACGCTGTACGTGGGTCACATTGATGCTTTCGGACGGGCGGAAATCAGCAGCTCATGTTGCGGATAATCTCGATTATGAAGCACCATATCAGCAATCAGTGTTGCCAGTGAAAAGATGCTTAACGGGCCGCCGCTAACAGCATTTTCAGCGGATTCCACAATCAACTTATCAGCTTCATCCGTATATTTGAAGAAGTGGCATTCTAAGAGCGTGTATGCCAAATCACTGGCTTTAATCACCGCCGCACCCGCTTTTTGTCCGGCCACATAATTGGTTTCCACTTCCCGACTAAAGCCAAATTCACGGTTAGCCAAGTCGTACATTGCTTCCGAGATCTGATCCGCATTGATTTGGAACTGTGTCGTCCATAACAGCCGCTTGACGCCCACTTCATCCATCGCCTGCACTAGTGCCGTTGCGAACGTTTCCGCTTGCGTAATCCCAACCGTCGAAAAGACGACGTCAATACCGACCAGCGCCCGTTTTAAATCTTCAACACTGGTCGCATCACCAATCAATTGTGTCGCCAGCGAAACATCATGGTCATGCCGATGATGGTCCAACAAAGTCACGTGACACTCAGGCATCACCGCCACGCGTCGATAGACTTCATACCCCAACTTACCCGTACCAATAATTAACACATTCATCATTAACCACATCCCCATCTAATTTAGGCGGCCAACGCTGTTATGAAAGCTAATCATGACACACAATCGTGTTCGGTTACCTTGCGCCTTGATTCCGACCGCCTTTATGCTCCCATTATACGCATTTTCCAGCCTCATATGCCGGAATTTACGAGGATAATCAGCGATCATTGTCTGTAGCCATTGATACCGGTCGGACTTTTTCATATCAGTGGTAATAACGACCACTATTATGAGTCGTGAGTTGAAAATAATAATGGCGTCCCATCACGACCATTGAACCATCATGAAAGAACGCCATTTATACTTTTTTTCTAACGACCGACTTACAAATTTTGATTGAAGAAGTCGGCAAATTTATCAAACGGGATCACATTGACATTGTCGTAAAAATCCACATGTTGCCCATGCGGTTCAACAACCAGTTGTTTGGGATCGTTCAGACGCGCATACGTTTCTTCCGAGAATGCCTTTGAATGCGCTTCATCACTGGTTACTAGCATTACTGGACGTGGTGCGATCTCATTGATACGGCGCGTCGCTTCAAAGTTCATGAAACTTAAATTTGAGACTCCTGTAATGTTATGCGTTGCATTTGGGTGCCAGCCCCGTTTGAAGCCGTAAAAGCTGAAGAACTCTTGACTAACAGGATCTAGCCCTTCCGGAATCGTGGTTACGGGATGATCTGGAAATGTCCTCTCAGCTGCGTCAAGCGCTGACCAGCGTTGTTCACTCAATGTCGCTAGCTGCTGTTGCCGGGTCTCACCTGTGGCCAGATTAGCTAAATGTGGAATATCATACATCACACTGGTAGCAACGGCCTTGATACGGGAATCCTGAGCTGCCGCAGCTAACGAAAATCCACCAGAAGCACAAATACCCAGGGCACCAATCCGCTGACGATCAACAAATGGTAATATTCCTAAATAATCAACGCCCGCAGAAAAGTCTTCGACATATGTGTCAGGAGAGCCACTATAACGCGGCTGTCCACCTGAATAACCATGGTAGGCCGGGTCAAAAGCCAGTACGACAAAACCGCGTTGTGCTAATTGGTTCGCGTACACACCTGGTCCTTGTTCCTTAACGCCGCCAAATGGTGGTCCGACAACAATTGCAGGTTGTTGTCCCTGATTACCACCATCCTTGGCATAGTATAAGTCAGCGGCGATTTCCACCCCAAAACGAGTTGGGTAATAGACTTTTTCACGCGTGACATTATCGCTCAACTCAAAAATATACTGATCTTCATCTGCGGTCACCCGCGTTGCGGCCATCGTAGGTCCAATTTTCATAAAAAGCATCTCCTTATGTTGTACTGCCAATTAAGGTCTTTCATTAACTTAATCAATGTCGTCAAATCATCCTGTCAGTGGCTATTTTGTGTTAATGAACTTATCCAGTAACTTTAAAGCTTGACGTTGATTGTGGCCTTCAAAACCGTGCCCCGCGCCAGACAAAACATGCAGTTGTCCATGCTGATAGTTGGCTGCGGCTTGGCGCACATACTTGATTGGGACGATGTCATCCGCATCGCCGTGGACGATCAACACTGGGCCCCGATAAGTCGTCGCCGTTTTGGTGACATCTTGGCGTAGCAGCGCTCGATAATACGCCCGACCGACTGTAAACCCGAAAACGTCAGTCGTCCGTGGTACTGCACCGATGGTCTGATACTGACTCCGCGCATCGTGCGTCATCGAAAATGCGGGATACATTAAGGCCAACCGGTCAACCAACTTAGGATGCCGACTGGCAACTAGTCCGGCAACCACGCCGCCCTGACTACCACCGACGAGCAATGTGCGCCCGGAAGCTGCAGCTGAACGTGCTGTGATGGCTTTAATGACCGCCGTCAAGTCATGGGCCTCGGTCTCAATCGACATCTGTGTCTGCCGAACACCAGTACTTTGACCACCAGAACTGCCGCCTGGAAAATCGAACGCATAGGTCATGTAACCACGGCTGGCTAAATGGCGCGCCGTCCCGCCCAGTTCCTGGTAAGTACCACCTAATCCGTGCGCAACGATGGCAACGGGCATCTGCTTGCCATGTTTTTTAGGCGTATACAGATGCCCATAGATGTCCTCACCGCTGAACTTAACGTGTACCACTTGGTCATTGATTGCTAATCGACGATCGCCGGTCGTCACTTTTCCAGCAGAAGGCCCCTTTGTCTCAGTACTCGTGTGGCGCTGACAACCAGCCACCATCAGTAATACAGAACTGATACCGATAATCAAGCTAATCAACAAATGACGTTTCATGATTGACTCCTCGCAATTCTAACCCGAACATGATTGCCCATGTTTTTAATAACTTGGCGATAATTTTGACTATCAAAGTGACCAATGATATGAATGCCTTCATAATACGACTCAGTTCCCCAATAGAAGACAATGCGTTGGTCCGGAGACCAGTAGCCGATTGCCCCTTGATTACCAGCATGACCACTCGGCATTCCAGTCGTCGGTAACGCATGATGCAAATCCGCAATCTTCTCAGGAAAATCAGCATAGTCGCGAAAACTGAGCGTCGTCGGGAGCTCCCGCGCAAAGGCCTTCGCTGCACTGGAACGATTCAGATGAGCGGACAGTTGGTGGCCGTTGATCGTAATCGTGATCCGTTGACCAACCTGTTGATCGTCTGTACTCGACTGCGTTTTATTTGACTCGGCTTTTTTTGACTTGGTTTTTGTCGATTGTGATTGCGACGAGTGGCGATTGGTTGACGTTGTTTGCTGTGTTTGTTGCTGGCATGCAGACAGTCCAATCATTCCAATCAATAAACTTAAAATAACTAATAACCGTTTCATTCGAATCCTCCTTGTCTCGTCTAGCTTGGTTATTAGTACACTGGCCCAGCATTGCTATGTTAAATATCTATTTATTATGATGTACTATAGCATAAAAGCATTGATTATCAAGTACGTCACGCAGCGCCGTAGTAAACCATTGATAATTTCAGCTTCAACGTCATATGATGGGCTTCATCAAGTCCATTGCTAAAAACTGGTCCGACTTCGAAATTTCGAAGCCAGACCAGTTGCCGCTTTTTGATTCTCTGTTAATCATGATTCACTAATTTGCTACATGAACAATTATCTCAGGCAATGCTGCCACCACCACTGACCTATCGCGCAATCCGTACCTGCAAATAAGCCGCCAACTGATCGACGGACCGAAACACGAGCTGATCCGCCTTTGCATCAGTCTGCTGGTCGGGGTCCCAAGCTGCAGTCAAGCATTGAATCCCTGCTTGGGCCGCAGCCTCAAAATCTGAGCGCGTATCACCTACGTAGCAGACCGCTGCTGGACTTAAATCCTGCGAACTTAATAATTGTCGTAAGTTGGCCGCTTTATTTGGCTCGAATTCCGACCCGTACAACTTAATGGGAAAGAAAGCCGTCAAAACAGTCATTGCCAGTGAAATTTGACAACTCTTAGCCGCCTTGCCCGTCACTAACGCTAATACAATCCCTTGCTCGCGAAGTCGTGTTAGTAGTTCAACCATCCCCGGATACGGTACAGTCACTTCTCGATGCGCCTGGGTATACGCTTCATAAAATGCGGCTAACGCTTCTCGCCAGCGTGGCCCAGCAACTGATTTGACCATCCCAATTTCGTTTAAGCCAAAGGTGTGCACGATTGCTTGAGTCGTCAATTCATGCTCGACGTAAGGTGTGACGCTACTGCGAAAGGCTTTGATCACCATCGAAATCGTCGGCGCTAAGGTGCCATCAAAATCAAATGCCACCATTTTAAGCATGCCGCTCCTCCTGATTGATCTGCCGAATCACTCGACACGGGTTACCGACCGCCACTGTATTCGCAGGAATATCCTTGACCACGACGCTGCCGGCACCAATCACTGAACCTGCACCAATCGTGACGCCGGGAATAATAATGACGCCACCGCCAATCCAACAACCATCCGCAATCGTCACTGGTTTCGCATATGTCTGACAGAAGTACTGCCCACTATCCGGCTGCCAATCAGCCCGTAACCGATCTCGCAATTCGACCGGGTGCGTCGCCGTGTAGATCTGAACATTCGAGGCAATCAGCACGTTGTTGCCAATCACGATTCGATTACAATCCACAAACGTACAATTCATATTGATTGAAACATTATTGCCAATTGAAATATTGCGGCCATAATCGCAAATAAACGGGCTACCAACCGACACATTCTGGCCGACTGCCGCAAACATCGCCCGTAACAATGTCTTTTTCTCATCCTTTTGATCATAAGCAAGTTGATTGTACTGGCTCAAAAGTTCCCGTGTGTGCCGTTTCATCTCCAAAAAAACCGGTGCATGTGCATCATAGTTCTGACCACTCAAGCTCTTTTCAAGTTCATCCATCCCTAAGCGCCCCTTTCACTATCCAGCTTAAAAAACGAACCGTTACGCTTCAAGTCACGAATCGTTTCTTTTCGTTATAACCGTTTGGACAAGGTCTCAATAACATAGACGACTGGCACCTGTGTTGTCAGATTATAGTTTCCATTAATCCGCTGATGCGTCAACTGGTAGGCAAAGTTCCAATCGGAGAGCTTGGCAATCGTGGACTGGGGCTGATTGGTGATGCTTAAAATTGGGCACTGTTGCTGCTGAAAGTGTTGAATCAGGGTCACGAGTTCGGGGGTCTCACCACTCTCTGATAGCGCGAGAATCACCGGGTGTTGCTGTTCAAACGCACTGACGGGATACTTACTATCCTCGAGGCCAAACGCCATCTTACCGGCATTGGTAAAACACCGTGCAGCATAGCGGGCCAAGCTACCTGATGAGCCGATACCGACAAAAATAATCAGCGACGCTTGCCGTAAAGCTACAATCGCTGGCAAGAGTTTTTGTTCATAAGCGGCTGAATTGGTTTTGGCAAAGAAGTTAGCCAGCTCGCTGATGTCACTTTGTGGTTCATAGGTCGTCAATTGTTGCTGCTCATTTTTCAATGCCTGCTTAAAATCCCGATAACCGGCAAACCCATTCTTGACACAGAATCGCAAAATCGTGGAAGTCGATACATGCAATTCGTGCGCTAATTCACGGATACTCATGTACGCCACTTTATCCATATTCTTGACGATATACCGATAAATCGCCACATCCGTTTCATTATACTTTTCAAGCTGTTCGTAACTAAACATGACTTGCCCCATTTCTCATCCATTTTGGCCGCTTCGATAACTATCACCGTGACTGCCATTGCCGACTTAGCAGACCTAGATTATTCATTGCTTAAGGCACGGTCTTACATTGATCAATGCTCACATTGCCGCTTTAGCCAAGGTCAAGCATCCTCATCTATTTAAGCGCTTTCGCAATGTAAATACAAGCCGTTAATGTGGAACTCCCCGATTCCTAGACCGCCGCGAACTGGTCGGCCATCATCACGATGCACAGTCGGCGCTAATTAATACCGTGATGATACGGGCCCACCCGGTACCTAACATCATTGCCACATTTTTTGTGTAAAAAACCGCTTAACCATGCAAATACGGTCAAGCGGTTGATCAATTTTTATTAAGTCGATTGCTACCCTTCATACACTAAGAACCAGTTTGACCTATTTCGGCTAGTCCCGCTTTATAAGTGATGAAGATAGCCACAATGTTAATATCACTGAACATAGTAATTACCAATTTCACAATACCAGGGTAAAATCAACCCCCTCAGGACGGTTCCCCCAACCCTGCTAATGTCCGTTGAAAACTCATCCGCCGAATGTGGCGCGGAATAAATTGGCGAATGTCATCATCATTAAAGCCTACTTGGAGTTTGTTCGGACCGACGATTAGCGGCCGCCGCAATAACTGGGGCTGATTGCACAGCAAGTGTAGTGTTTCATTAAATGACATATCCGGTAACTTATCCGCAATTGATGGATAGGCCTGAGCCCGGGTCGAGATAATATCATCCAAACCATTCTCAGTTAAACTCAGAATTTGTTTGAGCTCATTAACCGTCGGAGCCGACGTTGTAAAGTTCTTTTCTTCAAACGCAATTTCGTGGTCTCGGAACCACTGACGGGCCTTTCGTGATGAGTTACAACCTGCTTGAGTAAACAATTTAATCATAATTCTTTTCGCCTCCTCGGTTAGTGTTTTTATTATGATAATTATAACTTGATTATTATTGTAGCAGGTAAATTAATATTTTGTAAAGTCCTGAACGAAGTAATCTTAAAAAATTCACGATTTTTTCATAATTAATTATGGTACGGATAATAGTTATATTATAGTAGAAAGTGACATTTTCGCTTACTTCGCGATTTAAAATTAATTTTGCATTGCTTGCATTAATCGGGATGCTAACAAGTACTTCACCTGATATTTGACCGCTAACTGCTTTAAATATGGCCCCAACTGGTCAGAATCGGGCGTCAGTGTCGCCAGCAAATCCAGATAGTGCTGCTTTTCTGCCTCGGTACTTTCACGTTTGAAATAACCCCACACGTGTTGATAGGCGTTCGTGAGCGTGGCCGTGGTTGGTGGAATCTTCTCGACTTCCAGCAACAATTGCTCAAAGCGCGCCGCTTTTTGTGCTGACCATTGATTGCCACGCGCTAACGTACGCAAAGCGTTATAATGCTGCTGAGAACGCGCCATGACCCAATACTTTTGCCACGCCCAGACTCGTTGCCATTCCGACATATCCGCTCACCTCCAATCCATGTTTTAACAGGATTATAGCGGATTGTCCGGCCAAAATGAATCAATTTACACTAGCCACGCATTGTGCTAGTTAATTTGTCATGAATCATGATTAAATCATGACAATTTCTAAGTTCAAGTGCTGCCAGCTGAGACCCGCTGGAAAAAGTGCGACTTAGCGTAAACTTGCTGTTGTGGAGACGTCCTAGGCCGGCTTCCAGGCATTCTGGTCAATGGCCGTAACGTGGTGGACACAGATTTAAGCCGACAACCCACGTCTTAAATACTGGTCTTTCACTAACCAAGCCAAAAACGCTTGCTAAGTGAAATTTCACCACTTGGCCTTGCCCAGAATACCTTCCAGCCGGGATGGTATTCGAAAGGCGGACATGTGCGGACCCAACTTTAAATGAACTGGTCGTTGATATTTGGCACACGCCATGTTGACATTCGGCTGTAGGACTGGCAAGTTTTCAGATTATCCTGTTGTATTTCAATTCTGCGAATCTTCAGTATTACTGAAGATTGTATAGATTTTGTCTACTCGCCTGAAGTGACAATATGCTAAGTGAGGCCAGGACTATCGACTAATTTCATGGCATTTTACCAACATTTAAATGCGACAAATCAGTGTAATGCTGATTCAAAGTTTACTTGAAGTTACTGCAACTAAATATTCATTGGTCAATTGCACCAAGATAGGTGGCCGTTCATCTGCCATTCGAGCGGGTTCCCGACTGTAGGGGCTGGCTGACAATGCTCAGTAGCCAAATTATTCTTAGTCGGAAGTGCTTTTCTTCCGGCTTAGAATAAGACTCGTATTTGAAATTGCGCAGTGGGTTTCTGCGTGAGTTCAAATCGATGTCGGCTTACGTTCCAGCAATTGTCAGCCGGCCCCGGAAGTCGGACTAAGGCGCGCATCGGCTGACAAACAGGACGCCAACTTGTCATGATTTAACCATCTTTAAGGCTAAAGAATAACTAGCACAACGCGTACTAGCTATTTTTAGACAAAAAAACTTCACTAACTTTTGAGCATGGTCAAAAATTAGTGAAGTGACTACTGATTGTTTGTTCTGTTTATTGACAAATCTAATACCTATTCGACGTTTATTTAAGTCAGCCAATCACGGACTAAGCATTCGGCCACAGGAAATCGATCAATAATCGGTCAACTTGCCGATTCTCATGCAACTTGCTATGTTGGGCCTGTTTTCCAGTAATTTTGACTTCACGATAGGACTTCGCCCGACCTGCAACCAGGTAGCGCAATGATTGTGAAGACGCGTTGCTAACAGAGCCATCCGAATGCGTGCCATCACCCTTATCGCCATAAATGTTCAAAACTCGCACTTGATTGCGTGGGTACACTTGCCGTAATCCCATTAACTGGCGATAAGCCGGTTGTAATTTATTAGGCCGTCCCGCAGCATTCAATTTCATGCGATTCGGTTCGTCATCCATGCCTAAAATGCCGTTGAAATGGCCTGCGATATCGACTTGGCGTTTGAGCTGTGGTAACCGTTTATTCTGGGCGTTGGCGAGTAAGTAGTAGGTAATGGCCATGTTACCCATCGAGTGTCCAACCATATTAAACGCTTTGATACCATAAACCTGCTGCAACGCCACGACGACATTTTTGGCCCAGCGTCCAACCGTTGGATAGTCTGACGAACGATTTGCAGCAAAATTGACCTCAACGATTGGCCGGTAGTCACCCGCTTTAAAATGGCCCTGCAAAGTCACCGCACCATTCCTAGCGACCATCGCACGAATAATGGTGTGCGTCCCACCGGCTTTGACGACTGCATTAGCCATCTGCGTCTCGGCATGGTAGCTACTACCCCAGCCATGGAAAAAAGGGTTGGCACGTAACGCTGACCGTGGCTGTGGCGCTGCTGATGCGTGTTGGACGCGTTACGTTGCCCACATCCGCTTAGCAACAAGATTAATCCCAATAATAATCCCCATAATCGCATTCTTTTCACTGATATTCCCCCATATTCATCTGAATTAATTTAGTTTAGCACTTGCCTCGCCTGGACGCTATCGTTGGTCATCATGATTAATCACTAGTCATCGCATCCATGTCCGAGTATTGACTTTCGCGAGTACCTGCTAAGGATCAACACCCTTATAACCAGCTGGGACGATCACCATCCGTGTTGGGCTTATTGATGCCGACACTGGCGCGTTGATACTTTTCCGGATGGGCGATTACCGTCATCGCAAAATCCGCGACACTCGCACGTGAGACTTCGGTACCCTTGAACGGTTCATCCGCAGTCGTCAATTCGTAATCGACCTCACTAGCATCCGTTAACCAGGCCGGTCGAATTTCCGTATAGTTGACAGTCGATTCACTGAGTAACGTCGCGGAGGCCCGAAACCCAGGTAAAAAGTCAGCGATTGCTTGTTCGTTCCAAGCACCAAACTTTCCAGGCACTTCATGATGGGCGCCAAGCGCGCTAATAAATAGCAGGCGTTGTTGCTTAGTCTGTGCCATTGCAGCCAAAATGCTGCGCGTCTGAGCGGCCAGGTCGACCCCACCAACGTTGGAATAGACTAAATCCACCGGTGCCATCGCTGCGGCTAACCGGGCGGTATCTAACACATCACCATCCAACACCGTTACGCGCGCTTGCGATTGATACTGCGCCAGTCGTTCTGCATGGCGTAAGAACAAGACCAATTCGTGATCCGTTTCAGCGAGCAAGCGGTCAATTAAAATTCTAGCGGTTCCACCGTTTGCGCCAATAATCATGATTTTTGTCATTTAGCTGCCTTCCTTTCTGTTGCGACCCGCGGTGTCACTTGCATCGTTGCCTGCCGTGGCCCACTTGCAACCATCGGCATCAAGTACGGACTGCCGGCATACTTCTTACGGTAAGCTTGGTCGATTTGATCATTCAACGCTTCGTCCGTCACTGGTTCAAAATAAACCAGGTGATTGGCTTCTGCCAGATGAATCCGCCCCGCTTTTTGAGTCAGTGCCGAGCGATACCACCGTGATCGTGGTCCATTCCACGCTCGGATATACAAGTGTTGATTCACGACGACCGACCAAATCCAAGTTGGCGTGCCATATGTCCGACCATCGCTATAAAATGGTGAAACTTGAAAGTCATCGGCTTGGCTAAAAGCCGTTAACTGCGACGCGGACCACTGTTCGGTCGTGGGCGTCACATCCGTTTGATTATATCGAGCTGTCATTTTAACGCTCCTCCGTTCTTAATCGCTAATCAAGCTGGTTAGAGGGTGAATCCGCGGCCCAAGACTCGTAAACCCAGTCTTGTCCCACATTTTTCACCCCGTCACCGCGATTAGCTGTTCTTAACTTCAAGTCCCATCTTAAAGCTTGACAAGCACCATGTCGAATGCTTATATTGAATTTGAAATTATGCAGAATTGTAATAGTAAGGAGTGGTTTAAATGGAATTACGTGTTTTGCGGTATTTTCAAGCGGTCGTCGCCGAGCTCAACATTAGCCGAGCAGCCGCGCGCTTACATGTCTCTCAGCCAACGATTTCACGCCAACTTAAGGATTTAGAAGATGAACTTGGCGTCACCCTATTTGAACGGAATGGCCGCCATATCCAGCTCACAAGCAGCGGTGAATACTTCGCGACGCAGGCCAATCAAATTATTGCGTTAGCCGATAAGACACTCGCTAACATTAATACTGCCAAGCAAATTAGTGGGACTGTCGAACTTGGCAGTGCCGAAGCCCGGAGTTTTCTAACGATTGCGCAATCAATCAAAAAATTACAACGCCATTATCCAAAAATCAAAACGAACGTGATTAGTAGTAACGCCAATCAGATCCGTACCAATCTTAAATCTGGCAACTTCGATTTTGGTGTCGTGATGGAACCGACCGATAAACATGACCTGAATTTTATCCAACTGCCTGGCGAAAGTCGTTGGGGCTTACTGGTCCCGCGCAATTCACCACTCGCTGACCATGACCATATCACGCTGGCAGACCTGGAAGGCCAGAACATCATTACTTCGGCGCAGCATGGCACCATCAATCAGCTGCAGGAATGGTACGGCGAAAGCACCCCGAAGTTTAAAATCGTTGCCACCTACAACTTGCTCTACAACGCTTCACTGCTAGTCTCTGCCGGTGTCGGTTACGCGCTAGGCGTCGACGGGATCATCAACACCAATCAAACGGACTTGACTTTTATCCCACTGGCCCCCCGTCTAACCGCCAGAACCAGCCTCGTTTGGCTCAAAGGACAGCGCTTATCGGAAGCAGCCCATGCGTTTTTGACCCAGCTAGCGGATGATCTGCAACAGCCGTTACCGGCGATGCACCAGTAAACATCATTTGACGCTTTGCCGGTAACTTATTCATCGGTTGACTTTGCCCGCTCTGTTGACCTTCAGACTCGTTTTATCGTCCCAGCGAACCAAATAATTGAATTGACCACAACCAAAATGCTAAGCTAGGTTATCAGTTTAGGGAGGAATCAATTCAAATGAAAGCAGTTATTATCAATCAATATGGTGGCCCCGAAGAATTACAAATGACCACTATCGACCGGCCACAGATTGCCGATGATGAGGTGCTAGTCGCAGTGAAAGCCACCAGTATCAACCCAATCGACTGGAAAGCACGCCAAGGCCTACTTAAAGGTATGTTTGATTGGCAGATGCCCGTCGTACTGGGCTGGGATGTAGCCGGCACGATCGTCGCAGTCGGTGCGGCCGTCACCCAGTTCAAAGTTGGTGATGACGTCTTTGCTCGCCCCGATATTTACGAAGATGGCCTGCGCGGCACTTACGCCGAATATGCAGCCGTCAAAGAAGACAAGTTGGCCTTGAAGCCTGCTGAGCTGACTTTCCAACAAGCGGCTGCACTGCCATTAGCTGGACTGACGGCCTATCAAGTCGTTCACGACCAGTTGAAGTTGCAAGCTGGTGAAAAGATTTTGATTCAAGCCGGTGCGGGCGGTGTCGGTTTGAATGCGATTCAAATCGCTAAATATCTCGGCGCCGAGGTTGCGACGACTGCCAGTGCTAACCATCATGATCTGTTGAAGCGCATCGGTGCCGATCATATCATCGATTACCACACCACTGCCATCCAAGACGTGCTCAAGGATTACGATGCCGTCTTCGATACGATTGACGCCATTGATGATGGTCTAGCCATTCTCAAACCTAATGGCCGGCTCGTGACGATTGACGGTCAACCGACCGAAGCACAAAAATCAGTCGGTCCAGCAGTTTCCAGTTGGTGGTTACAGCCAAACGGCCGTGAACTCGCCATTCTAGGCCAGCTCGCCGTTGAAGGCCACCTACAAGTGATCATTGACCAGGTCTTCCCATTCAGTACGGAAGGGTTGCAGGCCGCACACCGTTATAGCGAAAACAGTCATAGTGCCGGCAAACTCGTGATTGATGTTGGCACTGAGGCTTAATCTGGCAATAACTGGCAGGGCTGATAAAATCGGTCATTCTGCACTGCAGTATAACCAGTCATCGATATTTAGTATCAAATTTAACAAGCTGATTCAAGACTAAAAAGATGCATTCAGAATTCGACGTTGAATTCTGAATGCATCTTTTTATAACAATTGATTAGCTGCAACCACGTTCTTGCGACAACTGCGCTCACTTTCATGGTTCGATTATAAATCCAGCAATCTGATTAGCCCTGTTCAGGCGGCGTCGGCCAGTTACCCGGTGCTGTGATGTGTGGCGTTTGATTGCCACGTTGATACTCTTGTTTGACCGCTAATTGCCCAACCAGGTTCAAATAGTTGAACGGTTGATTGAAGTTCGGTTGAAAGAACATGTCTACATAGGCCAAATCATCGATCGTATTCTGATTTTGAATCATCACTGAGACCGTATTGGCTGCTTGCGCAATGTCATGCTGACTCCAGAATTGTGCTCCGAGAATCTGCCGACTTTGATAATCGTAGACCAAGTCGATCGTAACTTTGGCCGTACTGGGCATGTAAGCGGGACGCCAATCGCCTTGATAAACGACGTGGCGGACCGGCAATTCACGTTTTTTGCCGCGGGATAAGTCAACCCAGTCGTCGCCATCGTGTGGTCAAAGAATTGCATGGCCGAGGTCGCCTGCGTCCCCATGTAGGGTTGCAGGTCACCAAATACGTTAATGCCCGCGAGCGCGCCTTGACGTAGGGCGTTAGTTGCCAGCGGTGTATACGCCGGCTGACCGGTGGGATTGTAATTGACCACGCAGGCATCCCCAGCCGCATAAATATCCGGGTTGGACGTTTGCACATATTTGTTGATCAGAATCGCACCATGACGGTCCATCGCGACTTGTCCGCGCAATAATTCCGTATTGGGCATAAAACCGGCACAAACGATGGCTAAATCAACTGGATAATCGCCCTGCGCCGTTTCAACGACGAGCTGATCATCTGACCCACTGGTGAAGCCCGTGACCCGCTCATCCAAATGCACGTCGACTTGGTGGTCGCGTAACAGTTGTGCCGCTGCACCGGCCATCTCGGGGCCAAGATAATTATTTGAAATTTGCGAATGGGAATGAAACAATTTGACTCGATACCCCATGCTAGCGTAACTTTCAGCTAGTTCGGTCCCCATGTATCCAGCCCCGACAATGGCGACCTGCTGATTGGGTCGTAGTGACTGATAAAGCTGTTCGGCCTGTTGGTAATTTTTACACAGCAGGACTTTTTCATGGTCGATTCCCATGATGGGCGGCACGATGACTGAGGAACCAGTCGCCATGATGAGCTTGTCGTAAGTGTCGACAAAGACTGCGCCCGTCTGCATGTTTGCCACCTGAACGGACTTGTGCGCCGTATCGATTCGCAGCACGTTATGTTGGGTCTTGACTGCCGCACCCATTGCCGTTAAATCTGCCGGTGACGCGTAAAACATGTCCTCAAGGTGTTGGATGACCCCCGTTAAGTACAAATAGATTCCACTCGAAACGAACGAAACGTTATCATTTCGTTCATAAATCGTCACTGCCGTCTCTGGATGACGTGTTAAAATTTCGCGTGCCGCTGCGGTCCCCGCATGGGTGCTACCAACGATAATTACTTTCATCTTACCGAATCTTCCATTCTGCCAGATTTGTCACGCATTAGTCAGCGTGCTTAACATTAACCACTATTCAATTATTATATCGCGACCCCCATCATTTGTATATGTGTCGATGAAAATAAACCTAGATCGTGCCAAACTGGCCTGCCCTTGATCACAGCCACTGATTGGTCTTGGCCACCCGAATCGCTTCTAATCGATTATGCACGCCTAGTTTGCTAAAAATCGCTGACAAATAATTGCGGGTCGTTCCGGGTGATAAGTACAGATTAACCGCAATCGTCTTCGTCGGTAACCCCTTTTCCGCTTCAGTAAGCACCGCTAGTTCCCGCTCCGTCAGCGGATTTTTATCAGCAGAGAGCATATTAGTCACGAGTTCCGGGGCGTAGATGGTCTGACCGGTCATCACGGATCGAGTGGCCGCAATCAACTCGTCACTTGGACTGTCCTTAAGTAAATAACCGGCGACCTGGGCATTGACTGCACGCTCAAAGTACCGTTGTTGGGCAAAAGTGGTCAAGATGATCACCTTTGTGGCGGGTTGCCGCGTGTGTAAGCAATCCGCCACATCCAGTCCGGGCATACCGGGCATCTCAATATCTAAAATCGCCACATTTGGCTGTAACCGTTGCAAGTCCTGCCAGGCCGCGGTTCCATCAGTGGCACTGCCGACCACGTGTAAATCATCTTCTAATTCCAATAATTGCGTCAAAGCTGAATTCAACATACTTTGATCTTCGGCTAAATAGACCATTATCATGCGTTCTCACGCTCCTTTGGTAGTTTTAACGTCAACCAGGTGCCACGCCGCGAACTGGTAATTGCAAAGGTTCCCCGATTAGCTTGTAACCGCGACTGCATACCCGTGAGACCGTTGGCGCCCTGACGCCTTAATGTGCCGCCCTTACCATCATCTTGAAACACGGTTTGATAACTAGTCGTCGTCTCCGTAAAATCAATGGTAACAGTCTGTGCATGGGCGTGGCGAATCACATTGGTGATGGCTTTCGACCAACACCGCCGCAAAACAGCTCTGAACCGTCGTCGGCCACTTGGTTGCTTGGGCCTCTCCAGTCGTGGTGACCCACACCCCAGCCACCGCCAAATTGTGCGTTTGGTCCAATAGCATTTCGGTCAACGATTGCTCATGCAAGTTATTGACGATTTCACGAACCAGTTGTAAATTTTGGCGGCTGGTCTGTGCGATTTCGGTCAATTCCGGCGCCACCTTGTCAGGGGCTTTGACCAGTAACTTGCTAGCGAGTTCTGCTTTGAGCGTAATCATGGAAAAACTCTGGCCCAGCGTGTCATGCAAATCACGAGCGATGCGCTCTCGTTCGTGACGTTCAACAATTGTCTTCAGGCGCCGATTGGTTTGATTGAGTTGCCGTTGCCGTTCGATCGACCGCGAGAAGCTATAGGCTAAAATTGGTGAGGTAAATGGAAACACCAACCCCATCAAGTTGCCATTTTGCCACGTAAACGTGCCTGGAAATTGCAAATAGTCCAGCACACACCCCCCGACCAAAAATACATAGTACGCCATCGCAAACCAGTAAAATTCTCGTTTAGGGCGGCGCGCAAGCAAAAAGCTCACTTGCCATCCGGGAAAGATAATCATAAAATTATTCGCCGCAAACAAGGCAAATAGGCCCGTCACTGCTAATTCAGCTGGTATGGTCACAAAACGCCAACGGGGCTTTTCAACCACGAGGATATACAGCACCAGAAAACAACCGACCAGCGTGAGCCACAACCAATCGCGCCAGGATTTGACCGGGAGATAGGCTGCAATGGTATACAGCAAATAGACGAGCCACACGTAGCTCGTCCATTCTAAGTTTTTAAAGCGTTTGTGCTTATGCTCGAACAATCCCATTCCCCCGTTTAAGCAAACGCCGAGTCCCCCAGCTGATCACGACTAATAATCCCAGCGTCCACGCACCAATTCCGAATAGATTCGTTTTATCAAGTGTACCATGCATCATCCAAGTTCCCAACAAATCGTTCATGTAAAAAGTCGGCAAGTGTTGACCAATCACTTGGACCCAGTCCGGTAACATGCGGATTGGCCACCACAAGCCACTCATGATGGCCATTGGAAAGGTAACTAAATTACTGGCAACACTCAAGGTCTCCGCGCGATTGAGGAAGGATAACGCAACGCCAATCAACATAATCGGCACTTGTCCGATGATTGCGATGCCGAGCACGCCGAACCACTGGCCCAGAGTCAAACTGACGTGGTTGACCAGCACCGCAATCGTCCCCAACACGGCAACTGACAGGAGATTCATCAGTAAGCCAAGGATCCCAATTGAGACATAGTAAGGCACGAGTCCATGGGGCGTCAGTTGTAACCACCGAACCAATCCTTTTTCACGGTCATGCATCAAGATCTGCGCAATGCTAAACAACCCATTGATGGCAATGCTGTAGACCGTCATACTGCCCATATAGGCAACATTAAAAGCGGCCATCTGTGCCGTAGTGCCGCCAGTCATGGCCTTGGTAAATAAGAGATAAAAGCCCGCTGGCATCATGAGCGCAAAAAATTGAAACGCGACGTTTCGTAAAATTAGTCGCCGACAATCAAAACTGAGTTGTGCAATCAAGACGTTCATGCTGGAACCCCCTTCGTCAGATGAACAAAAATATCCGTTAACGATTCACGACTAATCGTGAGTTGATGACATTCACTCAGCAATGGTACCAGTGCCGCTAACGTCACATCACCGTCTTCACTACTCAAACGTAGCTGGTCACCCTGTTTTGCGACCGCCGTCACGGCTGCCAAATCCATGAAAGCGGCAGTCGGCAGCGCCGTTTGACAGATAAATTCGACTTGTTGGTACTGCTTTTGTAAAGCCGCCAATGTCCCTTCAAAGGCGAAGTGTCCGTCTTTGAGTAACATGATACGGTCCGCGACTGCTTCGATTTCCGGTAAATAGTGGCTGGTGATAATAATCGTCTTGCCACTGGCCTTCAACTGCCGGATTCGTTGCCAAAACGCCTGTTGAGCCGTCGTATCCATCCCGACAGTTGGTTCGTCTAAGAACAACAACTCCGGATTGCCAATTATCGCGAGCGCAAAGGTGACGCGCCGTAACTGGCCGCCAGATAAGGCCGTCAACCGACGTTTGGCTAAATCTTCAAGCCCTAATTCAATCAACAACTGCTGCGGGTCAGTCGTGCTTTGACGCTCGGCATTCGTCAAAGTGAGCATCTCTCGGACCGTCACCCCTTGAATCGGCATGTCACCTTGTAACATCGAGCCAATTTTGCACCGTGCTTCTAGGCTTCCTGGCGCCTGTCCAAAGACTGTCAGCTGTCCCTGTTGCGCGTGATTGACGCCTAATAACAGATTGAGTAACGTTGTTTTCCCCGCCCCATTTTCACCAATTAATCCGATAATTTCGCCCGGTGCAATCGTCATGTTAATCCCACTTAAAACTGACTGCTGACCGTAGCTAAACGTCACATCGGTTGCTTCAATTAACGGTGTCATCATTGACCGCCTCCTTTTTAATGACTTAAGTTTACGGCCATCACCGATCATCCGGTAGTCGCGTTTGTCATGAGTATTAGATGACAAATGTCATATTGTCGGTATTTGCCTGATAGGGTGTTGGCTTGACAAATTAATTAGTTTCACGAATAATGGACAAGTCCACTAATTTTCGAAAGGAGGTATTATCATCGAAACTTTCAGCTTAACCAAATTTATCGCCGGAATTTATCGTGAGTCAAAGAATAGCATCAACGACCAGCTAGCAACCCTAGACATTCGGGCGACCGAAAGTGATCTCTTGCTGGTCGTCTATGATTACCCAGACCAGACTCAAAAGATGCTTGCAGCCAACTTACGGCTGGACCCCAGTCTACTTGCACGCACTGTTCGTCATCTTGAAAGCCGGCAACTCGTGACCCGTTCACATGATCAAAACGATCAACGCCAGATTCACATTCGGTTGACCCCCGCCGGTGAAAAAATCGCCCTCAGTATCAAGCAGACTTTAAAAGACTGGTGGCATGACTTTTTCGTCGCTCATCCAGAAGTTGATGAGACGACCTTTACTGAACAATTACAACTCGTCTACTCAGGTTTGACCACTCACGGCGAACGTGACTGATTGTCGACACCTGAGAATGACCTCAAATAGGCTGGAATCACTCACCGTACCTGAGCATTTCATTAGGTACTGAACGATTCCAGTCAAATTAAGCACAAAGAGAAAAGAGATTGAAACCTTTTGAAACAAGTCATCAAACAATTTGCGGTATTAATTGCGGGCATTTTATGTATGTCTGCCGGTGTGGCGCTCTCAAAGCTGTCCCTGCTCGGTACTTCGCCAATTTCCAGCATTCCAAATGTTTTGAGTAACATCACCGGCGCCTCAATTGGCCAGGTTACCATTATCTTTATGTTCGTGTTGGTCTTCTTGGAAGCAGTCGTCCTGCGTCGTGAATTTTCATGGCGGAACTTGCTGCAGTTAATTCCGGGTTGCCTATTTGGCTGGTTTATTGACAACTTTGTCACCCTTTTCCAGCACTTGCCCAACCAAACCTATATCGCGCAACTGATTCTCGTCTTCATTGGTACGATTTTACTGGCATTTGGCGTTTTCCTGGAAGTCAATTCACACGCTATCATCATGCCCGGCGAAGGACTCCCAAATGCAATTGCGTTGATTCACCAACTGAAGTTTGCCAAAGTCAAAGTTTACAATGACTTTACCTTGATTGCCATTTCATTGATTTTAGCACTGACCTTCACACACTCTCTTGCCGGCGTGCGTGAAGGGACGTTGATCGCAGCCTTCTTGACTGGCCGCTTCGTCAACTTCTTCACTGAACACGCGCCTAACTTTGTGGAATGGATGCGACCGGCTGTGCATTAAGAATTAACCAGAACAAGACGACCTGTTTTGGGTCATCGCCTTGTCCTGGCTAATTTTTTGCAGTAACTGTGCCCTGTACCGTGATCAAAGCATGGTCAATTCTTCGTCGTTCAAAAAAAGCGCCTGACCACCAGCTCAGCTGACAGTCAGGCGCAAATATCTAGTTGTTATTCCAAGAAATCTTTCAATTGTTTGCTACGTGATGGGTGGCGTAACTTCCGCAATGCTTTGGCTTCGATTTGACGAATCCGTTCACGGGTCACACCGAAGACTTTACCGACTTCTTCCAACGTGCGGGTTCGGCCATCATCAAGACCAAACCGTAACCGTAAGACGTTTTCTTCCCGGTCAGTCAACGTATCGAGGACGCCTTCCAATTGTTCCTTCAAGAGTTCGTATGCCGCAGCATCCGCTGGTGAAGTTGCATCTTGGTCTTCGATGAAGTCACCAAGGTGTGAATCATCCTCTTCACCAATTGGGGTTTCCAACGAAACGGGTTCTTGTGCAATCTTCAAGATTTCACGAACCTTTTCAGTTGGCATGTCCATTTCGGCCCCAATTTCTTCAGGCGTTGGTTCACGCCCAAGGTCTTGGAGGAGTTGCCGTTGAATCCGAATCAATTTGTTGATTGTTTCAACCATGTGAACTGGAATCCGAATCGTCCGCGCTTGGTCAGCAATCGCCCGCGTAATCGCTTGACGAATCCACCAAGTGGCATAAGTCGAGAACTTGAAACCTTTGCGATAATCGAACTTTTCAACGGCCTTCATCAAGCCCATGTTACCTTCTTGAATCAAATCGAGGAATTGCATCCCCCGACCAACATACCGCTTGGCAATTGAAACCACCAACCGTAAGTTAGCTTCCGCTAATTCTTGCTTGGCTGATTCGTCACCTTGTTCGATTCGTAAGGCTAAGGCAACTTCTTCATCGGCGGTCAACAAGTCGACCCGACCGATTTCCTTGAGATACATCCGAACTGGGTCATTGATCTTAATACCAGAAGCAGAGCCTGCATCACTCAATTCCTTCTTCGAAACGGTCTTCACACTCTTGACCGCCCGTGCATCCGGATCACCCTTTTCGTCAACGACACTGATCCCAGCATCTTCAACTTTTTGCAATAATTTGTCGATTCCGCTCGCGTCTAACTTATAAGGCGCTGCGATTTTATCGGATAATTCATCATACTGAATACTACCGGACTTCTTGTAGTCCTTGATTAATGCTTTAACAGCCTTGTCGTATTCTGTCGTTGCTTTTGCCTTTGCCATGTAGTAGCCTCCTAGTTTCGTATGCATCTACTAGCACCCTAGTGAAAATACCGAGCCAACCTTAATTATAACACGTAAGCTAAAAGTAATCAGTTTGTTGTGCTTGTTGTTGTTTTCGATAGAGTTCAATGAGCGCTAAGGTTAATTGCTGAACCAGATCATGATTGCCAATTTGTTTAGCAGCCGTCAGTTCAGCCTTCTTCTGATTAATCTGTAATACCAGTGGTTGTTGGGTCATAATCACGTTGACTAAATCCGCAATTTCTTCCTTCGACGTTTCACTGGCAACATCCATGAATTCTAGACTGGTCACGACTGGTTGCAAGTCAGAATCAGCCATGAAATCCGTGAAGTTGCCCAAGTCAAATTGATTGTGCGTTTTAAAATAAGCCTCAGCATAGACAAAAATCTGCTGATAAGGGTCATGTACGAAATGGAAACCGGCAATCGCCATGACTCGCAACCAGACATCATGGTCATTGAGCAACCGGTATAACAAAAGTCGCTCTGCCTTTTCAACTCGACTTAAAGGTGCATTGTTGTTCGTCCCACCGTCGACCGTTGCCGGTGGTGGTGCGAGTGGCGCCGTCTCAGGTGGCGGCGTCATGTTTTGAGCACCACGACCACTGCGTTGCACGGCCTGCTTGCCGACCAACGACCGTAATTGCGATTTTAAATCGTTTTTGTCTAAATCAAATTCAGCAACCAGCTGGTTTAAATATAAATCCTGCTCAACACTCGACGATAACTTGGCCAGCCGTTCTAAGACTGCCTGTAAGTACGTCAGTTGGTCAGGCGTATTTTGTAAATTCAAATCGTGTTTTAAATACTGCATCTCGAAGGCGGTCGGCGTTTGCTTACCGTCCTCAAAGACCTGCACGAATTTGTCGCGACCATTGGCACGCAGGTATTCATCCGGGTCCATTCCATCCGGCATCTGGATCACACCCAGCGTTAAGCGACTATTGCCCCCTAATAATTTCAGGGCACGATCGGTCGCTTTTTGCCCGGGCATATCGCTGTCGTAACAGACGTAGAGCGTATCCGTGACTCGTTCGAGCATATAAATTTGCTCGTCTGTCAGGCTGGTCCCCATCGACGCAACGCCGTTCTGAATCCCAGAACGATAAGCCGCAATCACATCCATAAATCCTTCAAATAAAATGACGGATTTTTGTTGCCGAATCGGACCACGCGCCAAATCAAAGTTGAACAGTACCGAGCGTTTATTGAACAGTTTCGTTTCCGGACTATTCAAATATTTAGGCTCACTCGGTGACTGCTTTAAAATTCGACCAGAAAATGCGATGACGCGCCCGCTGGCATCCTTGATTGGAAATAAAACGCGGTCCACAAACCGGTCGCGTAAGTCCCCGTTCTGATTTTCAATGAACAATCCCGATTGCCGTAACAGCTGGTAATCCGTCTGATGTTCTTTGAAAAAATCCAGCAAGAGTTGATTGGCGGGCGCATACCCAATTCCAAAAGTTTGAATCGTCTCATCATCTAGGCCCCGCTCGTGTAAATATTTGAGTGCGGGTTCACCCAGTTCGGTATTGACCAAGATGTGTTGGTACATTTTCGCGCTATCCGCATACAGCTTGAGCAGATCCGCCTGTTGCTGATCTTTAGGTGCAGCCGGTTGCGATTGCGCGGTATAAGTTGCTGGCAACTCGATATGGCCAAAATCAGCGACCTTGACGACTGCTTCTGGAAAGGAAAGATTTTCGAGTTCCATAATAAAACTGAAGACATTCCCACCGCGACCACAACTGAAACAGTGAAAAATCTGTTTCTGTTCATTTACCGAAAACGATGGCGTTCGTTCTTCATGGAACGGACAGAGTCCAAATAAGTTCTTACCTGCTTTTTTTAACTGAACATATTGTCCAATGAAATCCGCAATATTAACGGCTGAACGGACTTGTTCAACCTTCTCTTCAGGAATTCGATTGGCCACTTTGCCACCCCATTTCTGCACACACCTGTCTGACAAACTAACCAAACCGTTGCGCAATCAAAAGTCGCATCATGAAAACGAGATGCGACTTTTGAACGTGCGAACTTTTACAGAATATATAGTACCACAAGTTTGACAGCAGTGCAATAATAAGTCCTGCTTATTAGACATATTTCTAGAATTTGTTATAAAAATACGTGTTGTCGTGTAATTCATTAGTATGAAATATGATTAAAACGTGCCGATTCTTAAGTTCGAAAACAGCCAGTTGCTTCCCTGAACTTTGCAAGTTGTCTCTAGTCGACTGAGATTACAAAGCTTTGAATTCTAAACGAAAGCTATTCTATCGCCTAACTAAAAGTCCGGTTGCTATTGAAGCTGTTAATAATCTTTAGACCATTTTCACGTATTTAAGTGCATGAATCATCATCGATACCTACTCAAAGGTTGCTTGAAGGACCAGTCGCCTAATACTCGTTGGTCAATTGCGCCGAGATAGGTGGTCGTTCATCCGCCATTCGAGCGTTTTCCCGACTGGAAGGGCTGGCTGACAATGCTCAAAGGCGAAATTCTTCTTGTCCGGGCGGTTTTCCCGGGCTAGAAGAAGACTCGTATTTGAAATTGCGCAGTGGGTTTCTGCGTGAGTTCAAATCGATGTCCGCCCTGTTCCAGCGTTGTCAGCCGGCCCTGTAAGTCGGACTAGGACGAATATTTGCTGACGAACAGTAAACCAACTAATGGCGCGTTTTAATCATGATTCATGACAAATAATCGACTAAAAAAAGAAGTCGCCACTTTTCAGCAACAACTTCCTAGTATTATCCCTCGTGAACGATTATTTCACAACTAATTGGTTCAAGTCACCCATGACATTGACCATTTGTGCAATCGTCAAGAGTTGTTTCAAGTGATTGTCACGAACTTGGTCGTCCTTGCTCATGACCATCGTTTGTTCGAAGTAATCCACGATTAGCGGCCGTAAGCTGGCTAATGCCGTGAACCGGTCCTCCATGGACATCGTTGAAGTTACTTTTTGTTTCAAGTCTTCAACGGCATCATACAACTTTTGTTCCGCGTCATTTTCAAACAAGCTTGGATCGACCGTCAAATCGCCAGCATCCAACTTCGCCTTAGCCGTGATCCGTAGCAACCGTGTAAAGGCTTCAATCGTATCCTTGAATTGTGGATCATCTTGATGCGCATTTAAGACGTCAGCTGCCTTGAACATTTCACGAATGTCTTGGCGGCTCCCCTTAATGACCGTATCCACAATATCATAACGTAATTTGTGATTACTAAACCATTGCTTGACCCGGTCCGTTAAGAAATCAGCGACCGGTGCCGTTTGCTTAGCGAAGTCCAGATTATAGGTCGCATCATTAGCAGTCAATTCTTTTTGAATAGCTGTTTCGATTTGACGAATTGGGAAGTCCCAACCTTGGTCACGCACGATTCGAACGATCCCAAAGGCTTGACGACGCAATGCAAACGGATCATTTGACCCACTTGGGGTTAAACCAACAGCGAAGAAACTTGAAATTGAATCAACCTTGTCGGCAATCGCAAGCACAGCCCCAACCTTGGATTTCGGCAAGTCGCCATCCGCACTAATTGGCATGTAATGTTCGCGAATCGCTTGGCCAACGACTGGATCTTCGCCCTTGAGCACGGCGTACTTATCGCCCATGACCCCTTGCAATTCAGGGAATTCGCCGACCATGCCAGTCACTAAGTCAAACTTGTAAATCTGGGCAGCACGATGCAACTGGTTCTTTTCAGTTTCAGTCAATCCAAACCGGTCAGCTAAGAAGGCGCTAATAACCATGACCCGTTGCATCTTTTCGTACATCGTCCCGATCTTGTCATGGAAGCTGACCTTCTTGAGTCGTTCCACGTATTCTTGAATCGAGTGTTGCTGGTCTTCATGATAGAAGAAGGCTGCATCTTCCAGCCGCGCAGTTAAGACTTTTTGGTTACCTAACGCCACGTTTTCAAGGTGATCCGTGTTCCCGTTTCGAACCGAAACAAAGTGTGGTAACAAGTTATCTTCCGTATCCGTGACGTAGAAGAACCGTTGGTGGTCACGCATTGACGTGATCAAGACTTCATCCGGAATCGTCAAGTACTTGGTATCAAAATCACCGGCGAAGGCCGTTGGAAATTCAACTAAGTTATTAACTTCTTCCAGCAAGTCTTCGTTAACTTTGATCTGCCAATCGTGGGCTTGTGCCAAATCGGCAATTTGTTCACGAATCTTGGTCTTACGCTTGTCAGCATCCGCAATGACTTGTACGCTCGCTAAGTCATCTTCGTAATCCAGCGCCGTCGCGATTTCAACGTCGTGGCCCAAGAAACGATGGCCACGGGAGACCCGGTCAGCGGTGACATCCAAAATTTCAACCGGCACGATTGCATCATCTAACAATGAAACGATCCACCGAATAGGCCGAATGTATTTGAAGCTAAACGTCGACCACTTCATCATCGTTGGGAAGTTCATCTTAGTGATGACGTCCTTGATACCTGCAGTCAGCACTTCTGCGGCCGTCTTGCCCGCCTTGAAAGTTTGAACGAAGACATATGGGGTACCTTTAACATCTTTGAAGACGATATCGTCCGTCGAAGCACCTTGACCCTTAGAGAAACCAATCGCAGCTTTGGTCCAGTTACCATCTGCATCCTGGGCAATCTTTTTAGCCGGACCGCGGACTTCTTTTTTCACATCCGCCTGCTTATCAGCCAGTCCTAACACTTGGACCGTCAAACGCCGTGGGGTTGAAAAAGTTTTGATGTCTTCAAAATCAAGCCGTGCGTCGGTCAAAAACTTGGTCATGCGTTCCTTAAGTTGTAACACACTCGGTGTAACGACGTGGGCCGGCAGTTCTTCCAAACCGATTTCTAATAAATAAGTTTTCGCCATTATTTCGTCTCCTCCTGTGCGTGTTTTAATAATGGGAAGCCACGTTTTTCACGTTGGGCCACGAATTCCTTGGCAATCGACTTCGCCATGTTCCGAATCCGGTCCAAGTAGCCAGCCCGTTCCGTCACTGAAACCATACCGCGCGCATCCATCAAATTGAAGGTGTGGCTGCACTTGAGACAGTAGTCATACGCTGGATGAACCAACCCATTTTTGATTTGGCGCTTGGCTTCCTTTTCATATTCATCAAATAACATTAACAATAAATCTTCATTGCTTTCTTCAAAGGCGTACTTGGAATTTTCAAACTCTGGTTCCAAGAAGATATCGCCATACTTAACGCCGTCGCCCCATTCCAGGTCGAACACGGAGTTGACGTCTTGAATGTAAGAAGAAAGCCGTTCCAAACCATAGGTGATTTCAGAAGTGACCGGATCCACTTCTAAGCCGCCGACCTGTTGGAAGTACGTGAATTGACTGATTTCCATTCCGTCCAACCAAACTTCCCAACCAACACCGGCACAACCCATGGATGGATTCTCCCAGTTATCTTCCACGAAGCGAATATCATGTTCGAGCGGGTTGATGCCTAGTTGTTCTAGACTTTGTAAATATAAGTCCTGAATGTTTTCTGGTGAAGGCTTCATGACCACTTGGAATTGGTGATGTTGATACAAACGGTTCGGGTTTTCCCCGTAACGACCATCAGCTGGCCGCCGGGATGGTTCCACGTAAGCGGCATTCCATGGTTCCGGACCGATTGCACGTAAGAACGTATACGGGCTCATCGTTCCGGCCCCTTTTTCTGTATCGTAAGATTGCATTAACATGCAGCCTTGATCTGACCAAAACTTCTGCAAGGTCAAGATGATCTCTTGCACTGATAACTTTTTGCTCATTATAATCCTCCCAAAAATTAGTGACTGAACGGCTGATGGCTTCGCATGGTGGTCCCATTTTCGACCAAAGATGGCACAAAAAAAGTCCCCTGTCGTCAACAATAACGACATAGGGACGATTGGTTTCGCGGTTCCACCCTACTTCTGAGTAACCTCAGCAGCTTAATTATACGGTATTAAAGCTCCGAAAGCGCCAATTAACGTCTTTGATTAGCCGTTTCACACCACCACAGCCTCACTGAAATCAAATTCCGTTAACCTTCTCTCATCAACACTTAACTATTCAGTTCTTCATCATCATAGCCGATGACTGCGCGTTTGTCAATCCTCACTCTTGCGCGGCGTGAGTGGTCGATACCAACTGCTCATCTGATCAATGAAACGTTTGGACTTCAACCGCACACCGACTGAGTTCTGATAAATTTCATCTAAAATTCGGCGCAACTCTGCCGCTGTCCGTGGCTTGACCTTAATTGAATGGACTTTGGCTAAATCTAATACCGAGAACTTCCGCAAGTAAAAAATGGCTGCCGCACTCGCATGCAAGCGGTGCGGGTCCAGATGCCAATGTTGCTGACATAACAGGCCACCATAGCTTTCAGAATAATCCAGTGGTAAGTCGGTACGGCCACAGACCGTGCACCAGCGTAGTTCCGGAGCAACTCCAAATGGCGCCAATAATTGGATTTCAATCACATTGGCGACCAAGGCTGGCGCGACATCTGCGTCAATCAATTGTAGCGCACTGGTCAATTGTTGGTACCAGCGCCCCACCGGTTCATTATCCGGAAACGCAACATCAATCAAGTTCATGACATAGGTGGCATAAGCGTTGAGTGCAATATCTTGGCTAATATGCTCAAAATACTGAACGTGCTTGACGCTATTAATATACGACAGCCCCTGATCACGCAAGTCACCGACATACTCACCCATGGTAAAGGGCAAGAGCTCTGCGGCCATTTTAAACCCACGACGACGGGCGCCACGAATGAAGAACATCTTCTTGCCATATTCGGCCGTCAAAAACTTGATGAGCATATCACGTTCGCGGTAGTCGCGTCGAAAAAGTAAAATACCATTAAAATTTGTGACCATCTGTTGGGCCATGCGATCACCTAACGATTCTAGTAGTCATCTTGCCGGTAGCCGTAGCTTGCCAGCAAGTCTTGCCGGTCCTTCCAATTCTCTTGGACCTTCACCCATAATTCAAGGTAGACCTTGTCTCCAAGCAAGTGTTCGATATCACGGCGCGCCATCGAGCCGATCTTCTTCAGCATGCTACCACCTTTACCGATGATAATGCCTTTTTGTGAGGACCGTTCGATAATGATCGTCGCTTGAACGTGAATCTTTTCTTCGTCCTGCCGTTTGATCGAATCAATCACGACAGCAGTTGAATGTGGCACTTCTTGGCGCGTCAATTCTAGGACTTTTTCACGAATCAACTCCGAAATAATGAAGCGTTCGGGATGGTCCGTCACTTGGTCAGAAGGATAGTATTGCGGACCTTCTGGCAACTGCTTTTTCAGGGTCACTAACAGTTCATCAACATTGTTACCTTCCAAGGCCGAAATTGGATAAACTTCTTTCCACGGCAACGCATCCTTGTACTGATCCATGATCTCTAGTAAGTGGTCAGGATGGACTTGGTCGATTTTATTAATCACCAAATAAATTGGCTGTTTGACATTTTTTAAACGGTCAATAATAAAGTTATCACCGGCACCACGGCGTTCGTCCGCGTTGATCATGAAGAGCACGGCGTCGACTTCACCTAATGTTGATAGCGCCGACTTGACCATGAAATCGCCTAAGCGACTGTGTGGCTTGTGAATGCCGGGCGTGTCAATAAAGACCATCTGCGTGTCTGCAGTAGTGTAAATGCCTTGAATCCGATTCCGCGTTGTTTGGGCCTTATCAGACATGATTGCGACCTTTTGGCCCACGACCCGGTTAAGTAACGTTGATTTACCGACATTCGGACGACCAATAATCGCCACAAAACCGGAATGAAATGCTTGTTGTTCTGCCATAATTAATTCCTTTCACTATTTGCCGAAGGAGCTACACCCAATCAGCCGAGCCAGTGACTGAGCACCAGCCAAAGTTTGGGCGCAAAGAGTATCAAACCGACGAGCACGGCAAACGCAGCCGCAAAGACAACTGCGCCAGCCGCGATATCTTTAATTTTTTTCGCTTGCGGACTAAACCTTGGGCCTGTAATCATATCTGAGAGATTCTCAGCAATCGTATTATTGATCTCACAGAGCATCACCAAAAAGATGGCGAGCGCCAGCCATAACCATTCGTTGACGGTCAAGTGAACCCACCAGCCAGCAATCAACGCAACAGCGCCCAATACCAGGTGTGTCCGCATATTCCGTTCTTCAATCACAACCGTTTTGAGCCCATTCCAAGCATGTAACCACGATTGCCAAAATGAATGGTTTTTCCCAACCTGAAGCCGGTCTGGTCTATTTTTCGAGCCCATAAGCATCCAAAATCTGCCGTTGTAGTGTGAACATTTCAGTTTCATCCGCTGGCTGTAGATGATCGTAGCCATTTAAATGCAAAAAGCCGTGAACCACTAAGTACCCTAATTCACGGGCTTCGGAATGTTGCAAAAAGGCGGCCTGTTCACTGACTTTATCAACGGAAATCATGATATCACCCAGGTTTAACGGCAGTTCTGCTGCCAGCTCCGGATCCATCACGATCAAGTCGTCATCATCGTCGTCGTGCATTGCAAAACTAATGACGTCGGTCGGGCGGTCAACGCCCCGATACTGTTCATTAATTTTTTGAATGTCATCATTATTCATTAGCGTCACGGAAACTTCCGTATCGTCCCGTAATTTTAACGTTTTGCCGGCCAAATCAATTAAATCACGAATGAGTTGTAATTGTTCTGGCTGGGCGCCCGCTGAGGTTTGATCATATAATTCTAAGTCCATAAGTGCCCCCTACCGTTGTTCCACCTTATCATATGCGGTGATGATTTTAGCGACGACTGGATTTCTGACCACATCATCCGCCGTAAACTTCACAAATGAAATATTACTGATACCACTCAAAATTTGCTCAGCTTGAATCAAGCCACTCTTGGTGTGACGTGGCAAGTCGATTTGAGAGATGTCGCCATTGACGATCATCTTAGCCCCGAATCCTAAGCGGGTCAAAAACATCTTCATTTGCGCATTAGTCGTATTTTGCGCTTCGTCCAAAATAACAAACGCATGATCCAGCGTCCGCCCCCGCATGTAAGCAAGCGGTGCAATTTCGATAATACCGCGATCCATCAACCGTTGGGTATGCTCAGCACCGTAAATATCATACAACGCATCGTAAATTGGCCGTAAATAAGGATCGACCTTTTCTTTCAGATCACCAGGTAAGAATCCCAGACTTTCACCCGCTTCAACAGCTGGCCTTGTCAAAATCAACTTCTCAACGTCGCCCCGTTTTAAAGCAGCAATGGCCATGACGACCGCCAAGTAAGTCTTCCCGGTCCCGGCTGGGCCAATGCCAAAGGTGATATCGCTCTTGGCCACCGCTTGCACGTACTGCCGTTGGCCAAAATTCTTCACGCGAATCGGTCGGCCCCGATTATCTTTAATCAACGTCTCTGAATAGAGGTCTTTAAAATAATCTAAGGTCCCGCGGTTCACCATCTTGATGGCACTAATCACATCCGGCGCACCGATTTGAATACCTTGTTTAATTAAACTCGTTAAATTATCTAGGACTGCTTGTGTGTTATGAACGGCTGCTTCATCATCACTACTAATCGTCATCTGATCACCGAACACGTGTAATTGGACATGCAACCCGTCCTCTAGTAATGCAAGGTGGGCATCCTCAGGTCCTAACAGTGCCACTGATTGGGCTGGATCAGCAATGAGAAATTTTTGTTCATATTTTGAGTTTTCGGTCAAAAACATGGACTCCTTTATTGACAGATTTAATTACCATTAGCTGGTAATGGCACCCGCGTTTAGCGTGATAACCGCGCTGATTTCGGCAGGTATTTGTTAGTTAATCATAGCATAAAAGCCCGCCTGCTACCAGCGCAAGGCCACCGTCCATTGGATTCGACAGGGCACACGCTTCCGAACATAAATGGTAACCGATTACGCATTGCGCTAGTGAATCTGTCATGAATCATGATTAAAGCATGCCAAGTTGGCGTCCTGTTCATCAGCCGAGGCGCGCCATATTCCGACCTCCGGGGCTGGCTGACAACGCTGGAACAGGGCGGACATCGATTTGAACTCACGCAGAGAACCACTGCGCAATTTCAAATACGAGTCTTCTTCTAGCCCGGGAACCCCACCCGGACAAGAAGAATTTCGCCCTTGAGCATTGTCAGCCAGCCCCTACAGTCGGGAACCCGCTCGAATGGCAGATGAACGGCCACCAATCTAGGTACAATTGACCACTCAATGTTTAGTAACCAGGACTTCAGGCAAAGCTTTAATCGGTATCGTTGATGCTTTATGGCATTTGAGTACTGAGAAGATTCCCGGAATATTATTCATTAATCTCAATTCCACTAATTTCAACGGTAACTAGCATTGAATTCAGTCTATAAAATGGCCGTCATTTAGAATTCAAAGTTTTGAAGTATCAGGCAACTAGAGAAGATGCTGACAAGTTCAGTGGTGTTGCTTGTCTGATAGTATGATTAAGAATGTTCAGCAATCATTAGACACCAGTCTGACAGTTCAATATCAAAATCCCCGTGGACCAAGGAACCAACGCCTAATCCAACAAGAAATCGGGTCCGCATATGTCCGCCTTTCGAATACCTGGAAGCCGGTGTAGGACGCGCCTACCACTGCATGTTTACGCGAACTCGCCTTGTTTCCAGCGGTTCTCAGCTGGCAGCACTTGAACTTAAAAAACAGCATGATTTAATCATCTATAATGCTAAATAACAACTAGCACAACGCGTACAGAATGGACGCCTTCAAACATACTGCTATCAACAGTCCGACTGTTGTCGTTATCACTGAAATTGTGACGGTTCAAACCGCCTTTTAGTGACCAACGCAACAATTCTCAGCGCACCAAAAAAGCCGAGGAATTAATCCCCGGCTAACCGTTAATTCAATAATGATTTAACTGTTTGGTTGATCAGCTTGCCATCTGCCTGGCCTTTAAGCTTTGGCATAACGGCCCCCATCACCTTACCGAAGTCACCTTTACCGGTTGCTCCGACTCGCTTGATAGTGTCCGCTACAATCTGTTGAACTTCTTCGTCCGACAATTGTTTTGGCATATACTTCTCAACAATTGCAATTTCTGCTTTAACGCCGTCAGCTAAATCCTGACGACCCGCATTTTCGAATTCACTTAATGATTCGCGCCGTTGCTTCAGTTCACGTGATAAGACGCTCACTTCTTCATCAGCCGTTAAATCATGGCCAGCGTTAATTTGTTCATTCATTACCGCTGACTTAAGCATCCGTATAACGCTGAGGGTTTGCTTATCGCGCGCCTTCATCGCAGCTTTCAGATCACCATTGAGCGTATCTAATAAACTCATTGGTTTCCCTCCTCGTTGGGTGAATTAGTAAACTACTAATTACTTGAAACGACGACGGTTCTTACGCTTACGTGCTGCTTCAGATTTTAACTTCTTCTTCACACTTGGTTTCTCGTAGAATTCCCGTTTGCGGTATTCTTGTAAAGTACCACTTTTTGAAACGGTACGTTTAAAGCGACGAAGAGCATCATCAAGAGATTCGTTTTTACGAACGACTGTTTTTGCCATGTTAAATTCCCTCCCTCCGAGCTCAAAAAGTAACCGTTAAATTATGCATACTTACACATAACGCAACTGTTCTAGTAAATTATACATAAATTGAAAAAGGCCGTCAACCAAAGTTTACAATTTCCTTAAAATAAATCCGGAAGCAGCCTCGATACTCCGGACAGTAAATCGTTTTCAAGACTGACGTGCTATGCTACACTAAGGTTATTATTGAACCGAAATGAGGTTATCATATGTCAGCAATTAAAGTCTTTATTTTATCAGATTCCATCGGTGAGACGGCGCATAACGTGGCACTCGCCGCAGCGGCCCAATTTTCAGACTATGAAATTCGTTATCAACGTTTTCCATTTGTCCGGACCGACTCGCTACTACAAACGGTGCTCGCCCAAGCACTCAAGGAACATGCAGCTATCTTCCACACCTTCGTGGACCGGCGCTTGAGCCAAGTCGTTAACCACTACTGCGAAGCACATGACTTGCCCTACTATGACGTCATCACGCCCGCGCTAGACACGTTCTCACAAATCACACACGTTCAGCCGTCGAATCATCCTGGGACGGTCCACGCGCTCAACACGAATTATTTTGACCGGATCAACGCGATTGAATTTGCCGTGACCTATGATGATGGTAAGAATCCGAGTGGCTTTCTGGAAGCCGACGTGGTCTTATTAGGGGTTTCACGGACTTCTAAGACACCACTATCACTCTACTTGGCCAACCGCAAATTAAAAGTCGCCAACTTACCGCTCGTGCCACAAGCCCAAATTCCCGACGAAATCTGGAAAGTGGATCCGAAGAAGATTTTCGGCTTGACTAACGATCCCGATAAATTAAATGATATTCGGCGTCAGCGGATGGTCCAATACGGCTTGAATCCCGATACGATGTATTCTAATACCGATAAAATCAAAGCTGAATTGGACTACGCCGATAAAATCTTCAAAAAGATTGGTTGCCTCGTAATCAACGTTGCCAACAAGTCGATTGAAGAGACCGCTACCTTGATTACTGAAAGTCTAAACACTGATGGCACTGGTGAAAATTAGACTTGGTTAATACAAAACCGTTGCCTTCATCATTTGAAGGTAACGGTTTTTTCGTGCCATCAATTAAGCGGCACACCACGCTAAAGCAAGTCGACGCCACCATCAACATGTAAGACTTGGCCCGTCACAAACTGGTTCTGCATCAAATACACATAGGCGGAAGCGACTTCAGCTGGCGTGGCCACCCGTTTCAAAGGATTGCCCTGACTAGCCGCGGCAGTCTGAGCCGATAACTGGTCAGCTGATAATCCACGCCAAAGCCCGGTCGGCGTCCATGTTGGTGCCACGGCGTTAACGCGGTGGTCTGGGCCCATCTCAACGGCTAACCCAGCCACCAGCGTATTGATGGCCTGATTCCCAACAATGGCGCCAGAAGCGTTATCCGGTCGACCACCCGCCCCAGAAGTCATGATGAGACTGCCATGCAGCGCCAAGTGCTGGCTAGCCAACTGGGCCAGTTGTAAATTTGCGAAGAACTTGTCTTCAATCGTTTTACGAATTGCCGCGACTGAATTATCTAAGAAGCCGCCACCCATGGCCCCACCAAGCATGGAAACGATATGGTCAAACTGTAATTGTGCAGTGAAGAACGCCGTCAATTGGTCGTGATCCTGTGCATCCAAAGCAGTTCCTGTCACGCGGTCCGGTGCTGCCAACGTCGTACAAGCAGCTTGAACATGCTCAGCTGCATGCCCAATCAGATGAACTTGCGCACCCGCTTGCAGCGCTTGCCGCGCGATTTCTAATCCAAACCCAGACGTTCCGCCGACGATTAAGACGCGTTGTTTGTTAAGTGTCATGATTAATTTCCTCCTAAATGAAAATAAAAACGATAATCGCAATCGATTATCGTTCAATTCTGATTAATTAACGTTGTGCTTCAATATCTTCAATCAAATGGGCATTAAATTGGCCCGCCCGAAGCATCGCGATTTCATATTTATACGGCGGTAGCTGATGTTTCTTATCTTCACCGACATACGGTGTTTCCAAAATCTTGCTGACTGCTTCCAGTTGTGGATGATGGGCGACATAATTGAGCGCATCAAATCCGATCGTCCCCATCCCAATATTCGTATGGCGGTCTTTGTGCGCCCCTTGGGGATTTTTGGAATCATTCAGATGGACCACGCCCAGCCGGTCTAACCCGATGACGTGATCAAATTCATTCAAGACACCGTCAAAGTCGTCCTTGATGGCATAGCCGGCATCACTCGTGTGACAAGTATCAAACGTTACCGATAATTTTTCATTATAAGTCACGCCATCGATCATTTGCGCCAACTCTTCAAACGTCCGACCAACCTCGGTGCCCTTACCAGCCATTGTTTCCAGCGCAATTTGCACGTGTTGTTCTGGCCGAATCACGGTATTGAGTCCCTTAACGATTTGGGCGATGGCTGCGTCTGGCCCCGCACCAATGTGGGCTCCGGGATGCAAGGTCAGTTGTGTCGCGCCAACCGCATCGGCCCGTTGAATTTCTTGGTAGAGAAATTCCGTCGCAAATTCAAAATAACCGGGCTTCTTCGTGTTACCGAGATTAACAATGTACGGCGCGTGGACCACGATTTGCTGCAAATCATTGGCCGCAATCACCGGCTGTGCCTCGTCAATCTTCAACTCTTCAATCGGCTTACGCCGGGTGTTTTGAGGTGCACCCGTATAAATCATGAACGTGTTGGCCCCATAACTCACTGCTTCGTTGGCTGACCCCAGTAACATGTCGGGTGCCTTCATCGAAACGTGTGACCCTAATCTCAACATTTTCGGTCCCATCCTTTACGCTAGTTTGACGTTACTGGTCTACACCTGAACGTCGCATATACAATCATTATACACATTTTCCGCCACAAGCAGGAGCATCTGCGCTTAATTGCCCAAAGCGATTCACTGTTCGTGCGTCGTGGTATGCGGATAAAAATAAGCCAATGTTCGCTCACCGGCATGCCCGTCATTGCGCGTGTTCCATAATTGGTTAAAATTAGTCAACTGCATCGGCTGTGCCGGCGCTGCCAAGACTTGGTTCAACTCGGCCATCGTCGTCACCATTGGCCCCGGCGCCCACTCCTTGAAATCCGCTTGTAAGCCAACTTCTCGTTCATAATGTTGCCAATCAAAGACATAAAAAATCATTTTTTGGCAATTTGGTAAGAGCGCATAGTCAAAAACGACCGATGAATAATCACTAATAAGGGTGCTTGCGACCGTCAACAATTCATCCGTACTAAATTCTGGAACCAACGTCACCTGGTCAGGAAAGCGGGCTTGCAAGTCGCGCTCCTGACTGGCGAGGTGCGGATGCAATTTGATAATCAGCCGTTGATTGGCCCGCAACTGCAATTGGTCAAAATCCGTTGGCAATGCAAATTGCACCCCCGCCCGATAAGTTGGCGCATACAAAATAACTTCCTGTTGTTTAAAATCTGGGTAACGCTGATAAATAGCCGCAGCCGTCTGCTGAACCCATTTTGACTGCCGATAACGGTCTGAACGCGGATACCCGAGCACCCGCATCCGTGCCATCGGGACATGGTAACTGTCCGCAAAGACTTGCCCCATCTTGTCCGCACCGACAACGTAATCGGTAATCTGATTATAGACGGCTTGAAACCGCCGTTGGTCCCCAGCTGAACGTTTGACCGTCTGCGGGTCGCCCCACCCAAAGGTCTTCACCGCCCCAGCCGCATGCCAGAGCTGGATCATGCGCTGATTTGGCCGTCTAGTCAGACCAGCGGTAAACGCATAGTAGTTATCCAGATAAATATCGGCTGCCCGGGTCAAAACGGGTACCCCGTGCAAGGCAAAGCCGATCGAGTCTTGAAACGGCTGCGTTGCGATGCCTTCCGCTGCCAGCTGTTTAGCACCGGCTTGCGCACCCGGTAAATAATAGACCGTCACCCGCTGTGGCAATCGGTCAGCCAACTGTCGAATGAAGTCTAAATTGTCGGCAAAGCTCATCAGATAGATCACCTGATCCGTTGATTTGAAGTGTGCCAACCATGAGACGATCCGCACTAACCAAATATAAATTATTTTTTTCACGCTTGTCTTCCCTTCATTGCCATGTCAATGCATACGATACGTTTCATTCATATTGCAGCTCACGCGAAAGACCGGTATTTAAGACGTGGGAGGTTAGCTTAAATCTGTGTCCTCACCGGCCATTGTCCAGAATACTTGTAAGCCGCTGTATGACGAACCTACAACTGCAGTTTTACGCTAATTCGCTTTGTTTCCAGCGGGTCTATGCTGGCTGTTTTGAACTAAAAAATTGGCATGCTTTGAACATGATTCGTGCTAAATAACAACTAGCACAATGCGTGTGTATTATATAACAAATTGTTATTTCCAAGCTAGTCCTTTGGGCCGGTTCGAACACCTGACAACCATTGATAGCCGGCTGCTGGCACAAAAATTTACAATAAAAAAGCCGCGCATTTAGACCGTAATAACTGCTAAATGCGCGGCGCTTAACTTCATCATAGCTGATAAGTCATGTTGATACCCATGACTATGGTTTTGGCTCGTAAAAATGCCCCAAAATCTTGACAGTGTCGGAAATGCTGACAAAGGCGTGCGGGTCTGATTCCGCCATCGCCGCCTTCAGCTCACCCATTTCATAACGCGTGATAACCGTAAAGAGAATCGTCTTATCATCGTGTTGATAGGCCCCTTCAGCGTTATGGACGATGGTCACCCCGCGACGAATGCGGTTTTGAACACTATCGATCACCGTTTTCGGTCGACTGGTAATAATCATCACCTGCATCTTTTGTTGGCGAGTATAAGTCATATCCATGACGCGGCCGTTGACAAACAAGCCCAATGCGGAGTAGAACGCGTATGGCCACCCGTAAACAAAGCCGGCCGCGATGACGATAATCGAGTTGAAGGCCATGTTGATGGTCCCGATGCTACGCCCAGTTTTGCGACGTAACACGATTCCAATAATATCTAGCCCACCGGTCGAAATCCCGTTTTTGAGCGCCGTCCCAGTCCCAAAACCGTTGACCGCACCCCCGAAAATCGCACAAATAATCGGGTCATGGGTTAAGCCAACTGGGGCAATCAGTTTAATCATAATACTGGACAACGTTACGGCTAAGAACGTATATAGCGTGAATTTATGTCCAATTGAACGCCATGCGATAATGAACATCGGCACGTTCAAAATAAACAGTAATGCCGCGGTCGAGACCTGAATCGGAAGAAACTTAGTCATTAAACTATTGATTAATTGAGCCAACCCGGTAATCCCTGATGAATAAATATGCCCGGGCGTCCAGAAATAGTTCATGGCGATTGAAACTAAAATGGCGTAAATAAAAGCCGTCGACGCTTTGACCACGTCGCGATGATGCTTGGATAACTGCTGAAAATCATCCATGAATAGTGTGCGCTCCTTTACGTTTTTGCTTCCGTTATTGTAACACGCCTAACCGCGGACGACCGGCCTTTTGCAGTATTCTGCTAGAAGTCTCACGTTTCTCAGTGAAATCACATTATCAAGGTCGACGCACGTTAAATCAACTTCTGATCATGTCCACTGACTGGGACCTCATTGCGCGTCAAAAGTCCCGTTTTGTCCGTAACTAATCCACTTTTGGTGCATCCGCCCATTGCTTGGCAATAAAATCAGCGCGGCCGCCAGCTTCTTGTTCGGCATACACGACCGGATTATTTTTGTAAAAACGCTGGTGACGAGCTTCAGCCGGATAAAATGGCTGGGCGTCTTCAATACTAGTCACGATTGGCTTATCGAACCGTTCACTGGCTTGTAATGCCCGTTTAGACGCTTCCGCGATTTCGCGCTGCTCAGGACTATTGACGAAGATGACTGGCCGATAATTATCACCACGGTCTTGGAACTGGCCCATTGCATCCGTGGGGTCCGTTTGATGCCAATAAATGGTCACAAGGTCCGCATAACTGATAACTGCCGGATCAAAGGTAATTTTGACCGCTTCAGTATGCCCGGTCGTGTGTGATTTGACTTGCTCGTATGTCGGATTTTTCGTGTGTCCGCCGGTATAACCCGAGACGACACTTTCAATGCCAGGCTGACTGTCGAACGGTTGGACCATGCACCAAAAACATCCGCCCGCAAAAATTGCTGTTTCCATGAGAATCCCTCCAACTAAATATTAATATAAATCTAACACTAATCAAAAAGAACGTCCATTACTGAACGTCCTTTCCATCATGATTATTCAACTGAATCGTCGTCATCATCATCCGTCACAGGATGCGTAATCGTCAAATCCAAGTCGGTCAATTGTTGATCAGCAACTCGTGCTGGTGCGCTAGTCATTGGTTCAGAAGCTTTCGAGTTCTTAGGGAACGCGATCACTTCACGAATGTTATCCTTACCAGCAAGCAGCATGGCGAACCGGTCTAATCCGATTGCCAAACCGCCATGAGGTGGAAAGCCCATGTCAAGCGCATCTAGCAAGAAGCCAAATTGTTCTTTGGCCCGTTCTGGCGTGAAGTCCAATGCCCGGAACATCTTTTCTTGGAGTTCACGAGTGTGGATACGGATTGAGCCGCCACCTAATTCATAACCATTTAAAATAATGTCATATGATTGTGCGTGAGCTTGGTGTGGGTCTTCGCCCTCATCCAAGTAGTGCACATCTTCTTCATTTGGCATCGTGAATGGATGGTGGGCTGGAACCCAACGTTCGATGCCTTCATCATATTCGAACAATGGCCAGTCAACGACCCACAAGTAGGCGTATTGATTTTCGTCAATCAAATCAAGTTCCTTGGCGATGGCCTTCCGGAGATAGCCGAGCGTGTCAGAAACCACTTTGAAACTGTCAGCAGCAAATAGCAACAAGTCGCCCGCTTTGGCCCCGGCAGCAGTCGTGATTGCTTCAAAGTCCCCGTCATTCTTAAAGAACTTCGCCACTGGACCGCTGAAGCCGTCGTCAGTGACCTTCATCCAGGCTAAGCCCTTTGCGCCAAAGCGTTTGACATAGTCCGTATAGGCATCGATCTGCTTACGTGAATAATGGTCAGCCCCGCCAGGAACGGCAATCGCCTTGACCATACCACCATTTTCAAGTGCATTATCAAAGACCTTGAAACCAGCCTTAGCGACCGCTGTGCTCATGTCTTTTAATTCCATACCGAACCGCACGTCTGGCTTTTCAGAACCAAACCGGTCCATGGCTTCTTGCCAAGTGAGGCGGGTAAATGGCGTCTTGATGTCGATGCCTTTGACCTGCTTCATGACTTGTTTGATCAAGCCTTCGGTGTATGACTGGATCTCTTCAGCGCTCAAGAAAGACGTTTCCATATCGATCTGGGTGAATTCTGGTTGGCGGTCACCACGTAAGTCTTCGTCCCGGAAACAACGGGCAATTTGATAGTAGCGGTCAAAACCGGCACCCATCAATAATTGCTTAAATAACTGGGGTGATTGTGGTAAGGCATAGAAATGGCCTTGGTGCACCCGTGATGGCACTAAGTAGTCCCGGGCCCCTTCAGGCGTTGACTTAGTCAAGAATGGCGTTTCAATGTCGTAAAAGCCATTGGCGTCAAAGTAACTGTGGACCGCTTGGGTAATGCCATTACGAATCTTCAAGCTCCGTTGCATTTCAGGCCGGCGTAAGTCTAAGTAGCGATATTTCAACCGTAATTCATCCGACACATTGATGTCATCTTGAATATAAAATGGCGGTGTCTTGGCCTTGTTCAAAATCTTAGCGTCGTGGACTTCAACTTCCACCTTACCTGATTTCATCCGGTCAGTCACAGCTTTGGCGTCCCGATTAACCACCGTTCCTTGGACTTCGATCACGTATTCGCCCCGTAATTCATCAGCAACTGCTAATGCATCCGCTGAGAATTCCTGACTGAACACTAATTGAACAATGCCTTCACGGTCCCGTAAATCAATAAAAATCAGATTACCAAGGTCGCGCCGCTTTTGGACCCAACCTTGTAAGGTGACCGTTTGGCCTAAATAATCTTCATTAATAAGGCCTGCATATGTGGTTCGTTTCATAACATGCTTCCTCCTTCTTCTCTTTCGGCAAACTTGCCGTCTCTCATTACTTATCTAAAACTTGGTGCGCATCTTGATAAATATCGGCCATTGCAACCTTGGTCTCATCACCAGTTGCCATTGCCTTTAAATTAACGGCTTGTTCGGCTAATTCAGCTTCACCAACCGTCATCGTGTAACGGGCATTCAAGCGATCAGCACTCTTAAACTGTGCTTTTGGCTTGCGGTCCAAGTAATCCCGTTCAGCCTTGTAACCAGCGGCCCGTAACGCCTGAACGAGTTTCAAAGTCGTGGCGCTGGCTTCGTCGCCGATACCAACGACGTAAACATCCAGTTGGTCATCAGTTGGGACTTCAATGTTTTCGGCGTCCATCAACACTAACAGCCGTTCGACACCTAAACCAAAGCCAACACCTGAGACTTCAGGGCCACCGAGTTCCTTAACTAACCCGTTGTACCGGCCACCAGCACAAATCGTCGTGTAACCTTTGCCGAGTGCTTTGGAATGCGTCATGATTTCAAAAATCGTGTGGTTGTAATAATCCAACCCGCGGACCATCGTTGCGTCAATTTCGTATGGAATGTCGAGCGCATCCAAGTACGTCTTGGTCTGATCAAAGTGCTCCTGAGCTTCAGGCGTCAAATAATCTAGGATCGATGGCGCATCGGCCACGAACTGTTGATCTTCTGGTGCCTTACTATCCAGTACCCGCAATGGATTCTTGTGGAGCCGTTCCTTAGAATCATCACTCAATTCGTCAAAGTGTGGTTCCAAGTAATCGATCAGTGCTTGGCGGTAGTCATCACGCGTCTGTTGGTCTCCCAGCGTATTGATAACTAATTTTAAGTCGTTGAGGCCAAACTTCTTGAGCAAGTTGAATCCCATTGCAATCACTTCAACGTCTAGCGCGGCGCTTTCACTCCCAAAGGCTTCGACCCCGAGTTGATGGAATTCACGTAACCGACCAGATTGTGGCCGTTCATAGCGGAACATTGGTCCCATATAATAGACTTTATAAGGTTTTAAAACTTGTGGCCCATATAATTTGTTTTCGACAAATGCACGGACCACGCCGGCCGTACCTTCTGGCCGTAACGTAATGTGCCGATCACCCTTATCGTGAAAATCATACATTTCCTTAGTCACGATATCTGATGTGTCGCCAGCTGAACGTGAGAAGACTTCAAAGTTTTCAAACATTGGTGTGCGAATTTCTTTAAACTGATAAGTTTTGAAGACGGCGCGGGCCGTTGCTTCAACGTATTGCCATTTTTCACTATCGCCAGGCAAAATGTCGGCGGTGCCTTTAGGCCGTTGATATCTCATTAATTGGTTCCTCCCTTTGATTGCAATCGACAAAAAAAGCGCCCTTGATTATTTACCAAGGGCGCAATTGCGCGGTACCACCTTTATTGAGTACTAATTGATAACGTCTGTAATCACAGGCGGAACGCTGCCGTTCACCTCAAAAGCGTCTCCTCATTGCTCACTATCCGGAATTCTCAGCACTACCGGTCTCTGGTTAAAGTGTGGCACAATGCTCTTACTTTCTCTGCGGTCGATTGATTAATATATGGTTAAAGTTACACGAAATTCGCTTAAAAGTCAACGACTCTCGTTAAATTTCTGCCAAGTTTTCGTCGCGTGCTGATTTTTTTGGTATACTATTTGCAGCACTTTAAATTGCAATTATCTTAAATTTAGTTGGTGACAATCCATGCAAGTTCTTAAACAATTTTGGCGTCAAATTACCGTGACCGTGATTTTTATTGGCCTGGTAATTGGATTCGTGATCTTACTAGCGACCAACAATACGGCCACCGTTAATATCGCGAACGTCAATATCCGGAATGGTCCCGGGATGAGTTATGCCATCGAAGATACCACGGCCAAAGGGACAAAAGTCCACATTATGAAACGCAAGAATAATTGGTTATACGTTCGCTATGCTGATCATAAATTTGGCTGGATCGCCAGCTGGCTCGTCAATGAACACAACAGTCAGTTAGCGAAGACCACTAAGATTTCGGACGCCACCATCGTTTTAGACCCCGGCCACGGTGGTTCCGATTCCGGCGCCCTCTCCAATAAGGGCAAGATGGAAAAAACGTATACGCTACGGGTCGCTAAAGCAGTGGCTAAAAAGCTACGGGCAGCTGGTGCCCACGTCGTCCTGACACGTGATAGTGATAAATACGTTGGTCTCAGCGCGCGTCCGGCCATCGCCAACAAGTTGCATGCAGATGCCTTCATTAGTTTCCACTTTGATAGTTCACCGGAAAAAAATACCGCATCTGGGATTACGACTTATTACTATCACAAGTCCACCTCGCTGGCATTAGCCAAGGCGTTAAATAGTAAAGTTGAAGGTCTGCCGCTCCCAAGTAAAGGGACTGAATTCGGTGACTTCTTAGTTATCCGTGATAACTCGCGACCATCCGTCTTGATGGAACTCGGCTATATCAATGATAAATCCGACTTCAAGACGATCAGTTCTAAGAAGTATCCACAAGAAGTCGCACACGCCGTCTATGCTGGTCTCAGTACTTACTTTGCGAACCAATAATCTTAGTCACAGTTAGTCACAGCTTGCCTTATAGACGTGACCAGCATTACTGCACACTTCAAGCCGCTTCAAGAATCCATGTTGATTCTTGAAGCGGCTTTTTAATGTTTCTCAATAGGACTTGGTACTAACAAATTGGTACCGTTGCTCAGGTCGTCCCTCTTTAAACGACACAATTAGTCCACTTCAATTGTGCTTCACAACCTACTGCGTTACAGTAATCATAAACAGACCATCAGCGAACGTGTTATGCTGATTGCGAATTAGCATTAAGAATGATTGAAACGTGCCAATTTCTAAGTTCAAGTGCTGCCAGCTGAGACCCGCTGGAAAAAGTGCGACTTAGCGTAAACTTGCTGTTGTGGAGACGTCCTAGGCCGGCTTCCAGGCATTCTGGGCAATGGCCGTAACGTGGTGGACGCAGATTTAAGCCGACAGCCCACGTCTTAAATACTGGTCTTTCACGCTGGCTGCGATATGGACGAAACGTGTTCGGGTCAGACAGTGACTTCCGGTTAGCTACGCCAGAACGCCAAGCGGAAGTTCGCCGCTTAACGCTCTAGCTAGGCTAATCCTCAGTCCCAACCCGTCTGAACCTCACACTCTGAAAATACTTGGCCTTGCCCAGAACACCTTCCAGCCTGGATAGTATTCGAAAGGCGGACATGTGCGTACCCAACCTTTTGTACGATTAGTCGTTGGTTCCGTTGTACACAGTCATCTTGATATTTAAGTGTCAGACAGTTTGCTAATAATCGCTAAACTTTCTTACCCATATTTTAATGCTTCGGATACACGGCTTCATTGAACTTGTCAGGACTTTTGTTAGTCGTCTGAGATAACAAAGTCTTGAATTTTAAGCGGCGGCATTTTTATCGACTGATTTGGCTAGTTGCCATTGAAATTTGTGGCATTGAGATGAGTAAATAATATTCAGGCAATCGTCTCAATAATTAAACGCTATAAGTCTTTACCGATACCAACTAAAAGTTTGCCTGAAGGACCAGTCATCTAATAATCAGTGGTCAATTGTACCCAGATAGGCGGTCGTTCATCTGCCATTCGAGCGGGTTCCCGACCGGAGGGGCTGGCTGACAATGTTCAAGGGCGAAGTTCTTCTTGTCCGGGCGGGTTTCCCGAGCTAGAAGAAGACTCGTATTTGAAATTGCGCAGTGATCTTCTGCGTGAGTTCAAATCGATGTCCGCCCTGTTCCAGCGTTGTCAGCCAGCCCCGGAGGTCGGACTAAGACAATCACCGGCAGACGAACAACAATCTGCCCAATCGGCACGTTTCAATCATGATTCATGACAAATAATTAGCATGATATGTTCAGCTTGAGCTTTGTTAGGAGGTTCTTTTGATGCAATTAACAACAAAATGGTTAGCGCAACTGCCCGTGTCCGAGATCACCCGCGCCATTCCAGTCAGTGGTGGTGATATTAACGCCGCGTTTCGAATCGAGACGGCGGACCAGTCGTATTTTTTGAAGGTCCAACCACAGCGCGATGAACGCTTTTTTGCCCATGAAATCGCTGGGTTACGTTTACTAGGTGCCGTCATCACTACCCCACAAGTGATTGCCACCGGGACGATTGACGGTGATGGCTATCTAGTACTCAGTTGGTTAGACTCTGGTACTGGTAGTCAGTACGCCCTCGGTCAAGCCGTTGCGGCCGTTCACCAGCAACATCAAGCACAGTTTGGTCTCGACCATGACTTTACATTTGGAAAGCTCCCCAAAATTAATCATTGGCAGTCCGATTGGGCCACTTTTTACACGGAACAACGCTTAGATGTATTAGTCAAGTTGGCTTCACAGAACCACTTGTGGTCTACAAATCGTGAACACCATTATCAACGGCTCCGCCAAGAACTACTAGCAGACCCTTACATGCATCAAGTTCAGCCGAGCCTATTACACGGTGATTTATGGTCCGGCAATTATCTGTTTACGTCGACAGGCACCCCGGCGTTGATTGACCCAGATGTCTTTTATGGTGACCGTGAGATGGATCTCGCAATGACGACCATTTTCGGTGGTTTCGACGAAGATTTTTATCGTGGCTATCAAGCAGCCTATCCATTAGCCCCTGGGAGTCAGCAGCGACTGCCACGCTACCAGCTGTACTACTTGCTCGCACACCTCAACTTGTTTGGTGAGACCTATGGACCGGCCGTGGACCACATTCTAGACCAATACTAGCTGTAGCGTGATTCAACTTGCCTACACTGCCATCACCATCAACCGACACGAGCATCATCTCAACAGGAAAAGCCCCGTCACTAGCACCACATGTGAAATGTCGCTAGTAACGAGGCTTTTATATTGTCTTATTCAACTGATCTACAAAATAGGCGCAATTTAGCGGACCAGCGGTAACAGTTCATTCAAATCAGTAACTTGAGCCTCAGGCGCACTAGTCACATGGATCAGCCGGTCAATATCAAACAAGTAGCCGGCAATACCAGCGTTGTGGCCCGCATCAATATCCAAATTACGATCACCCACCATGACTGCTTGGTGGCGGTCAACCTGGTGCTTATCTAATAAATAATTCAGCGCAGCGGGATCTGGTTTACGTGGAAACGGCTGCGCGGCAGTGACGGCATCCGTAAAATACTGCGCCAATCCTGCTTCTTGTAGGTAAACTTGGGCCTGTTCATTCCGATGGGTCATCAAATAGTTATGACCACCGACTGCGACGACGCGTTCCAGGACGGCCTGAGCACCATCAAACGCGGCCGGATGTTGTTGCAGTTGCGGTTCAAAACGTTGATAACCCGCCCGCAGTTCATGCCAGTCCCAGCCATATTGGTTGGCCACGGTCCGTTCAGCATAACCGACGGACTGTTGCCGCATTAGTTGATAAGTTGCTTCAGCGGTAATCGTGCCCCCTAATTCAGTCACTGCCCGCTGAAAGGCTTTGACCATTGCCGGGTACGTATCCAGCAAAGTTCCGTCTAAGTCCCATAAAAATTCGCGCATGATTCTCCTCCTAAAGTTAATTGGGTGACGCAAAAAGCCGAAAGTACCGTAATTGGTCTTTCAGCTTAATGGTTAGCGTTGGTCCGTATCGTAACAAATCGTCACGGGACCATCATTCGTTAATGACACTTGCATATCGGCACCGAATTCCCCAGTTGCCACTTGAACCCCGCCGGCAGCAAGTTGTTGATTGAATGTATCATACAATTTGCTAGCAGTATCAGGATCACCAGCATCCGTAAAACTCGGGCGATTGCCGTGGCGCGTGTCCGCATAGAGCGTAAATTGCGAAATCGATAAAATGGCGCCACCAACTTGTTGGACATTTAGGTTCAGCTTACCCGCATCATCACTAAAAATCCGCAAGTTCAAAATTTTGTGGGTCAGATAGTCGAGTTCGGCCTGGCCGTCACCATCTTCAAATCCCACTAATAGCACTAGGCCGTGGTCAATGGCGCCTTTAACCTGGCCATCAATCGTGACTTGAGCTTGTCGTGCGCGTTGAACAACTACTCGCATTGTAACCTCCTAAAACATCTTCCGTTCGACGACGTAAACATCTTGAACATTTTTTAGGCTATCCACGATTCGTTGCAAGTGTTCAAGATTTCGAACGCCCAACGAAACGCTAATAATCACCATCTTGTTATGGTCAACTTTCCCATTGACGTTCGTTAAGAACTTGGTGTGATTATTGATAACCTTCAAAACATCATTCAACATGCCATTGCGGTTATAGCCTTGAATTTCGAGGTCGGAATTATAATTAGTCCGATCACCCTCAGGATTCTCCCATTCCACGTCAATCAAGCGCTCACCATTTGCTTCGGCGCTCTTGACGTTAGGACAGTCGACCCGGTGAACGGAGACCCCGCGACCCTTGGTAATATAACCGACGATGTCATCACCCGGAATTGGCGAACAACAGTGGCTCAGGCGAACCAGCAAGTTGTCGACACCCTGGATAATGACCCCGCCTGAAGAAGAAACTTTTTGACGTTTACGTTCTTGTTTCTCCTGTTCTTCATGCTGCTGATCTTTCGACTTCTTCTTGGTCGAAGATTCGGTTGAATCAGCCAGGATGGCTTCTTCTCGTTCGCGTTGACGGGTTGCTTCCCTTTCTTTACGCACATCGCTCGTTAAACGATTAGCAATCCCCACAGGTTGAATGTCCCCAAAACCCAGGGCAGCAAATAAGTCGTCTTCGCCCGAATAATGCATTTTCTGTGCGACCGCGGTCATCTTTTCCTTGGTCATGACTTCTTTGGGGTTGAATTCTAAATCACGTAGCTGCTTTTCGAGCATCTCGCGACCTGAAATAATATTTTCTTCCCGATCAGCATTCCGGAAGAATTGCTTGATTTTATTACGGGCCCGGCGCGTATAAACTAACTTCTGCCAGTCACGACTAGGACCAGTCGAACTAGTCGACGTTAAAATATCAACAATGTCACCGTTCTTGATCTGATAATCCAACGGCACGATTTTACCATTGACCTTGGCACCAGTCGTATGATTGCCGACTTCGGTGTGAATCGAATAAGCCATATCGAGTGGTCCAGCACCCTTTGGTAATTCAGTCACATCACCCTTAGGCGTAAACGCGTAGACCCGGTCACTGAAGAGGTCGCCTTTAACGCCTTCCATAAAGTCGGCGGCGTCCTTACTTTCGTCCTGTAATTCGATAATTTCCTTAACCAGGTTCAACTTATTACCAGATTGTGTTTCTTGAACCTCGTCACGTTTACCTTCCTTATAAGCCCAGTGTGCCGCAACCCCATATTCAGCCACACGGTGCATTTCAAAGGTCCGGATTTGGATTTCCAACGGTTTGCCTTCTGGACCGACAACTGTCGTATGCAGCGATTGGTACATGTTGGCTTTGGGCATCGCAATGTAGTCCTTAAAACGACCAGGCATGGGTTTCCACTGCGTATGAATCGCCCCAAGCACCGCATAACAGTCCTTGATGGAATCAACGACCACCCGAATCGCCAACAAATCATAAAGTTGACTAAATTGCTTGTGCTTGTCACGCATCTTTTTATAAATCGAATAGATATGCTTCGGCCGGCCATAAATCTCCGCCTCAGGCAATTCCAAATCATGGAGCGCCTTTTGAATATCCTGAATGGCGATCTCAATGTATTTTTCGCGGTCTTCGCGCCGTGAATTCATCAGATGAACGATTCGATAGTACTGTTGAGGGTTCAAGTATCTTAGGGAAATATCTTCTAGTTCCCATTTAATCGTACTAATCCCTAAGCGGTCTGCGATTGGCGCGTAAATTTCCAAGGTTTCATTGGCGATTCGCCGCTGCTTATCAGGACGTAAATGTTGCAATGTCCGCATATTGTGTAACCGGTCTGCCAATTTGACGATCATCACACGAATATCCTTGGACATCGCAAGCAACAGTTTCCGGTGATTTTCAGCCAGCTGTTCCTTATTCGACTTGTAACGAATCTTACCAAGCTTCGTGACGCCATCGACAATCACGGCAACATCATGGCCGAACAATTCTTCGACGTCACCTAACGTTACACCGGTGTCTTCAACGACATCGTGCAAGAAACCCGACGCCACCGTTTCTGGATCCATTTTTAACTCGGCTAAAATTCCAGCAACCTGAATCGGGTGCATAATATACGGCTCACCTGATTGGCGATACTGATCCTTATGCACGTAGGTTGCAAAATCACACGCACGTTTAACCAGTGCCACGTGATCACTATTCATATACTCTTGGACCATGTCCAGGACATCCTGAGCAGTCCATGTAGGCTGTTTGGGCATTTTATCACCACGACTTCCACAAAGATTCTATTTGATAAAAGGCACGCGAGGTTCCCACCCAACGTGCCTTGACAACCGTTTTAACGCAAACTTGCGCGGGGACCAGTTAACCCGTATGCTAAGTAGGATATGCCTAAATCAACTAATGCTAAATAATAGACATAGGTTGGGAAAAACAAGTACAGCCCAACAAAGCAGCCGACTGGAAATAACCAGACGAGCCAACCAGTACGTGCGGTACGGCGAATTTGCCAACCCACCATGGCAGCTAACAGGAAATCGACGACAAAGAGTAGCCAAACGATTTGATGAAAACGACTGACACTTAAGAGTTTCAGTAACCATGGTAATACGATTCCAACGACAAGCGCAATCAGCCAATACTGGCCATTAAACTTACGAAACTTTTCCGTCAAACTAACTCCCTCGCTTACGCTTTATTGCCAAATGACTATGATTATTAATTGTACACCACCGACCATAAAATTACACTAGTTCGCACCAAAAAGAAACACTACTTAACAAGTAAAGTGGCGCAGTTTCGGCACGCATGATCCGTGGTCCTAATCCAACTGGGGTCACCCCGGCCGCTTCTAACTGCGCAACTTCTTGCGGTGCTAGGCCACCTTCAGGCCCAAAAATCGCCAGTAGTCGCTGCGGCGCCGTCATGTGCTTCAAGGTTTGGACCAACCGGCTGCTTTCGCCCTGCTTGGCGGACTCTTCCCAGGCAACAACGCCCTGGTCATAAGTCACGTGGGCCAGCACGCTCGTTAGGTCAGCTTCATATTGAACAGTCGGGATCATGGTTCGATGCGATTGTTCAGCCGCACCCTGGGCAATTTTCGCCAGCCGGGCTAATTTGCGTTCGCGTTTATTCGGCGCCCACTTGGCAACCGTCCACAAACTATCAAAAAACACGAAGGCGCTCGCGCCGAGCTCAGTTCCCCGCTGCACGATCTGCTCGGGTTTATCGCCCTTCGACAGGCCACAGGCAATCGTGACTGGTACCGGTAATTCAACCTGAGGCGTTGTCACTGCGGTAATCTTAGCGACCGCCGTTTGGCCAGTGGTACTTTGCAACGTCGCAATCACGACTTGATGTGCGTCAGTCACAAATTCAGCCGCGTCGCCGGGTTGTGCCCGCATGACTTTAACCCAATGCTTGACGGTATCGCCGTCAATCGTGAAGGTCTGACCAACGCGCGCGTCGATTGGGGCGTTTAAAAAATATCGTTGCATGTCCAGTCCTCGCTAATCTTCATCCGTTGGCAGATAAGCCACAATACCGTGCCAGTCGCCCATCTGCGTGTGTTGTGCAATTTGGAAACCAGCATCCGTCAACGCTGTTAGGACCGTTTGGAACTTATCATCAATAATTCCAGAGGTAATGAAATAACCGCCCCGTTTTAAGTTCTGACGAGCTTGTGGCACCAGTGGAATGATGATTTCAGCTAAAATATTTGCGACAATAATATCTGCTTGTGTGTCGATGCCAGCCAACAAGTCATTGGCGGCAACCTTCACGTCTTTGGCAACTGGATTCAAATCAAGATTGGTTTGTGCGGAAGCAACAGCGACGTCATCTAAGTCATAAGCTTCGACAGCGCCGACTCCCATGGCCTTGGCCGCGATACTTAACACGCCAGAACCCGTACCGACATCAATCAAGTGCTCACCACCGTTAATGACGGTCTCTAGGGCTTGCAGGCAGAGCTTAGTGGTCGGATGAGTCCCCGTTCCAAACGCCCGACCAGGATCGAGCCGTAAGACGAGTTCGCCGGATTGTGCAGGTTGATAGTCTTCCCAGCTCGGCACGATCGTCAAATACCGCGTCACCCGTACAGGATGGTAATATTTTTTCCACGCCGTTGCCCAGTCTTCATCAGACAGCGCCGTCATGCTTACCTCGTTGGGAGCCGGATTTAGGCCAAAATCGCTCAACTGGCTCACGCGTTGTTTGATCGTTGGCAGAATTTCAGGCACGAACACCGTCTCGGGATAATAGGCCGAAACCTGTGCGCCGCTGGTGACATGGGGAATGGTATCCAGGTCGATAATTTCACCATACCGATCGGGTTTTAAATTCTGATAATCCAAAGCGTCATCAATTTTGACACCACTGGCTCCAGCTTCCATCAAAATATTCGAAACCGCCTCAACGGCTTCGTTGGAAGTACTAACGGTTACTTCAGTCCATTTCATAAATGACGTGCTCCTTTTGTGTGATTTCATTTTAGTGAATTACGGTGATGCGTTTTAGGTTGAATATTTGCACACTTTGCGACTAATTTTGAATTAAAGGCAATGGCGCGCCTGTTTTGATTACTTTGGCGAGAGCGTCTGGATGTCCCAGAAAATAGATTTGATTGCATCGCACAAACTTCAGCTCAAGCCACAATCTTGGGTCACTCACTCAAACGGCCAAGACTCCCTAAACAGCCGCATTTCCCATCAGCAACAATTATATAACAAGCACAAACCGTTTGACAATCGGGCTTACTGCCAGCCATGGGTGTGTGAGTCAATCGTTTTCCGGCCAATTTTAGACACAAACGGATTGCCAGCAACGTAGAACCGCAACGGCGCACTGGTCCATTCCGCCTTATTAACGATGCCAATTCGGGGTGACTTAATAATTTGACGTGGCTGCCGGACATGGTCTAAATCTAGCGAGAGCGTCGCCTTTTGCAACGGCTGGCCGTTCAACGTTTTATCCAAACCTAGTGCCTGCATCAATTTCCCTGGTCCGTTGGTCAAATTAGCCAGTGGAACGGGCCGATTGTGTTGCATCTGCTCGACGCCGCTAGCTGGTTCAATTCCCCGAATCAGCACACATTCGGGCGTGCCAGCTACTTGGGTCACGAGATTCAGCAAATACAACGCGCGCATTTGATAAATGTAAATCGTCCCTGCTGGTTGCCACAGGACGCGGTTACGGGCCGTCTGGTGATTTTGATAAGCGTGCGCCCCGGCATCGTTGGCGCCCAAATACGCCTCAGTCTCGGTAATCCACGCCGTTAACGGTCCACTCGCGGTTTGCAGACGCAACTGCTTACCGAGTAAAGCGGCCGCGATTTCTGTCGTTGGCCGCGAACTTAAAAAAGATTGCATTCGGTTTGTCATCATCATTAATTGCGGGGACACGCTGTCGGTTATGCTGGGCCTTCATGACCTAGCGAGCCAGTTGCAAATCAGCGACATGGGTGGTCTCCCGTCGTTCTCCTTTCCAGTAAATATTGGCCATTATATCGAAAACGGGGCTGGTGCTAAATTACACCAGTCCCGTCTTCAAGTTAACTTAGTCATCATTCGTGGCTTTTTTCGTTAAATGCTTGTTCAAATACTTGATCATATCCGCTTCGTGCTTAAAAATTCGTGGATGCTTTTGTTTATGCAGACGGACGGCGATCTCGTTAATCTTAACGCGCCCAGTCCAAGTATGGCTGTACTTAACGACCACCCGATTATTACGATGATCCTTACCGAATTTCAACACGTAAACGCTGTCTGGCACCATCAGCGGTCTAATATATGTTTTATCGTAGTCATAATGTATTGATCGCAGAAACTGTTTCGTGCGTTTTAACATGTCGTCGATCTCTCCTTCACAACGTGAAATTGATTAAATAATAAATTAATTAATTAATTGTCGCTACGTTTTATTTCTAACCTTAATTATAGCAGACTTTAAACAGACAGTGTATCAATTTGCGGTTGGTTTGGCAAGAAAACCGCCTAAAATCCTAATATTTTCTCAAAGCGTGGTCGCTTGGTTTTCGGTGCTTCAGGGATATGGTAAAATATTAATAAATCAGTCAGGTTATCAATATTGAGGGGGATTTACTGATGGTACTAATTGAAAGAATTTATCGGCGCGGGCACGAACCGTTGACCAGTGTCGACCAAATCGAAAAATTTGAAACCAGCGACGGCTACGTCACACCTAACGAAGTATTAGCACGCGAAATTGGTGCAGATAGCGAAAACTGTTTCTATAAAAATCAAGAAGGCAAACGTAAAAAAGTCGTCGCCACTAAAGATGATCAAGGTGTCTGGCATATGCAAACCATCGGGACAACCGATCCGACCACGGACGGTCTATTACAGTTGCCACACATGCAAGATATTTGGGGTTAGCATTATTTGCTAATTAAATCTAACATTTGGATTAGCCGCTGGCAGGTTTTGAATTGCTGGCGGTTTTTGTTTGTGTTCGTGATACCTCCCTGCCAAATTTCACGAATTTTTCTTCTGATTTTGCCTCAGTCTTCATGACAAATTAACTCGTATTATGCGTAACCCCCGATAAATAATAGACATTTATTCTGATTATGTCTATTTCACTAAACAATCCAGTCTCAATGTTGGCAAAATGTTGGCAAATCCCCAAAATAAAAGAGCTCCGCCGCGGCGGAACCCTATCAGTTCGGCTTTTCTTCCTCGTCGGTTTTCAAAACTGCCATGAACGCTTCTTGTGGGATTTCAACTTTCCCCACGGCTTTCATGCGTTTCTTACCGGCTTTTTGCTTCTCAAGTAACTTCATCCGCCGGGTACGGTCACCACCATAGAGATGGGCGGTAACGTCCTTACGGTAAGCTTTGATGTTCGTCCGCGCAATCACCTTAGAGCCGATGGTTGCTTGTACTGGAATTTCAAAGTTTTGGCGCGGAATGATGGTTTTTAGCTTTGATGCGATTTCACGACCACGCGCTGGTGCAAAGTCGCGGTGCGCGATAAAGCTTAACGCATCGACTTGGTCCCCGTTCAGTAAGATGTCGATTTTGACTAAGTCACTGGCACGGTAGCCATCTAAATCGTAATCTAACGAAGCGTAACCACGAGTGTTGGATTTCAACTTATCGAAGAAGTCAAAGATAATTTCCGATAGTGGAATATGGTAGACCACGTTGACCCGGTTGCTATCCAGATATTCCATCGTATCAAATTCGCCCCGCTTGCGTTGGGCCAGTTCCATGACCGCACCAACGTAATCGTTAGGCACCATGATCTGGGCTTTGACGTAAGGTTCGCGAATTTCCTTGATGGCAGACGCTTCCGGCATTTCGGCAGGGTTTTCAACCTGTTTTTCTGTGCCATCCGTCATTAAGACGTGGTACGTTACGGAAGGCGCCGTCGTAATCAGTTCAAGGTTGAATTCCCGCTCGAGCCGTTCCTGAATCACATCCATGTGTAACAGTCCCAAGAAACCACAACGAAACCCGAAACCTAACGCTTGCGATGATTCAGCCTCAAATTCGAGTGCCGCATCATTTAATTTTAACTTTTCCAAAGCTTCGCGTAAGTCCGTAAACTTGGCGTTATCAGTTGGGTAAATCCCGGCGTACACCATTGGATTCATTTCCCGGTAACCGGCGAGCGGCTTTTCGGCCGGCCGTTTGGCATTCGTCACCGTATCCCCGACCCGGGTGTCTTGGATATCCTTGATACTGGCGGTAATGTAACCAACATCCCCGGCCATCAGATAATCGCGAGCTAATGGTTTGGGCGAGTTGACACCGACTTCAGTCACTTCGTATTCACTACCACTGTTCATCAAGCGAATTCGGTCACCAGGCCGAACAATACCTTCATGAATTCGAACGCTTAAAACCACGCCACGGTAGTCGTCATACACTGAGTCAAAAACCAAGGCCTTCAACGGTGCGTCTAAATCACCCTGGGGCGCTGGAATTTTATGCACGATCTGTTCCAGTAAGTCTTCAATTCCGATCCCCGCTTTAGCTGAAGCCAAAACGGCATCTTCAGCATCGATTCCAATATCATCCTCAATTTCTTTACGGACCTTTTCCGGTTCCGCTGAAGGCAAGTCAATCTTGTTGATGACTGGCACGATTTCCAAGTCATCATCAATGGCAAGGTAGACGTTGGCCAAGGTTTGGGCCTCGACCCCTTGCGCTGCGTCGACGACTAACACTGCGCCTTCGCAGGCCGCCAAACTTCGCGAAACTTCATACGTAAAATCGACGTGTCCTGGCGTATCGATTAGATGAAAGATATAGGTCTCCCCATCTTTAGCCTGGTAGTGCAATTCCACTGCATTTAATTTGATCGTAATCCCACGTTCACGTTCCAAGTCCATTGAATCCAGCACTTGGTCCTGCATTTCACGTTTGGAAATCGTATCCGTTAATTCCAAGATTCGGTCCGCCAACGTTGATTTGCCGTGATCAATATGGGCGACGATCGAAAAATTCCGAATATGTTGTTGTCGATCTTTCATTGTCGCTTTATCCATTGATTTTCCTACTTTCTTCCTAAGTCCTAATCCTATCAATTATACCAAGTAACCGTCACAATCACAATTTTTCTATTGCCGTGACCGTCATCCACGACCGTTTGCGACGCTCACTGGCACCGTCAGTGCAAATCAGCCGCCATCCCAGCTACTGGTTTTACGACTGCTGTCGACATCGTCCCGGCCTCGTTTGGTCATCATCACATGGACTCAACCGACAAAAGCGCCGCTGCAATCCGACTCAGTGAGTCCTTGCAGCGGCGCTTTTCAGTTACGACAGCTTATTTGAAACTGTTGATTTGACTGGGCTTAAGTTCCTGCCACTTGTTTGAATAGAAGTTGTCATTAATGTGATAATGAACGGGTTTCGTCTTCTTGGTCAGGAACGGATCAACTTTTTGGTCGACCGCTAACCAGCCCCGCCAACCAAGATGAATGGTATCAGTCATGAAGTAATCTTGATTGCCATCCTGAGTCAGGTCCAAGATGTTATTAAACCCTTGGCTGCGAAGTTGATACTGAATCTTTTGATCAAACTGCCCAATCATCTTCATGGACAGGCCCGTGTATGAGGCCCAGCGCTGATTAATCGGTGGAATGATGAACAAGACATCAGTATGCGTCTTCGCGAACTGATTCAAGACTAATTGGAAATCGGCAAATTCTGGTGACTTCGTGTAATTCAAGTGACGCTGTGAATCCTTAAGTCGCTTGTAGTTACGTTTGAGCTTAGTGTTCCAGAATTGATTACTAATTTCCAAATCATTAGAAGTCGTTTGTGCCGCCCCAATCTTTCCAGCTAACTGGTCCAATTGGTTAAAGTTATACGTCGATGGCAGCTTCTTGGCTTGCACATTGACCGTATTCAAGTTCTTACCTGAAATTCCAAAGCGTGAGAAGAATTCATCCTCACTACCGAGCACCCGAGCCTTATAATTGATATAAGCCATTTGGGCACTGGTTGGCTTGAACCCAGCGGCCACGCGGGCTAAGGCGCCTTCCAAAACTCGGTCCGATGAACCAGACGGCATTTGTAGCAGACGCTGTGCCGCATAACGATCCATTTCGGAATTATGCTCATCCTGCAGCCAGTCGATGGTCTGCAATGGTGAGTAGTAGTACGTAAAGGCATCTTTTCGCGTACCTTGTGGGACAAACCATTGTGGCGAAATTACAAAGACAGCCTTCTTATTTGTAATCTGCTTTTTCACGGACTGCATCGCGAAATACTGGGTCAGTGACTGGGTCCCCCGGGCACCGAGCAAGAATGGCCGGTAACTCCGGTGATACTTTTCTGCCAGTACGGACGGATGCATGGGATCAAATCGCGACCATTCCGATGAACCGAAGAATGGCACATAACCATCACTCAAGGCTTGGCGCTTCACTAATCGACCCTTTAAAACGTTGGACGAAAGTGAGACGGCGGCCGTTTTTTCGGTTTCCTTGGAGATATGATTTAATCCGAATGAGAACGGTGAAAGCAGTACGGCCAATAATAAGACAGCTGCCAAAATAATTGGCCCAAAAATCTTAAAAAGGCGTGTGGAGACCTTCATTGCAAGTTCTCAACCTTTGATACGATTTTAGCCGGTGTGTCCCATTCTGACCGTTGAAATTCAGAGACCGGCACTTCGATACCTAATTGATTTTGAAGTTCCAATAATAATTGAACAGAACCCATTGAGTCCAGGATTCCTTCATCAAACAAGTTGACGTCCATATTGCTTGAAACGTCTTCCCCCGTTAAATCCGCTAAAATTGATAAAACTGTTGCTTTTGTATCATCCATAGTTATTACGCTCCCTTAAGTGTACTTAATTTATGGCCGGCCGCCGAAGAATAACGTGTTCAGGAATCCTGAGAAGATCAAGAAACTGAAACAAACGACGTTGAACGTGAGAAAAATCGCGAAGTATTCGGTGAACTTGTTGGATGGCAACTGCGCTTGATGCTTCTTCTTGTAGCGCAACCAAGCATCGTTGATGACCATCGCAAAGCCATGGAATAGCCCATAGACGATGTAGTACCACGTTTCCCCGTGCCAAAACCCCATGATCAACATATTAATGACATAACAAACATTGGCCGTCGTGATCCGACTCTTGAAGACTTTGTGCTTCATCATAAAGAAGACGAGGCGCATGTAGATAAAGTCGCGGAACCAGAAGGACAACGTCATGTGCCAACGATTCCAGAAGTCCTTGATATTTTTCGACTTGAACGGCTGATTAAAGTTCATTGGCGTTTCAACACCCATCAGGTAGCTGACCCCAACGGCGAATAAACTGTAGCCGGCAAAGTCGAAGAACAAGTCCATACTGTAGACATACATCACACCGACTAGCGCCCAGGATAACCCGTGAGCTTGCAGTGCAGCATGTTCGACAACTGGTAGCATCCGCGTCCCAAAAATATAAGCCAAGATAAACTTATACAGGAATCCTAAGAAAATGTAGCGAATCCCCTTTTCGACTAATCCCAAGTACTTTTCACGGTTCGGCACACTGTCATAATCTTTGACAAACCGCCGATACCGATCAATTGGCCCGGAAGAAATCGTTGGGAAGAACAGTAGGAACTGCCCAAACAGGACGGGATGGAACTCCTTAATCACACCATCACGTGTTTCCATGATCATCTGAACGACTTTGAACGTCAGATAGGAAATCCCCAAGAAACCGATGATGGAATTCGCACCGTGGGCGACCGCTGGCGTGATTTTGACGACGGCTAGTGGAATAATCGCTAAAATCACACTGACGACGAACACCCACCCTTTATTCGGTGAATCTGGTCGTTGTCGATACTTGGAATACAACCAGACCAGGGCGATTTGATAAATCAGATATACAATTAGCGCAATCCCAGTACGCCACTTGACCCCACCAAACGTTAACATCAAGAAAACGAAGGAAATCAGTGACTCGTACCAGTGTGAACGCCGACCATATAACAAACCGATCATTAACGGCACCAACGCGATAAAGAGCAGCACAAAGTACGTTGGGTTACCGTACGGGTCAAATGAAATCATTCTGGGTTAACCTCTTTAATAATCGACTTGACATCAATCTTACCGTTAGGCGTTAATGGCAAGCTCGTTTGATAGACGAACCGTTGTGGAATCATGTATTCCATCATCATTCCTTGTAGGTCCTTCTTGATCGCGGTCGTCAACGCAAAGTCACTTTCAAAGTCATTTGGCTTTGGCACGACATAGGCAATCATTTGGGTCACTTTGTGCTCTTTATCATATTTTGGTACGGCCACAGCTTGTTTGATGTGACGTTGTTGTGCTAAGAAGTGGTCGACTTCTTCTAATTCGATCCGGTAACCGTGCATTTTAATCTGAAAATCGACCCGACCGCGGTAACGGAATAGCCCATCCGCGTCCATCGTGCCAATATCACCAGAATGGTAAGCGCGTTGCCCGTCCAATTCAAAGAACGCTTTGGCCGTCTTCTCAGGATTGTTCAAATATCCCTTAGAAACGGATGGCCCGGCAATAATCAGCTCACCTTCCGTTCCGTTTGGTACTGGCTCGCCATTATCATCAACGACCAACATCTGCGTATCTGCCTTCGCATAACCAATTGGTAACCGGTCGTACTTGGCGAGTGCTTGGTCGGTGATTTCGATTTGGGTGACGGCGACACAGGTTTCCGTTGGCCCATAAGTGTTAAAAATCCGGGCATCTGGGAACCGCTTCTTTAAGGCCGCCGCTGTCTTGTGGGTCAATTCCTCACCACAGAATAAGAAGTGCGTCAAACTTGGTAAATTCTCGGCGTTAAACTGTGGTTCCAACAAGCAGATATCCATGAAGGAAGGCGTTGAGACCCAGACATTGATCGGCAACGTTGGTAGCGCGGCAAATAACTGTTTGAAGTCATCAGTCACGGCTTTTGGCAACGCGTATAACGTGCCCCCTAAAGCCAATGTTGGATAGACATCCATCACTGACAAGTCAAAGGAATACGGTGGTTGTGATAAGGAATTCGGTTGGTCTGGTAACCCAAAGTCGTCGCTTAACATCCAATCCACGTAGCTGACCAGATTGTCGTGACTGATCTGAACCCCTTTCGGCATCCCCGTCGTTCCGGACGTAAAGATAATGTAGTAATTATCATCGCCACTAACGACGTGGTTCGCCTGATAATCGACCGGCGTTGCGAAGATCGCGTCCAATTGGTCTGGCGTAATCACCGGTGTCGTCCCAACCCCCGTTGGTAAATCGACCACCGCAATGACGGCTGCTGGTTTGGCAATCTCATTAATCATCGTGAGCCGTTCATTTGGTGAATGCGTATCGATTGGAATATACGCCCGGCCGGATTTGACCACGCCCAGGAAGGTCGCAATCATTTCAAAAGTCTGACCACCAAAGACAATGATTGGATCCTTAGCTGGTAAATCTAGCGTATCAAGATGCGCCGCCAGAGCATCAGAGTATGCCTTTAGTTCAGCATACGTGTGTGTGGTCCCCTGCACGTCATAGACCACTTTGTCGGGTTGTGTCCGTGCATAATCATCGATGGTTGTAATGATATTCTTAATCATAATTAAAACTCCCCCCAAACAATACTGTTACGGTACCTAATTAAAATTCGTTGTAAATAAATTTCGCTTGGTTGATTCCGCTATACCCATACAGATAAACCAAGGCAAGCATGACAGCAAAATAGAAGACTGTAAGTGCAATGAATTGAACAACCGGCCGTTGAAACCAAGCTTTCAACTTTGCAAACATGCTTTCACCTCCCCTAATATCACGAAATACGTTATTTGATACTACCATTCATTAAATCGGCAAAAATTTTATTGGCTGCAGGCTGAATTGGTGCAGCTTTCCGATAATAATTGCTCATTAAGACGACCCCAGTCTTGCCATCCGGTGACAAGAAGACGCTCGATTCATAACCATAGCCCAGTCCGTGCGACCGGATCCCATTGCTAATGTTATAAACCCCGCCACCATATTCACCAGTTGCAGTCCGGGTGTGTAAAATTGCCACATCCTTTTTAGGAAGCAATTTTCCTTTCAAAATCGCGCTTTCGACCGTAAATAAGTCGTGAACGCTCATATAAACTTGTCCTGTGCCTAACTCATTGGCCATCTGTGCCTTAGTTTCTGGCATTGTTTCTTGATAATCTGGAACCGTTTGATCAGCCGGTCCGCGGTATCCGGTCGTGGCATGTTGGCCCTGACCATGAATCAGAAAACCAGTCGATTGTAAGTCCAACTTATCAATAAACCGTTCCGTGAAGAAATGTTGATAACTTTCCCCCGTGACTTGACGAATAATACCCGCCAACAGTAAGAAATTGACCGATGAGTAATTCGAGATGCCATTCTTGTCCGGATAATAGTAGACATTATGTTTCGCGTAATCAATGACTTTATTCTCCGGCAAGTACTCCTTTGACCCGTTCTTAAGTCGAAATCCCGTGGTCATATCCAACATCTGCCGAATCGTCGTTTGACGACCATGCTTGAGTGTTGGATAGTACATCGAAATCGGGTCAGTCAACTTAATTTTCCCCGCTTTGACGAGCTGCATAATACCAACGGCCGTCATCGATTTTTGAATCGATAAAATCTGATACTTAGAATCGACTTGATTACGTTCGTTTTTCGCTTTGTTCGCGTAACCAAAAGCCCGTTGGTAAATGACGTGGTCGTTCTTGACGACCAAGGCTGAACCAACAAAATGGCTTAGATTGAGTATTTTAGTAATCTGTTGATTCGTATCCTGGTTGTTTGAAAACGAGATCTGATTAACCTTCTGACTCAAGATACTGTCTTTCAAGGCTGCTTTTTTGTTACGCGCCTTTTTGGTTTGTTGTTTCTTAGCAATTGCGGCCTGTCGCTCGGTATGATAGACATAGTAGCCACCCCCAGCACCAACAATCAGCAGTCCAAGCAAAACTGTGACTAAAAGTTTGCTTCGCTTCACAATGATGAACCTCCCCATTAGCTATCAATTACGAACTGATTGGTGATATTAGCGCTATTTGCTAATAGGACGCTAAGTTCAAATATCAGTGTACCAACCGAACAGGTGCTTGTACGGGCGATACCTCAAAAAGAACAAAAACCTGCATTTGCGTGTCTGAACATGACATATTTGTAACGGTTTTGTAACATCAACGTTAGGCCCCCACACGTTAACGACGTATTACTTCACCTCCTTGACTAATTCTAGCACTCACGATTCACGAGATGACAGGATAATGTAACCGTTTGAGCAAAAACCGCGCTACTGAAAAGTTAGTTAATAAACAGAGTGGTCTCACTTTACAAGGCCACGAAAAAAAGCAGTCGGTCACCTTTCATTTTCATGAAAGATGATCGACTGCTACTTGTACGATTCTGGAATGAATTGACTGGCGTTAAACACCACGTAACTTATCGAAGAGTGAACTCTTGCCGTTACCAGCGACCGTTTTACCGCTGGCTTTGGCGAAGCTCTTCAACGCTTCTTTTTGGCCTTTGTTCAAATGGCTAGGCGTTTCAATGTTGACCGTGACCCGTTCGTCACCGTTCCCATTACCACGTAGACGTGGGGCACCCTTGCCACGAAGCCGGAAAGTCGTTCCCGTCTGAGTTCCAGCCGGAATCTTCAACTTAACGTCCCCGTGAACCGTCTTGACTTGAACTTCATCACCCAAGGCCGCTTGAACAAAGTCGATTGGCAACTTGAAGTAGATGGTCGCGCCATCCCGTTCAAAATCCTTGCTAGGTTCAACTCTAAAGATGATGAACAGATCCCCGTATGGACCACCGTTTGTCCCGGCTTCACCTTGGTTTTGAAGACGCATCTGTTGGCCTTCTTCAACCCCGGCTGGGACCGTCACTTTGATGGAATGGCTTTGTTCAGTATGGCCAGTCCCACCACAAGTGGCACACTTGTCCTTGATTTCCTTACCAGTCCCATGACAAACGTCACAGACTTGTTGGCTCATCATCCGACCAAGTGGGGTATTCGTCTGAACTTGAATGTACCCAGCACCATGACACTTCGAACAAGTTACTGGCGAAGTCCCTGGCTTAGCACCGGTACCTTCACAAGTCTTACATTGTTCTTCGCGATTATAAGTGATCGTGGTCTTCTTACCGAAGATGGCATCTTCAAACTTCAGTGACATCTCATATTGTAAGTCGCGTCCCTGTTGCGGACCAGCTGGATTAGCTCGCCGTGAGCCACCAGCGCCGCCACCGAAAAACGAACTGAAAATATCTTCGAAGCCACCGCCACCGAAGCCGCCAAAGTCTTGACCACCAAAACCACCGGCACCACCGCCGAAGCCTTGTTGGCCACCAGTTGACCCAAATTGATCATACTGAGCCCGTTTTTGGGCGTCACCGAGTGTTTCGTACGCTTCGTTGACTGCTTTGAATTTTTCTTCCGCGCCAGGTTCATGGTTCAAATCAGGATGATACTTCTTCGAAAGCTTCCGATACGCTTTCTTGATTTCGTCCTGACTGGCATCCTTTTCAACACCCAGAACCTTATATAAGTCTTGCTCTGCCATTGTAACCTCCTAATGAACCTTAAATTAAGTCTCATTAATACTAGCATATTTGAACTAAAAAGGCCAAAGCCACGTGGCCTTGGCCTTTTGTTCTGACGATTTTACTTCTTGTCCTTGTCTTTATCCAAGTCTTCAAAGTCACCGTCAACCGTGTTGTCATCACCGCTCTTGGCTGAATCTGTGTTACCAGCGGCACTGCCGTCAGCACCAGCTTGACTACCCTGAGCTTCTTGAGCTTGTTGATACAACTTAACGGATAAGTCCTGAACGATCTTGTTCAAATCATCCTTCTTGGCCTTCATTTCGTCAATGTTGTTATCGTCTTGTGCCTTCTTCAAAGCATCGCGAGCATCTTGTGCCTTCTTAACTTCGTCTTCAGAAACTTTACCTTCAAGTTCCTTCAAAGTCTTGTCAGTCGTAAAGATCAATTGGTCAACTTCGTTCTTCAAGTCAACTTCTTCTTTACGCTTCTTGTCGGCATCTTCGTTTTCCTTGGCTTCCTTGACCATTTGATCGATTTCGTCGTCAGAAAGACCCGATGAACTCTTGATGGTAATCTTTTGTTCTTTGTTCGTACCCATATCCTTAGCAGAAACGTTCACGATACCGTTCTTATCAATATCGAACTTAACTTCGATTTGAGGAACCCCACGAGGTGCAGCCGGAATATCCGTTAATTGGAACCGACCGAGTGTCTTGTTGTCAGCTGCCATTGGCCGTTCACCTTGTAAGACATGAATGTCAACAGCTGGTTGGTTATCGGCTGCCGTACTGAAGACTTGGGACTTGCTAGTTGGAATCGTTGTGTTACGATCGATCAACTTAGTGAAGACCCCACCCATGGTTTCAATACCAAGTGAAAGTGGCGTTACATCAAGTAAAACAACGTCCTTAACATCACCGGTAATCACACCACCTTGAACTGCGGCACCTAAAGCAACCGCTTCGTCAGGGTTGATGGAGTGGTTAGATTCCTTGCCAGTCCACTTTTCAACGGCTTCTTGAACGGCTGGAATCCGAGTAGAACCACCATTTAAGATAACAACGTCTAAGTCGCTAGCGGATAAATCAGCATCCTTCAACGCATTTTCAACTGGGATCCGTGTCTTTTCAACCAAGTCAGAAGTCAATTCGTTGAATTTGGCACGCGTTAGCGTGGTTTCCAAATGCAATGGGCCACTGGCACCAGCGGAAATGAATGGTAAGCTGATTTGTGCTTCAGAAACCCCCGAGAGGTCCTTTTTCGCTTTTTCAGCAGCATCCTTTAACCGTTGTAAAGCCATCTTGTCTTGTGACAAGTCGACACCGTTGTCAGCTTTGAAGTTGGCAATTAACCAGTCGATGATCTTTTGGTCAAAGTCGTCACCACCAAGGTGAGTATCACCATTCGTTGATAACACTTCGAAGACCCCATCGCCTAATTCCAAGATGGAGACATCAAAGGTCCCACCACCAAGGTCATAAACTAAGATTTTTTCATCTTTGTCGGTCTTATCCAAACCATATGCCAAAGCAGCGGCAGTTGGTTCGTTAATAATCCGTTCAATGTTTAAACCGGCAATCTTACCAGCATCCTTAGTGGCTTGCCGTTGTGCATCGTTAAAGTAAGCAGGTACCGTAACGACCGCTTTTTCAACTGTGTCGCCAAGGTAATCTTCAGCAAAGCTCTTGATGTATTGTAAGATCATCGCTGAAATTTGTTGTGGGGTGTAGTCTTTACCTTCGATAGAAACTTTGTAGCCTGCTTCACCCATGTGACGCTTGATTGAAGCAACCGTATTTGGGTTGGTGATTGCTTGCCGCTTAGCAACTTCACCAACTTGAGTTTCGCCATCTTTGAAAGCAACTACTGATGGCACCGTCCGGCCACCTTCAGGAGTCGTGATAATTTTAGGTTCTGTACCTTCAAGAACCGCTACCGCAGAGTTAGTAGTCCCGAGGTCAATCCCGATAATTTTATTACTTGCCATAAATTAACAAACCTCTTTTAAATTAATTTTATTTTTTGATTTATTGTGCCACAACGACCATCGCTGGACGGAGGGTCCGATCTTTTAACAGGTAACCCCGTTGTAAGACTTGAACCACAGTATCAGCTGGGTGATCATCATCGACCGGCACTGTTTGAACAGCTTGGTGAACGTTCGGATCAAACTTTTCACCCGCAGCCGCAACTTCAGTGACCCCGTGTTTCTTCAAAGCATCTTGTAGATGACCATAGACCATCTCAACACCCTTCTTCAACTGTTGGGCCGCTTCATCGTCCGCTTCAGTTGCCAACGCCCGTTCCAGATTATCTAGAACTGGTAAAACGTCTTTTGCGAGAGCCTGACCGTCATACTTGAGCAACGCCGCTTGTTCTTTCTTGTTGCGGTTTTGCATGTTAACGATTTCGGCCTGTGCGCGTAGTAATTGATCGTCTTTATCAGTTAACTGCGCTTTTAAATCAGCAATTTGCTGCGCTTGTGGGTCAACTTGAGTGGCTTTTGCAGTTTGCTCGGCTTGCTCAGTTGCACTCGTTGCTGCCTTTGCAGTTTCACTGGCAGTTGAAGTTGTCGCTGAATCAGTGGACGTCGACTGAGTCTCCTCAGACGTCGCACGCGTTGATTTTTTTGCCAATGTTTTCATCTCCCTGTCCGTCACTCGTCAAAGTACCGGTAGTAATCTAATAATTTGCGGGCCAGTTCACGCTGGAACGCGCCCATCAGTCCAATCATCCGCGAGTACGGCATTGCAGTCGGTCCAAGCAGTGCAATGACCCCTTGACCGTGCTGATCAACATCGTAAGTCGCCGTGATTAAACTGTAGTTCTTCAGCAAATCGTTGGTGATCTCATTACCGATACGCACTTGAATGTGCTGACCAGGTGGGCCAATCACATTAGCTAAGCGATCCGTTTGATCCAGTAACGAGTACAATGACCTTAATTCCTTAGGGCTCTGCTGGTCGGTATAGTTGAATAGATTCAACTTACCGCCAACATAGAAGCGCTCAGAAGCTGCCTTGGACAACACACTGCCAAAGATATCTAAGAACCCATCTGGATCTTGCAAGTACTGTGCAAGCTTCATTGGAATCTCATGATTCAATTGACGGAGGACGTCTTGTAACGGCAGGCCAACCAGTTGATCATCGATAAAGCGAACGACTGGCTCGAGCTCATCTCCCGAAATATCATTAGGAATCGTAAACGTCTGGTTCTCGACATCACCGTTATTCGTCACCAGAATAGCCATGACCTGGTGATTACCTAATGGCACCAATCGAAATCCACTTAAGCGACTGTCCTTTAACTCTGGTCGCAACGTAAAAGTCGTGTAACTCGTGAGCTGTGATAAAATATCCGCTGACTGAGCCACGATTTCATCAATCTTATGAAACTCGCCACCTAGCGAATGTTGAATCACCTTCAAGTCTTGGCTATCAACCTTTTCGGGTTTCAAAATATGATCAACATAGTAGCGATACCCTTTGATCGATGGAATCCGACCTGAAGACAAATGCGTTTTGACGATTAACCCTAAGTCTTCCAAATGCGCCATTTCATTACGAATCGTTGCCGAACTGACCTTCATCGGTAGTTCTTGAACCAACGTTTTGGAGCCGACTGGATTACCGCCCTCGGTATAGTCACGGACAATTGCCGTTAAAATTAGGCTTTGTCGTTCAGTTAACGTGATCATCACCTCTTTTTAGCACTTAACTTAATGGAGTGCTAACACAATTACTAATATAACAACCCCCCCGACGAAAGTCAAGGAAAGACAAAGTATTTCTGGAAAAGAATGTCACTGATTTCATTTCAGAAACCATTGCCATGTAAAGGCTGGCTTCACCTTGATCAGCTTTAGCACTCCTAACCTTCGAGTGCTAATATACACCCTTTAATTAGGCAATGCAAGCGGGATGCCTGTATCGTGTTTGCTAGTTTGTCGGTCCCGAGTTGACGGTCTTAAACGCACCGCTTGTCTCGGTCGTTCAAGCATTATCAGCAATTTTAAATTAGCAAGCCAACCTTCAAACAAAGCGCCAACTAAAAAACTCCCAGAAATGATTCATTTCCGAGAGTTGAGCTTGATTCCAACCAAGCAACCAAGCGCCGTCGTTGACTAATCTAGCGTTCCGCTTTATTGATGGCGTGGTCGATCGTTTCATTATCAAATTGTTCTTGTAGATAAGCTTCATTATCAATTGGCAAGTGCACGTGGAAATCAGCAAAATGTTGCACTTTCAACGTCGCTTGCGCAATTTCAAAGCCCAGTAAGTGGCCGCCTAATTGGTGGTCAGCACTGAGAAAGTGCAAATGGAAGCCACCTACCGTCGCACCCTGGAACAAGTGTGGTGCATAGTAGCCAATGATCGTGCCATCGACGTTTTCACCGGTAAATTCTGGTTGGGTCGCCGTTGCTTCAACCAATGTCTTGTAAGGCGGTTCCTGCCGTGGCGCAACCCGGGTCTTGACCTTAGCAAACGTCCCGTCGACACGAATCGCAGCAAAGACGTTGGTCAACCGGTAATCACAAATCACTTGTTGTTCAAAGTCAGCTTGCTTCAGGTCAGCAAGTTGTGCACTGATCGTTGGCTTTTCAAAGTGCACCGATGCAAATGGCAAGGTCTCATCAGCCGCAATCTCGCGAATCTGACCGTCTTCACGCGCCTGATAAGCATGGCCATCCAAAATAATGACCTCTCCGTTCAACCCGTCCAACGTCCCGATGCCCGTGTCTCCATGCGTTAAGAGTTCACCAGCCGTAATCGTGCCATCAAATAAACCAGGAACGAGTAAACCGAGTGTGCCGTGTTGAAAAATTGTGCTTGTATCCATCATCTATGCCTCCAATGAATTTGATTGTGCTGTCACTTGTAACCGTGGTGTTGCTTGGAATGGGTGTGCGTCGTAATAATCACGCGTCGCTTGTTCGTCATGTTTTAACTGCTCGACAAGCGCATCCGCGCCAGAAAATTTGATTTCCCCGCGCATTCGGTGACCCCACCGAACGGTCAAATGCTGACCGTATAAGTCACCATGAAAATCGAGCAAATAAATTTCAACGGTAATCGGCCGATGATCGCCGAACGTGACGTTGCGCCCAACTGAGGCCATCCCCATCACCCATTGACTGCCCGTTTTGACCATCGTCGCATAAATGCCGATTCCCGGCACTCTGGTATTCGAATCATGCGCCACGTTGGCAGTCGGAAATCCAAGCGTCCTTCCACGGGCTTCACCATGGACGACCTCACCGGCAGTTTCATATTGATAGCCTAATAAACGGTTGGCGACGTCAATTTGGCCGTCATCCAATGCCTGTCGAATGCGTGTAGAGCTGATTTTTTCAGCATCCAATTCCGCTTTGGGCACTTCGATAATGTTAAACCGGTCGCGGCCATAGTCGTTGAGCCGTTGCATATTCGCGATATCAGCCGGACCATACGTGTAATCAAAGCCTGCGACGACGGTGGTGGCGTGTAGCCCCACAATCAGCTGGTCAACGAACGTTTGCGGTGGCATGGCACCGACCGTTGCATCAAAATGCAGCACGTATAAAATGTCGACGCCTAGTTCAGCCATCAGCGTGGTCTTTTGGTCGATCGTGGTCAAATATCGCACCTGTTGCGGATCCGTGTGCTGAAAAACGACCGAGGGATGCTGGTCAAACGTCATCACTGCGAGCTTGGCCCCCTGAGTTTGGGCGGCTTGACGCGCAGTTGCGACAACTTGTTGATGTCCGCGGTGAACGCCGTCAAAAAAGCCGAGCGCCAAGACAATTGGCCCAGCGGGAATTTGGCTCGCCGCCACGGGGTACTTTAAATTAATCACCTGCATGACAAAAACTCCTTAATTGACCGCAAACATTTTAAACGGCTTGTACCGCTGTTCGTCCGGTCGATAACTATATAGACATTTTAGGCTGTTTTGGTAAACTAACGCAACCATCGTGTTCGCATCTGGTGCGGATTGTTGCCCCTCAGCGGCTGAAATCGGGGCACCGTTCTTCACGCGCTGCCACTGTTCATCAGTCAAAGTCACCCGTGGGTATTGACTGAGTGCTTTGTCGATAGGTGCTAGCAATTCGCCAGCTGTCCCGGCATCTGCATGCGCCGCAATTTCTTCAAAAGTCACCGTTTCATCAAGGGTAAAACCGCCGCTCTTGAGGCGCGTCAGGTCACTCATGACGGCTGGAACCCCGAGTGCCCGGCCCACATCAACGGCTAACGTGCGGACGTAGGTCCCTTTACTGCAGGCGACCGTGAAATAAATCGTCTGCGTCTTGGCTTCTGAATCATAAGTTGCGGGCTGGCGTTGTTTGAAGCTGGTAATCGTCACGTGCCGTTGCGGCCGTTCGACTGTCTCACCATGCCGGGCATAATCATAGAGCCGCCGTCCATTAACTTTGACCGCCGAAAACATGGGCGGGATCTGCGTGATCTCCCCCGTCATTTGGGCGAGTGCGTCATCGATCGCGGCATCAGAAAACGGGGCATCGACAGCTTGACGAGCGATTTCATCACCATCTAAGTCTTCAGTCGTTGTGGCGAAGCCCAGTGTAATACTGCCCTGATATTCTTTACCAGAAGCCACTAGAAATTGCACGACCTTGGTCGCATTCCCGATACAAATCGGCAAGACACCGTCCACATTTGGATCCAGCGTCCCAGAGTGACCAACTTTGCGGGTTTGATACAACCGCCGAATTTTTGCAACGCAGTCAAAACTAGTCATTCCGCGTGGTTTATATAATGGTAGAATCCCGTTTAACATAAAAAACTCCTCTAATAATCGTTCACTTAATCGTTTCGGTTAGATTAATGGTATTTCGTTCTCATCCGGATTAATCACTGTTCTCGCTAAGTCAGCTGCTGACCTACCATCGCTAATGTGGTCATGGCACCACGAAAAGCAGATTAATCGACATTTTTCAGTATACCACATCCACCCAATATGTAAGCGGATTAATACGTGAATTCATCGTCTCCACTGATTAGCCTTTACTAGCTACTGTCCGACCTAGTTGCTCACTCACCGCACAAAAACCGCGCTGGTTTAGAGCAAGCGCGGTTATGATGTGATTGATATTATGCATTTAATGGCAATGATACATTGTGAGCTGGCACTAAAGATGGTTAAAAGATCCCAATTCTTAAGTTCAAAAGCAGCCAGCTGAGGCCCGCTGGAAACGGCTCGAGTTTACGTAAACTTTCAGCGATAGAAACGTCCTATACCGGCCTCCAGGCATTTCTGACAACGCTGGAACGCGATGGACACAGATTTAAGCCGAGAACCCACGTCTTAAATACTGGTCTTTCACGTTAGCTGCAGTATGGATGAAACGTGTTCGGGTCAGACTGGGACTTCCGGTTAGCTACGCCAGAGACCAAGCGGAAATTCACCGCTTAACGCTCTAGCTAGGCTAATCCTCAGTCCCAACCCGTCTGAACCTCACACTCTGAAAAACGCTGAGCATTGTCAGAAATACCTTCCAGCCTGGATGGTATTCGAAAGGCAGATATGTGTGGACCCAACCTTTTAATGGAATGGTCGTTGACACTTAATAACAGCCATTTTGATATTCGCCGGTAAGACAAATTTCACTAATTTTCATTAATATTCAAACTGACTTATCCGTGCTGTAAAACGATGAACCATCAGCATAGCTGAACATTAACGGAACTTTCTTTGTCGACGCAACCGTTAAAACCTCAAATTCTACACTGATGGCAATTTTATCGTCTGATTTTTAGCCTAATTTCCATTGAATCAAGTGATAATCTTCAGACTTACTGGTAAATGAGCACCACAAATTATCATCAATGTTGTTGTTCAAAGTTCGCATGAAGGGCCCGTCTTTTAATATTCAATGGTCAATTGCACCCAGATAAGTGGTCGTTCATCTGCCATTCGAGCGGTTTCCCGACTGTAGGGGCTGGCTGACAATGCTCAAGGGCGAAATTCTTCTTGTCCGGGCGGGTTTCCCGGGCTAGAAGAAGACTCGTATTTGAAATTGCGCAGTGGGTTTCTGCGTGAGTTCAAATCGATGTCCGCCCTGTTCCAGCGTTGTCAGCCGGCCCCGGAAGTCGGACTAGGAAGCGCATCGGATGACGAACAGTAATCCAACTAAATGGCACGTTTTAACCATTATTCATGACGCACAATCCGTGATACTTATTCAGCCTGCCGTACCGCACGCTGATCGCTGAGCCAGCCCTGAATCTGGTCAGCAATTTGCGCGGGCGTCAATTGGTCGGTGGCGATCGTTAAGTCGGCGACATCGGCATATAACGCTTGGCGACGCCGTTTGAGCGCGAGTAGGCTTGTCTGGTCTAATTGATTGACTAGTGGCCGCCCGGAATCTTGTTGGACCCGCTGAATAATCGTGTCATCATTTGCAGTTAACCAAATGACGGGTACCGTACTTTGTTTTAGACTAACCGCATTCATCGCAATCGTCGGTGTACCGCCACCGGTTGAAAGCACCCCGGTTGCTTGAAGCGCACGCAACAGGGTTTGGTGTTCTAACTGTCGGAAGTAGGCCTCACCCTGTTCAGCAAAAATCGTCGTAATTGGCCGCCCCGCTTGTTGGACGATCAAGTCATCCAAATCCGCGTGGGCAGTTGCTAGACTGCGCGCTAGAATCCGGCCGACCGTTGTCTTGCCACTACCCATAAATCCAATTAAAATTGCTTGTATCATTAATTAATTCCTCCTCACGATCTGGTATCCGGCTGTCGTTAATAAAGTTGCCGCCTCATTTTGTGCAACGGCATCGTTGAACGTCAGCTGTAAAACGCCGTCGATTTCTTCTCGAATTTCTAAAATATGAATATTCACCAAGCTCAACTTTGCAGCTGCCAAACGTTGAGTGACATCCGCAATCGTCCCAACCTGGTCAGGCACGTTTAAAAACAGGTCATAAAAGTTAGGTAGCCCACCCAGTTGTTCTGGTCCAAGCCGGTCACGGGTGACTTTGGCCGTCGCAAAAAACTCATGAACACGAGTCGCATCTTGATGAGTGATGGCCGTCTTAATGTCACTCAATTGGTCAATATAACCCTGCAATTCACTGGTTACAAGTTCAGCATTAGTGGCCAAAATCGCCGTCCACATCGTCGGATCAGAACTGGCAATTCTGGTAATGCTTTTAAAGCCACCGGCAGCGAGTCGCAAGCCTAATGGTGAATCGGCCAACACCTGTTGGGTCTGATTGACGAGTGCGGCGGCAACCACGTGCGGCAAATGGCTCAACTGGCCCACGATTCGGTCGTGTTGGCGCGCCGTCACCGTCAACCATTTAACCCGCGTCGCCGACAGTAACGTTTGTAATTGCGTCACGACGGTATCGGACGTGCGACCAGGAATCAAAAAGTAAAAGGCATTCTCAAACAAATCCGCGCGACCGGCCGTCACCCCTGACTTATGCGACCCTGCCATCGGGTGACCACCGATAAAGTTGATCCCCCGTTGTTGTAACGGCTGTGCGGCTTGTACAACTTGTTGTTTGGTACTACCAACATCCGTGACCAGCACGTTGGGTTTCAGTGTTAAGGTCGCGAGCGTTTTTAAGTCTGCCACGATGACATTGACCGGTCCCGCCAACAAAATGACATCCGCTTGCAGTGCGGCAGCCTGCCAATCCTTAACGGCCGCATCAATGATGCCTTGCTGTTGGGCATAGCTCAGACTGGCGACATCGCAGTCACTCCCGAGCACCCGCATTTCCGGGTGAGCTTGTTTGATTGCTAATGCCAATGAACTACCAATTAAACCAATCCCCTTGACTAAGACTGTTGTCATACACGCACCCCCTGACAAAGCTGTGCTAAATCTTCAAAAAAGGTCGGGTATGAAATGTCGACTGCTTCGGCACCTGCGAGTTGCGTCGGTTGAGGGAGCCGTAATGCCGCAATGGCCATCATCATGCCGATTCGATGATCACCATGACTATCCAAATTCTCTTTTGGTTGGTGCCAAGTTGCCCGACCATCAATCGTAAATCCATCCGGTTGGGCCGTAATCACCACGCCGAGTTTTTGCAGCTCAGTCACGATAGTCGCAATCCGGTCGGTCTCCTTGACGCGCAATTCTGCAGCGCCACTAACCGTACTGATACCATCCGCCGTGGCAGCTAACAAGGCCACTAATGGGAGTTCATCAATAATAGCTGGAATATCGGCAGCCGTCAGGTGAATCGGATGCAACTGCGCACAGGATACTTCAATGTCTCCCACTGGTTCAGTGGTTTGAGTTTGCGGCGTTACGGTAACATGGCCACCCATCCGCTGCAAAACATTCAATAGACCGGTGCGCGTTGGATTTAGTCCGACCTGGGTCAAGCGAATATGGGCTTTTGGCACGATGCTGGCGGCTGTCAGAAAAAACGCTGCCGAAGAAAAATCGCCGGGAATCTGCACCGTTTGACCCTGCAATTGTGGTTGTGGCGTTACGGTAATCGTACGTTCATCCGCCGCAGTTTCGATATGGCCACCAAATTGACGTAATAATCGTTCGGTATGGTCACGAGTCGGTAATTGTTCGACGATCGTACTGGGGCCGTCCGCTTGTAATGCCGCAAGGATCAGGGCACTTTTGACTTGCGCGCTAGCTACCTGCATGTCGGTATGACCACCGTGTAGTCGTTGCCCATTAATCCTCATTGGTAAATGTCCCGCGGTTAGCTCAATGTGAGCCCCCATCGCCTGCAAAGGTTGCCGCACACGTTCCATTGGACGACGGCTCAGTGAAGCATCCCCAATCAGTGTCGTTGCAAACGGTTGTCCGGCTAACAAACCGGCTAGTAACCGAGTGGCCGTTCCCGCATTTCCCATATCTAGCGGCTGCTTGGGTTGGGATAACCCGTGTAACCCGCGCCCAGTAATCGTAACCGTCGTCCCATCGCGGTGAATCGGGACGCCTAACGCCTGCAGTGCAGTCAGAGTGGACAGACAGTCAGCAGCGGGTAAAAAGCCGTGGAGCGTCGTTGTCCCCTGACTGATGGCCCCTAAGATCAGACCGCGATGCGATAAACTCTTATCGCCAGGAACCGCTAATGTCCCATGTAGGCCGATTTTGGGCGCTCCAGTTAATGTTTTTATCATCAATCATCATCCCTAATTAATTTGATAGACGCACCACACCATCGATGGTGTCAGGCGCGCGAGTTGGCGTTCATTGTGCGTTAATGTCACATTTTTTTCGTTGGTTAAGACGTAGGCGGCCTGATTTTCTTGATAGGCCTGATACGCTAAGTATTTACTGGCAGCAGTTTGGACTGTCACCCGCTGGACTAATCGTTTGAGCAATTGTGCTGTTGCGGCGTGCGTATAGCCAATCTGGTTGTCGGCATCTAACCGTTGGACAACCACTAAGGGATCCAGTTTGGTCATAAAACAATCGCACAATGTCAACTGATTCAGCAAGGCGTAGTGGACATCGCCCCAGCTTGCATGCAGCGTTGGCGATTTGAAGGCCGCGGGTATCACGAGTTGCGCACCCTGGTAAGCGTTCAGATTCGTCAAAATCGATTCAAAACTGGGATGGCCAACAATCGTCGCCTGCCCCTGCCAGACACGTTGGTTATAAGTCCGCGCTGCCGCGTAACTATCGGTCGCTGTGGGACCTAATGTATGAATTTCCATATTGGCGTCCTAATATTGCCGAAGTTCGTCGCGGTAGTCGGCCACCATCCGCTGTAGCCGTTGTAAGTTACTCCCATCAAACGTGGCAGTCAGCGCCCGCGCCAGTTCGATCGCCACGACACTCTCGACCACCAACGAGGCTGGCACGATGGCCGTCGTATCCGAACGTTCAACGCTAGCCTTTTGACGAACTTTAGTCGCAATGTCGACGCTTTGTAATGGGTTGTAAAGGGTTGGAATCGGCTTCATTGCGGCTTTGATCACAATTGGCATGCCATTCGTCATTCCGCCTTCAAAGCCGCCTAAATGATTGGTCAAACGGGACCAGCCGGCAGCCGTATCCCAGTCAATTTCATCCATCACTTGACTTCCGTATTGCCCAGCAGCCGTAAAGCCATCACCGATTTCGACGCCCTTCATCGCGTTGACGCCCATGACGGCAGCTGCTAACTGCCCGTCTAACTTGGTGTCCCAATTCGTGTAGCTCCCCAGGCCAGCAGGAACATTTTCTGCAACGACGCGAATCACGCCCCCAAGGGTATCACCGGCTTTCTTAGTCGCCGTGATGAGGTCATGCAGCGCTTCAACTTGATCGTTAGCTTCAATCCGCAAATCGTTTTGGCTCACTCGTGCTTGTAGTTGGCTGACAGTCAGGGTGCCATCGACTGGAATTTGTGTCGCGCCAATCTGTTGCACGTAACCAATTAGTTGAATGTCCAACTGCGCCAACAACTGTTTGCAAATCTGACCAATGGCCACCCGCATGGCCGTTTCACGAGCAGAGGACCGTTCCAACACGTTGCGCAGGTCGCGGTGCCCATATTTCATGCCACCAACCAAATCCGCATGACCGGGTCGTGGCCGTGTCACCTGTCGTAACGTATTGGTCGCAGTCGCAGGACTAAGTGGATCCATGATTGCTGACCAGTGCGCGTGGTCGCGGTTGGTGATGGTTAACGCGATCGGCGAACCTAGTGTCACACCATGTCGCACCCCACCGGTAATTTGAACCGTGTCGTGTTCGATTTGTTGGCGATTACCGCGGCCAAACCCACCCTGTCGCGCGGCTAACCCCGCATTGATGGCGTCGATATCTAATGAAAGTCCGGCGGGAATCCCGGTTAAAATGCCGCTCAATTGCGGGCCATGCGATTCTCCGGCAGTGACGTAGTTAATCATGATTAATTTCCTCCTTGTGTAAATCGTGCAAATCTGTCTGGTAAGCGCGTGAGTTGCGCATAATGGCTTGATAAATTGCTTGTAAGTACGGCGTGTGGGCCGTTTGTTTGCTCTTGGCGGCAACTTGATGTAACACCCGTTGTTCACGTTGTTGATCTAGGACGGGCAACTGCTGCTGTTGTTTTAATTCACCGATTGCCGTGACCGTATCAAACCGCTCGTTGAGTAGACGGACGATCTGTTGGTCGATGTGGTTGATTCGCTGACGTTCTTGACTCAGTGACTTCGGACTGCGAATTGCCCAGGCCGCTAATCCCACGCAACCAATGCCGGCCACACCAATCAATAAATCGAACCGCATTGCCAACGCCACGTTTTGCTGTGACAGCCAACCGGTAATCAACGGAATCGTGAAGGACGCAATACTGCCAAACGTGAAGTAAATACCGGTGACGCGTCCTTTAACTTGCGGGTAAAGCTTGATGAATAAGTTCAGTGCGACCTGCATCACACCACCAGCCGCGGTAAACCCGAATGCGAGTGCCGCAATCATTGACAGTCCAGCGATTGGACTGTAACAAATCACCAACAATGCAACTAAGGATCCGACATTCATCGCCACTAGTAATTTGGTCTCTGCCACACCGCGGCGTAATAACCAGAAAATCACGAGCACGCCGCTAATCGAACCGATGCTGTATAACGACAACAACCAATGTGCGAGTATCGCCGAAAAATGAAACGTGCGGGTCGCGAATAAGCTGATCCATTGCGTGTAAAGAATCATGATTGCCATCGACGTGTAGCCGTATCCCGCAAGCCCAATCGTGGCCAGCCAACGCCGACCATGACTGATTTGCTGACGAACGGCCAAGGCCGAAGCCGAAGCATTAGCTTGGTTACGAACGGGAAAATGCTGCCGATTAAGCAAAACGCCGTTGACGAGTAAAATGACCGCCGCTAACATGAACGACCACCCGTACCAGAGTTGCTGGGCTTCAAGGTTGGCAACCAGCAGTGGTAACAAGAATTCCCCAGCTGACATGAACGCTTTCAGTAAGACATTAGCGGAACCCTGGCGACCACCCATCTCGATAAACGTGGTATAGGTGCCCGAGTCGAGGGCTGAATTCGCCACCCCGGCTAAAATCGCCAACCCATAAGCAACCTGAATGTTGGTCACTACGGCCATCCCGAGGAAGAAAATCAGGTAACTCGCCATCCCAATGTTGACGAACACTTTACGGCCAAACCGGTCTGATAAGTTGCCCAGAATAAAGTAAGCGAATAATCGACCAATCCCAATTCCTGAAATAACGTAGGAAACTGTCGCTAACGGGGTTTGCCAATGCTGCCCTAGCGCCTGCATATTTTGCGTTAAAATAATCAAGCCAATACCATGGACAAAATAGTTCAAGTAGAGACTAATTGATAACTGTCGTTGATGCATAAACCACCACTCCTTAATGGAAATAAAAAAGGCCAGCTAGATTGAATAATCTAGCTGGCTCATCAAATTTTAATTCCAATTGATGATTATTATTCCAGCTAGACTCACAGTGTCTAGCTGGTCAAGATGAATTGACTCTGCTTAGACACGAACGTAGGTGCCGTCCGTATCTAAGGTTCCAATACGGGCGCTACCTAAAATAAGCAAAGCCATAATAATAAGCTGTCGTGTTGAATTGAGTCATTATCATCTATCCTTTCCGTTTCATTGATTGTTTATATTAAAACATTCTCATTTAGATTCGTCAACCCTAATTTCATTTTAATTTGGAATTTTGTTTCAAATATTATTCAGCTGTGGCCCGCTGGAAACAGTTTGAATACGCATTGTACGACGTCCTAATTGGCACTATAGATGATTAAAACGTGCTATTTTCTAAGTTCAAGTGCTGCCAGCTGAGGTCCGCTGGAAACAGTGCGAGTTATCGTAAACTTTCTGGGGTGGATGCTTCCTATGCCGGCTTCCAGGCATTCGAAAGGCAGACATGTGCGGACCCAATTTTTAATGTACTGATCGCTGATTCTTAGTAACCAGTCAGAATAATGATTAACGGTAAGGGTGACTTCTGATGATTTCTGGCTCGTCACTCTTGCGTTTGGATCGTCAAATCCTCGGTCTTACTTTACGTTATCAAGATTTTCTCTAGACATTGAATTGGTCGAATCTTAAATACAAACTGAAAGGTAATTCTACGTTTCAGTTCAATCGTCTATCTTAAGACGAATTGCCAATGAATCGATAATCTTCAAATCATCTCATCAGTATTTAGATGCTATAAATCATCATAGACGCGAATTCAACGTTTGAATAAAGGACCAGTCTCCTAATATTCAGTGGTCAATTGTACCCAGATAGGTGGTTGTTCATCTGTCATTCGAGCGGGTTCCCGACTGGAGGGGCCGGCTGACAATGCTCAGTAGCCAAATTATTCTTAGCTGGAAGTGGGCTTCTTCCGGCTTAGAATAAGTCTCGTATTTGAAATTGCGCAGTGGTCTTCTGCGTAAGTTCAAATCGATGTCGGCTTACGTTCCAGCAATTGTCAGCCGGCCCCGGAAGTCGGATTAGGGAGTGCATCGGCTGACGAACAGTAAACCAAACAATTGGCACGTTTTAATCATGATTCACGCCAAATTAGCGGGCACAATACATTAATTAGTTTCTAAAAAAACGCCCTCGTCACACAATAGCGACAAGGGCGTTTGGTTTGGCAAGTGGTTAGTCTTGCCGTTTTAAATTATTGATTAATTCATCGATCCGGCTACCGTATTGAACAGAGTTATCCCGTTCAAATGTTAATTCCGGCGTCTTGTAGATGCTAAGTCGTGACCCTAATTCGCTACGAATCAGGCCAGTTGCCTTAGACAAACCAGCTGCCGTCTTCTCGCCATCGGATGCTTTATCGGACAAAATACTGTAGTAGATGGTCGCCTGTTGTAAGTCACCAGTAACTGTGACGCCAGTAATCGTCACACCTGCGACCCGTGGATCACGAACCCGTTTTAATAAAATATCATTAACTTCACGTTCGATTTCCTGTTCTAGACGACCCACACGATAATGTTGTGCCATCGGTTAATCCCCCTTTGAAAGGTTATTCAATCGGAACTTCCTTCATGACGTAAGCTTCAATGACATCATTAACTTTGATATCGTTGTAGTCTTCGACCCGAAGACCAAGTTCGAAGCCTTGCTTGACTTCCTTCACATCATCCTTGAAGCGCCGTAAACTAGCTAACTTACCGTCATAAATCACGACACCATCGCGAATGACGCGAACACCGGAATCGCGGTGGATGACCCCATCAGTGACCATCCCACCACCGATAGTTCCAAGCTTAGAAACCTTGTAGATTTCACGAATTTCAGCTTGACCAGTGATTTCTTCTTCATACTTCGGTTCGAGCATCCCTTTCATCGCACTCTCGATTTCATCGATAGCGTTGTAGATGACTTGATGCAAACGAATATCAACATCGTCTGTGTCAGCTTGGGCTTTGGCTTGTGGCGTTGGCCGTACGTTGAACCCGATGATGATGGCGTTACTTGCTTCGGCTAAGGCAACGTCACTTTCGTTGATTGCCCCAACGGCCGTATGGATAATGTTGACCCGAACACCTTCAACGTCGATTTTACGTAAGCTACCAGCTAAGGCTTCAACAGAACCTTGAACGTCAGCCTTAATAATCACGTCAACTTCCTTGAGTTCCCCTTGCTTCATAGAATCAAAGAGGTTATCCAAGGTTACATGCGTCGTCTGCTTACGTTCTTCCATTAAGGCTTGTTTTGCCCGTTGTTCACCGGCGTCACGTGCTGTCTTTTCATCATCAAAGACAACGAAACGGTCGCCAGCATCTGGCACATCATTCAACCCAGTAATTTCAATTGGGGTTGAAGGAACGGCTTCTTTGATGCGCTTCCCATGGTCGTTGGTCATTGTCCGAACTTTCCCATAGGTATTGCCGACAACGATTGGATCACCGACATGCATCGTCCCTTGTTGAACAAGCAAGGTCGCAGTTGATCCTTTCCCACGGTCAAGGCTGGCTTCCAAGACAGACCCAGCCGCATTTTGCTTAGGGTTAGCCGTTAATTCAAGGACTTCAGATTGTAATAAGATCATGTCCAATAATTCGTCAAGGTTCTTACCGAACTTAGCCGAAATCTGAACGAAGATCGTGTCGCCACCCCAGTCTTCAGGAATCAACCCATATTCAGTCAATTGTTCCATGACATGGTTCGGGTTAGCACCTGGCTTATCAATCTTGTTGACTGCAACAATGATTGGCACCTTAGCAGCCTTCGCATGGTTGATGGCTTCGATGGTTTGTGGCATCACACCATCATCCGCAGCAACCACTAAGACCGTGATATCAGTAATATCAGCACCACGCGCCCGCATTTCAGTAAAGGCCGCATGCCCTGGTGTATCTAAGAAAGTGATGATCTTGCCATCGTGCTTAACTTGATAAGCCCCGATTGCTTGCGTGATCCCACCGGCTTCGCCTTCAGTAACGTGAGTATGCCGTAATTTGTCCAGCAAGGTCGTCTTACCATGGTCAACGTGTCCCATGACAGTAACCACTGGTGCCCGTGGTTCAAGGTTATCGGTATTATTCACTTCGTCATCGAAGAACTTGTCCAAGTCAGTGACATCAACTTCAACTTTTTCTTGGGCGTCAATGCCGTAATCAGTCGCTAAAATTTCAATCGTATCCTTGTCGAGTGACTGGTTTTGGTTAACCGCCACGCCCAACATGAATAACTTCTTGATAATTTCAGCTGGTTCACGGTGCAATAACTTCCCTAAATCTTGGGCGTTCATGCCGACCGTGTAAACCAGTGTTTCTGGCAACGGCTTGTCCTTACGAACTGGCGCCGGCTTGTTGTTCACTTGGCGAATCCGTTGATTCTTATTGTTATTGCGGTTGCGGTTGTTGCGGTTGTTACGACGACGGTTATTGTTGTTACCACCACGATAACGACCACCACCGTTGCCGCCACCATTGTTGTTACTATTCAAACTACCACCGAAGCGGCCGCTACCATTCCGCGCACTGTTCGTCGTCCCGTTAGAACGATTGTTGTTGGAATTGTTGCTGTTCGAACTACGGTTGTTGTTGCTGTTCCGGTTTTGGCCACCGTTATTGTTGCTACGGTTGCTAGTGTTGTTAGAACGGTTACCGCCATTGTTAGACCGGTTCGATGAATTGTTGTTAGAACGGTTGTTATTTGGCCGGTTACTGCTGTTATTAGACCGGTTAGCCCCATTGCCGCCGTTATTGCGACTATTGTTTGTCCGCGTATTATTGTTGGACCGGGTTGCGTTACCATTAGACCGGCTGCCGCCATTGTTATTGCGACTTTGACTATTATTTTGGTTATTATTACGATTATTATTCAAAGAATCACCACTCTGTAAATGACGCGAGTTGGATTGCTGCTGATTAGCAGTTCGTGTCACATTTTTGGCGACGGTATGCGTCGCCTGGCTCCGCTGTGCCGGAGCCGATTGAGACTTAGGATGGGTAACGGTCGCCGCGCCAGTTAACTGGCGGACTTCAGCGTCACCGAGGGTCGACATATGATTTTTAACCGCGAAGCCCAATTGTTGTGCTTGCGCAATCAATTGTTTGCTTGGCACGTTCAAGGTCTTCGCAAGTTCGTAAATTCGCTGTTTTCCCATAGCTTCACCCTCCTTTACTGATTCATGATCGCCACCATTTTCTTGGCAAACCCGGCGTCAGTAATGGCATAAACGGTTCGTTTATTGCCCGTCGCCGCATTCATTTCAGCTTTAGTAAAGGTATCGATCACAGGAACATCATAAGATTGGGCCTTATCATGGAACTTTTTGGCAGTCGTGGGACCGGCATCACTAGCAATAAAGACTAGCTTGGCCGTCTGATTACGAATCGCAGCTAAGGTCAAGCCTTCGCCTGCAATTTGCTTACTGGCACGCCGTGAAAGGCCCAGTAGGTTCAAACAAGCTTGGTTAGGCGTCATTTCCGAAGAGTTCCTTTCGCGCTTGTTGGTGATCCACGTAGGCCACCAATTCATCGTAAAAATCCGCTTCGACTTTGATGCCGAATGCCTTATCGAAGGTTTTTTCCTTCTTGGCACGTTGGGCAACTGCAACGTCTAACGCAATGTAAGCACCGCGTCCTGGCTTCTTACCAGTTGGATCTACGGAAACTTCATCCTGCTTGTTCTTAACGACCCGGACTAAGTCTTTTTTGGGATGCATTTCACCCGTCACAATGTCCTTTCGTAACGGCACTTTTCTTTTTTTCATAATCCCAGACCTCCTTTGATTACTTCATTACGAACCTGACCCTATTCAGCGTCACTGGCAGCTTCATCAGAGGCTGCAGCTTCTGAATCGGTGACTACTTCAGGTTCAGTTGCTTCTGAATCAGTTGCTTCAGGTTCTACGTCAGTCGCTGCTGATGGTTCAGCGGCAACATCGTCAGCCACATCATCACTGACAGGGGCATCTTCAGTCGCTGCTTGTGGTGCTGTTTCGGCAGCTGCCACATCATCAGGGTTTGCATCCATTATATCAGATGCTTCGGTTTCAGATTTGATATCGATCTTGAAGCCGGTCAACTTAGCTGCTAAACGCGCATTTTGACCACGTTTCCCAATTGCTAATGATAATTGGTAATCAGGAACGACCACGGTACAGCCGCGTTCGTTTTCAGGGTCAAAAATGACATCCAAGACTTCGGCGGGGTTCAACGCATTGGCGATGAAGACTGCCGTATCATCCGTCCATTCAACGATATCCATGTTTTCGCCATGGAGTTCGTTAACAATGGTTTGGACCCGTTGGCCTTTTGGTCCGACACAGGTCCCGACTGGATCAACGTTCGGATTGTTTGAACGAACTGCGACCTTAGCGCGATCACCCGCTTCACGAGCAATTGAGACGATTTCAACGATCCCGTCGAAAATTTCAGGCACTTCTTGTTCGAACAACCGTTTCAACAAGTCCGGCGCAGTCCGCGAAACGAACACTTGGGGACCCTTAGTGGCATTTTCCACTTTAGAAACGTAAACCTTGATTTTATCGTGAATCCGGTATACTTCACCTGGTAATTGGTCGGAGCGGCCCATAACGGCTTCCACCTTACCTAAGCTAACGTAAACGAACCGATTATCTTGGCGTTCAACTTCACCAGTGACGATTTCATTTTCGTACTGGCTGTATTCGTCATAGATGATCCCACGTTCAGCTTCACGTACCCGTTGCATGATGACCTGCTTTGCCGTTTGAGCAGCGATGCGACCAAAGTTCTTAGGTGTGACTTCAAACCGAATGTCATCACCAATTTCGTAAGCCCGGTTAATTGCTAACGCGTCTTGTAAGCTAACTTCCAGCCGTGAGTCAAAAACATCTTCAACGACTTCTTTGACCGCATATACGTGAATATTACCCTTTACTTGATCAAAGTCAACTTCAACGTTTTGCGCCTGACCGTAGTTCCGTTTGTATGCAGAAACCAAGGCAGCTTCGAGGGCTTCGATCACAACTTCTTTTTTGATGCCCTTTTCTGATTCGAGGGTGTCTAAGGCCCCTAATAATTCCTTACTCATGTGTAGACTCCTTTACTTATTTAGAACTTTACCGCTAAGCGGGCTTGTGAAATCTGATCACGATTGATCGTGACCGTCTTATGACGGGTCTTATCTAAATAATCGATTGTCACCGTGGTTGGCGTGACTTCCGTCAAATCACCTTCAAAGACCTTTTTACCATCTAATTTCTGGTATAAACCAACGTGTACATATTTTCCGATGGCATTTTGATAATCTGCTTCCTTCTTCAGCGGCCGTTCCGCACCAGGCGAAGAGACCTCTAAAAAGTAAGCTTGTGGAATTGGATCAGGTTCCATCGTATCCAACTTCTCACTTAGTTCATCACTAACCATCGCACATTCTTCAATATTAATGCCGCCTGGCTTGTCGATGTAGAGCCGCAAGTACCAGCTCTGACCTTCGCGCACAAATTCCAGGTCGACGAGTTCAAACTGGTGTGCGCTGACAATGGCTGCGGCCACTGGCTGAATGGTTTCAACAACATTATTGCTCAAGGCTGTGCCTCCTATTCAGATTAGTCCAATAAAAAGAGTGAGCATCGCTGCTCACTCGTTAACGAGTTTTAAATTACAATCATATATTAGCACAATTATGGTCAAACCGCAAGCTCACGCCTTTTATAGCCGTTAGCACTGGCAATTAATTACCCGTCGAAACCATGCCACAAAAGCACGTTAATCACTGATATGACGGCATTGCTGCGCATCATATGGCCACAAACTGCAATGTTGCCCGTTGCACGTCCAATTTGACTAAAATTTCATCAATTTTTAACTTATCGGACGCGGTGTACTCATATTTGAAATTGCACAGTGGTTTTTCGTGTGAGTTCAAATCAATGTCCGGCCTGTTCCAGCGTTGTCAGCCAGCTCTGTCAGTCGGACTAGGGTCGGCATCTGCTGACGAACAGTAATCCAACTAATCGCATGTTGTATTCATGACAAATCAACGCGCACAATCCATCTTCAATTAAAACAGAGATAATTGGTTTTCATCCGGTAAATCGTTCAGAACCCCATTTTCGGTCATGAAGTCGATCAAGCTCTTAGAAACCTTACCGCGTTTCGATAAATCTTCCTTCGATAGGAATGGTTTATCCGCCCGTGCCGCCACGATCTGCTTGGCGACATTCAGTCCAAGACCAGGCACGGCTCGGAATGGTGCAATCAGCGTGTCACCATCAATCAACCAATCGGATGCATCCGACTTGTCTAAGTCGACCATGGAGAAGTTGAAGCCACGTTCCAACATTTCGTTTGCCAGCTCGAGCACCGTCAGCAAGTTCTTTTCCTTGGCACTCGCATCCATCCCTTTATCCGTGATGGCTTTCATCGAGGCCTTGACCGCTTCCTTACCATGAGCCATCGCGACGAGGTCGAAATCATCCGCCCGCACCGAGAAGTAGGCCGTGTAGTAAATCAGTGGGAAGTAGACTTTGAAGTACGCGACCCGCAACGCCATCAAGATATAAGCCGCCGCATGCGCCCGTGGGAACATGTACTTGATTTTGAGACACGACTCGATGTACCAATCGGGAACGTCAGCATCCTTCATCGCCTGTTGCCACTCATCAGGAATCCCACGACCCTTCCGCACGTGTTCCATGATTTGGAAGGACATATCAGATTCCATCCCATAGTGAATCAAGTCGGTCATGATGTTATCACGACACCCAATAACTTCTGCCAGCGTAACCGTACCATCCTTGATCAATTCTTCCGCGTTGCCGAGCCACACGTCGGTCCCGTGGGAGAGTCCAGAGATTTGAAGCAATTCGTTAAACGTCGACGGATGGGTTTCTTCCAGCATCCCCCGGACGAAGCGCGTCCCGAATTCAGGAATACCCAGGGTCCCCGTTTTAGAGAAAATCTGGTCTTCGGTGACGCCTAAGACTTCGGGACTTGAGAAAATCTTCATGACATTCGGATCAACTGGCGGAATGCTTTCAGGTTGAATTCCCGACAAATCTTGGAGCATCCGAATCATCGTCGGGTCATCATGTCCCAGAATATCAATTTTCAAGATATTATCATGAATCGAATGGAAATCAAAGTGGGTCGTTTGCCAGGCCGCACTCTGGTCGTCAGCGGGATATTGGACTGGTGTAAAGTCATAAATATCCATATAGTCCGGCACAACAATGATACCGGCCGGATGTTGCCCAGTCGTCCGCTTGACCCCCGTCGTGCCTTTGGCTAACCGGTCGACCTCGGCTGAACGCAACGTTTGATTGGTATCACGTTCGTACGCCTTGACGTAGCCATAACCAGTCTTATCTGCGACCGTTCCAATCGTCCCGGCACGGTAAACATTTTTCTCACCGAACAAGACTTTGGTATAGTTGTGGGCAATCGGTTGGTAGTCACCGGAGAAGTTTAAATCAATATCCGGCACCTTGTTTCCGTAGAAACCAAGGAAAGTTTCGAATGGGATGTTTTGCCCATCACGAACCATGTTAGTGCCACATTCAGGACAATCCTTCGGCGGTAAATCGTAGCCAGAACCATATTCATTATTCGTATAGAAATGCGAATATTGGCAATTTGGACAACGGTAATGTGGCGGCATCGGGTTAACTTCCGTAATCCCAGATAGCGTTGCGACCAGACTAGACCCAACGGAACCACGAGACCCAACCAGGTAACCGTCCTTGTTACTCTTGAACACCAGCCGTTGGGCAATCAAGTAAATAACCGAGAACCCGTTCCCGATAATACTCTTCAACTCTTTGTCGACTCGTTTTTGGACGATTTCCGGTAATGGCTCACCGTACCAAGCATGGGCTCGATCCATGGTCAGCTTCTCGATTTCAGCTTCGGCACCCTTCATCCGCGGCGTATACAGTTTGTCCTTGACCGGACGGACGATTTCAAACCGGTCCGCAATCGCGCGTGGGGTATCGACAACGATTTCATGGGCGGTATCCGCACCGAGAAAATCAAAGTCTTTGAGCATTTCGTCTGTCGAGCGGAAATGCACATCTGGGCGTTCCGTTCGATTCAATGGATTACCCGGTTGCGAATGAATCAAGATCTTACGATAAATTTTATCTTCTGGGTTGAGATAATGAACATCGCCAGTCGCAGCGACCGGAATATTCATTTCATGACCCAGTTCGACCATGTTACCGATAATCTCTTCTAAGTGAGCCGTATCGGCAATCAAGCCACTCTCAATCAGTGCCGAGTAAGCCGCTTTTGGTTGGACCTCCAGGAAGTCATAGTAACCAGCCTTCTGACGGGCTTCTTCCTTCCCTTTTTGCATCATTGCGGTGAAGACTTCACCACTTGAGCAAGCCGAACCGACCAGAATTCCATCTCGATATTTATTCAGAATGCTTCGCGGCACCCGTGGCACCCGGTAATAGTATTCGACGTTAGATAGTGAAATGATTCGGAACAGGTTCTTCAAACCGGCTTGCGTCTGCGCATACAATGTCGCGTGGAATGGCCGCGCGTGGCGATAAGCTGCATTCTCATTCATATGATCATTTAATTGTTCGTGGAACTGGACCCCATAGCGTTCCTCGGCGTCCTTCAAAAAGATGTGGTTCAAATGTCCCGTAGATTCCGCATCATAAATCGCCCGGTGATGGTGTTCCAAGTTAACGTTGAATTTCTTGGCCAGCGTATTTAACCGGTAACCCCGTAAATTCGGGTATAGCCAGCGCGCCAGCGTTAACGTGTCAATGATTGGGTTCGTGATGGGGCCCATATGATGACGCGCGTACCCGGTATTCATGAACCCGATATCGAAAGTAACGTTATGACCAACAACGATGGCATCGCCATAAAATTCACGGAATAACTTGAAGACTTCCTCTTCGGATTTCGAACCCCGGACCATGTCATCCGTGATACTAGTCAAATTGGTCGTCGTTTCCGATAAATGAAAACCAGGGTCGATAAATTCTTCAAACTGGTCGACAACGTTTCCTTTGACCATCTTAACTGCGGACAATTCAATGACCCGGTCATAAATGGCGGACAGTCCGGTCGTTTCAGTATCAAAGATAACGTAAGTCGATTCTTTTAAATCAACGTGCGCGTCATTGTAAGCAATCGGCACCCCGTCATCGACCATGTTGGCTTCGACCCCATACAAAATTTTGATGTTATTCTTTTCACCGGCTGCAAAAGCTTCCGGAAAGGCCTGGGCGCCCGAATGGTCAGTGATAGCGATTGCTGGATGGCCCCACTTGGCCGCCTGTTTGACGTAATCGCTGACGCTGTTGGTCGCATCCATCTGACTCATGTTGGAGTGTAGATGTAGTTCCACCCGTTTATCATCCGCTGGCGCCGTATCTTGACGACTGGCGTGCGACGTCTCGTTAATGTCGTAGGCGTTGATCGTCAAATCCCGCATGAAACTATCTTCTTGGACGGAACCGCGAACACGGACCCACATTCCAGTGTGTAGCGCTGCAAATTGGGCCTCGTCGTCTGCATTCCGAGAGAACTTCTTAACAACCATCGACGAGCTATAATCGGTTACTTTTAAAATCAATAACTGTCGTTGTGAACGCAGCGTCCGGACTTCCATGTCGAAAACGTAACCTTCAACGATGACAGACCGCTCTTCTTCCGTAATTTGAACCATTTGTTTTGCTGGTTCTTGCGGATTGATTTGCTTTCCTAATTGCACTGGGCCATCGATTGGCGCCGGAGAATCAGCCTGCTTCTGCCGCTTTTCATTGGCTTTCTTAATGGCCGCTTCGGCCTTTTTGGCCAGTTCTTGATCCGACTTGGCCTTCTGTTCGTGGAATTCCTTGATTTTTGCTTGCGACGCACTTTCGTCAATCATCGTGTGGATCGAGAACTTTGGAAACCCGAGTCGATGATACGTCGATTCAATCGGCCCCAAAGCTTGATTGGTCAAGAAATTTTGAATCACTTCATTTTCAGCTAATAGAATAACGCGACCATCTTCATAGGTCGGTACGTTGCTATTGCACAGAGACTGAACAAGTGACGACTTAATCCCACTATGTTGAACGATCCACTCCCAATACTCTGCTAGTTCGCGACCGTTGACTTCGGTATCATCCGTTACGATTTTATACGTCACCCGGGCAATGTCCTTGAACGCAATTTGGAGTTTATTTTGAAACGTCATAAATTGCGAGTAAGGCAGCACGTGTTGAAAATGCAAATGAAATTCCCAAACTTTGGAAGCTTGATGCACGGTCAACTTATCGATCGCCGCGGCCTCGAATTCAGGACCTGTCGGCATCTCAATTTGTTCGAGGAGTTTCTCGAACATTTCTTGTTGGTTTAAACTCACCAGTGGTCCTCCTCTTATCTCATTTAAACGTTCTTGATTAGTTAACGCCTATTTCGGTGCTGATGTGAACGGCTGTCTGAGTCTGACTACGAGCTAATCAGCATCACTTCTGAAGCATCATCAAAGTCCAAAGTGAAGCCAGTTACTGCAATCACACGACTCAGAGAACCTAAGTACTATCACATTTATCACCAATTCAGTGAAGGTGTGACCCGTTCACATGAAACGTTACTATTTTATCACAGTCTGCGGCTCGCGCCACGTGATTGGTTGGCAAAAGAAAAATCATCTAGTTCTCGTAAATCCCAACTAGATGATTTCTTCCAATAACTAACAAAAATGACTAGCGCGTTACATGACGCACGCTACCGTGTAATTAGTCAATATTTTCAAGTAAGACGGCTAAATTATTAGCGATCTCTTCTTGTTTAACTTCAAGCGTCTCACCAGTCTGGCGAAGTTTGATTTCAACGATGCCTTCACTGGCCTTCTTCCCAATGGTGATCCGCGCTGGAATCCCCATCAAGTCAGAATCTGCAAACTTAACCCCAGGCCGTTCCTTCCGGTCATCATACAAGACCTTGTAGCCAGCAGCTTCCAGTTGTGCTTCAACTTGGTCAGCAACTTCGACTTGTTCGGCCTTCTTAGGGTTGACTGGAATGACGTGGACGTCAAATGGTGCAATCGCTTTTGGCCAGATCAAACCATTATCATCGGCGCGTTGTTCCGCAATCGCTGAGAGTAACCGGGAGACCCCGATACCGTAGCAGCCCATGATAACTGGAATGTTGCGACCGTTAGCATCTAAGACTTCGGCATGCAAGTCCTTAGAGTAACGCGTCCCCAACTTAAAGATGTGACCGATCTCGATACCCTTAGTGAACTTCAAGACACCAGCACCATCTGGTGAGAGTTCGCCTTCTTGAACGAAACGAATGTCAACGTAATCTTCAGCATGGAAATCCCGTTCTGGATTAACATTAGTGAAGTGGTGACCATCTGAGTTGGCACCGACCGTGATGTTGACCATGTCCTTAACGTACTGGTCAGCCACGATTTTAACGTCGTCACTGACGTTAACAGGGCCAAGTGAACCAAAGCTAGCACCCAAGTATTCTTGTGCTTGCTCTGGCGTCGCCATATCTAAGAAGTCAGCATCAAGGTAGTTTTTCAGCTTGATATCATTGACTTCATGGTCACCACGAACTAAAGCCAGCACTGGCTGGTCGTCAGCGATAAACAGAATACTCTTGACCAGTTGATCTGCTTCAACCTTCAAGAAGTCGGCTAACTCATCAATCGTGCCCACACCGGGGGTATCGATTTCTTCCATGTCTTTGAGTGACGCATGCGACTTCTTAGGTACGTACAAACTCCGGGCCATTTCAAGGTTCGCTGCGTAGTCACTGGCATCAGAGTAAACGATCGTATCTTCACCAACTGGGGCGATTGCTGAGTATTCACGTGAATCCTTACCACCCATCGCGCCACCGTCACCGATAATCGAGCGGAACTTCAATCCGCAACGTTCGAAGATGTTTTGATAAGCTTGCGCCATATCTTGGAACGTGTCATCCAGTGAAGATTCATCGGCGTGGAAGGAATAAGCATCCTTCATAATAAATTCACGCCCACGCAACAAGCCATAACGTGGCCGATCTTCATCACGATACTTTGCTTGGATTTGGTATAACGTCAATGGCAACCGCTTGTAGGACTTGACTTCATCACGAATCAGAGACGTGAACGTTTCTTCATGGGTTGGTCCCAAGATGAATTCACGATCATGCCGATTCTTCAGTTTGAATAATTCAGGCCCATAAGTTTCATACCGGCCCGTGGCTTTCCATAACTCGGCAGGAATCACAGCTGGTACCAGCATTTCTGCTGCATCGATCTTTTCCATTTCTTGACGAATAATTTGTTCAATATTCGTTAATACCCGGTAGGCTAATGGCAAGTAAGCATACATTCCGGCCGAAATCTGGCGAATGTAGCCCGCCCGCAGCATCATCTGATGACTTAAGGCTTCAGCGTCATTTGGCACTTCCTTAAGTGTTGGGATTAACAGTTTCGATTGTTTCATCTACAAATCTTCTCCTTATTATTCCAAATTAGTATCGCTTAGAAGAAATATCGTTGGATATCATTCCAAGTGACTAAAATCATTAATAACATCAAGAGGCCAAAACCAATCAAGGTAATGACACTTTCCGTTTCCACTCGTAGTGGTTTACCCCGAATGCCTTCAACAATGTTTAATAATAGTTTACCACCATCAAGGGCTGGAATTGGTAATAAATTGACAATTCCCAGGTTGATCGACAAGACTGCCAGCAAATAAATCACCGTTCGCAGACCTGATTTAGCCGCTTGCGAGGTCGTGGCAAAGATAGCGACCGGACCACCTAAATCGTTCAAACTGAAGCCATGCGTGACCATCCGGCCGAGAACCTGAAAAATCTGTTTGGTGATATTCCACGAGCCCGTAAAACCATAGGCCAATTTGGCACCAAAACTCTTGTCAGTCTTCGTCGCCCACATCACGCCGATTTGGCCGATGCGATTACCAGAGACCGTCTTAGCAGCTGGTGTTACCATAATTTTTTTGGTTTGACCATCACGTTTGACCGTCAAACGCAACCGTTGCTTGGGACTGTCTTGAATCAGGAGCGAAATCGACTGCGCACTGGTCATCTTTTTACCATTGACAGCGACAATTTGATCACCTTTTTGAATCCCAGCTTGGCGCGCAACCGAATTGGCCGTCGTCGCCGCAACATTAGTCGTCGTACTCGTCACGCCACCCTGCATGAACGCCAGGATTGCAAACGTGATGATGGCTAAGATGAAGTTATTCATGGGACCAGCAAAATTGGTCAGCATCCGCTGCCAGAGCTTGGCTGACTGAAATTGAACATCTACTGGGGCAATCTGCACCTCAGTCCCATCACTTTCGATAATGGTCGCATCGTGGTCGACTGAATAACGTTTAACTTCGCTCTCATCGCCATTCTCATAGCCTTCGATCCATAGCTCGCGCTCTAAGTCGGTCGCCGTGACAGATAGCGGAATCCCGTTGAACAACGTCGTCTTCTTACTAGAATTGATTGAATGGACGATGCCATCCTGACCGATCTGTAAGCTGACTGGCGTTCCGGGTTTCAGTTCCTCATCTTCATCGTCAGCGACTCCGGCCATCCGCACGTACCCACCAATTGGCAAGAAACGTAACGTATAAGTCGTCGCATTCCGCCGAAACGCAACTGCCTTGGGTCCCATCCCAACAGAAAATTCACGCACCAAAATCCCAGCCTTTTTGGCAAAATAGAAGTGCCCAAATTCATGGACGATAACCAAGATTCCGAAAACGATAATGAACGTAATAATTGTAACGATCAATTTAGCGCCCCCTTTCTTCCGCGTTTCGGGTATTCGCTTAGAACAAGCCGAATAAGTGTGCAATTGGGAAAACTAATAACATACTATCAAAACGGTCTAAAATCCCACCGTGTCCTGGTAAAATCTTACCAGAATCTTTAACGCCATAGTAGCGTTTTAAGGCTGATTCGACGAGATCGCCGAATTGCCCCACGATTGATAAGACAATCGTAATCAAAATCATACTGATGGCACTCGCATAGCCAACATGGAACCCGATGGCAAACGCACTCGCGATGATGACGCCAATCACGCTACCACCGATGCAGCCTTCCCACGTCTTATTGGGACTAATGGGTGTCACCTTATGTTTACCAAGTTTGCGGCCAACCATGTAGGCACCACTATCTGTCGCCCACACGATGAACATTAAGAACAACAACATTTCAACGTTGATGCCACGTGCCGCGGTAAAGTAGTTAAAGCCCATCCCAATATACAAAATACCAAGCGTCAACACACCCGCATCATCGAATGAGAACCGATTGCGTGACCAGACCGTGTGCAGCAACAACAGAATAACTAAGAAGTAAACCACGTATTCTTTATTGAGCTGATCTGGTAACCCGTTGAACCATTTTGTCGGCGCAATTTGAATCATAACTGCGAGCATACTAACGATGGCTTCAAATGAAATCAATAGTTTCTTACGCATGATGAGTAATTCACTCATCGCGATGGCACCGAGCAACATGGCAACGATGTCTAAAGTAATCCCACCCACAAAAATGACTGGGATAAATAAAATTAACGCAACGACTGCCGTAATGACCCGTTGTTTCATACTGAAAACTCCCTTTTATTTATGATCAGACAACCCGCCGAAGCGCCGATCACGACTCTGAAAGTCCGCGATACAAGCTTGCAGGGTCGTCGCTGTGAAGTCTGGCCACTTGACATCCGTGAAGACCAGTTCACTATAAGCAATCTGCCACATTAAGAAATTTGAGATTCGTTCTTCACCGCTCGTTCGAATCAGCAAATCTGGATCATTATAAGGGGCAAGTGGTGCCGTCATCAACGCCGCGTCGATGGTCGCATCATCAATATCAGCGACATCTAATTCACCATCACGCACCCGCTTGGCAATCTGTTGCACACCCGTCACGATTTCGGCTCGCGAGCCATAGTTAAGGGCAAAGTTTAACACCATACCGTCACACTGCTGCGTATCCGCAATCGCATCTTGAACGGCTTTTTGCGTGGCAACGGGCAACCGGTCGATATACCCCATCACCTGTACCCGCACATTATTCTTGACTAAATCGGGAACGAACGTGTCAAAGAAACTCACGGGCAGCTGCATCAGGTAATTGACCTCGTCAGTTGGCCGCTTCCAATTTTCAGTAGAAAATGCATACAGTGTCAAGACTTTGACGCCTAAATCACTGGCTGCGATGGTAATTTTTTTGACCGTGTTCATGCCTTCTTTGTGTCCAGCAATTCGCGGTAAGTGCCGTGACTTTGCCCAGCGGCCGTTGCCATCCATAATGATGGCGATGTGTGCTGGAATGCGGTTTGGATCCAGTTGAATCTCAGTTTGATCGGCAGGATCATCCTTATTAAAAAAAGCGAACAAAGCGCACCTCCATAAAATTAGCTTAACTATGCACTATTTTACCAAAAAATGCAGCAATTAACTATTCGTCAACAAAAAAAGGCTTGAATTTCTCCAAGCCTTAATAAATTGGTCGGTAATTAGCCTTCCAAAATTTCTTTTTCTTTGTCCGCCACGATCGCGTCGACATCCTTGCCGGCTTGATCGGTCAGCTTTTGGGCTTGATCTTCCAACTGATGAAGTTGGTCATCAGTGAATTGACCATCCTTGTGGCCCTTCTTCAAAGCTTCCATGGCGTCACGCCGAACGTTCCGTACCGCAACCTTCGCACGTTCACCTTCAGCCTTGACATCCTTGGCTAATTCTTTCCGGCGTTCTTCCGTCAATTGTGGAATCACCAACCGAATGGCAGAGCCGTCATTAGCAGGACTGATTCCTAAATCTGAAGCCAAAATTGCCTTTTCGATTTCCTTAAGGGCGCTCTTATCAAACGGTGTCACCATTAAGACCCGTGGTTCTGGGACCGTGATTGCGGCCATCTGATTCAATGGTGTTTGTGCGCCATAGTAATCTGCTGAGATCCGGTTCAACAATGAGGCGTTGGCGCGTCCGGCACGAATGTTACCTAATTCGCGTTGGAGTGCGGCTTCAGCCTTCTTCATCCGTTCTTGTGCTTCTTTTAAAATTGGTTCTGTGACTGCCATCTTATTTCCCCCTGACTGTTGTACCGATGTGTTCACCGGCAACGACTTTCCGAATATTGCCAGGCTCGTTCAAGTTGAAGACCACAACCGGAATATCATTATCCATCGACAATGAACTAGCCGTCGTATCCATGACTTGAAGGCCCTTGTTGATAATATCAAGATGCGTTAAATTATCGAACTTGACCGCGTTGGCATCCTTATTAGGGTCGGCGGAGTAAACACCATCAACCCCATTTTTAGCCATCAGAATTGCATCTGCGTTGATTTCTGCAGCCCGCAAAGCAGCGGTCGTATCGGTTGAGAAGTATGGACTACCCGTACCACCGGCAAAAATAACGATTCGCCGCTTTTCCAGGTGCCGCATTGCCTTACGCCGAATGTAAGGTTCCGCGATTTGCCGCATTTCAATCGACGTTTGGACCCGTGTCGGAACACCAATCGACTCCAAGTTATCTTGAAGCGCGAGTGCATTCATGATTGTTGCAAGCATGCCAATATAGTCGGCTTGTGCTCGTTCCATTCCCATCTGGGCACCGGCTTCACCGCGCCACATGTTGCCACCGCCGACAACGATTGCAATTTGTACGCCCATGTCATAGACGTCCTTTAATTCCTCTGCCACCGTTTTAATGACGGGTGGATTGATTCCAAAACCCTTTTCACCCGCTAAGGCTTCACCACTAAGTTTTAGAATCACGCGCTTATATTTAACTTCCGACATCGTCTTGTCCTCCTCGAAATTATCTGTCTATTATTTTACCATATATTTGAATTAGCGTTTGGCTTGCAAGCACAATCCGCGCGAAAAATTAACCGAATTCTCTTTTTAAAGCGGCTTCACGCCCTGGCAACAAAAAAGAGACCGCGGCAAAAATGACTTTTTGTCGCAATCCCCAATTAGCTAATCCTTTAGACAGTAATTAGTCTTTGATTTGGCTCATAACTTCATCGATAAAGTTGTCAGCCTTCTTTTCGATTCCTTCGCCAACTTCGAAGCGAATGAATGCGTTAACCTTGCCACCCTTTGATTCAACAAAGTGTGCAACCGTTTGGTCAGAATCCTTAACGAATTCTTGGTCGTCTAAGCTGATTTCTGAGAGCCATTTGTTCAAACGGCCTTCAACCATTTTTTCAACGATCTTTTCAGGTTTACCTTCGTTCAAGGCTTCCTTAACTAAAACTTCTTTTTCATGTGCTAACCGGTCAGCAGGCACTTGTTCGCGGTTAACGTATTCTGGGTTGATGGCAGCAACGTGCATGGCAACATCCTTAGCAGTTGCACTGTCCGCACCGTCTAACACAACTAAAGCGGCAATTTGGCCACCATTGTGGATGTATGAACCAAAGTTTTGGTCGGCACCCTTTTCAACCACTTGGAAACGACGAAGGCTGATCTTTTCACCAGTAACTTGAGTCGTTTCGATAACGTCATCCTTAATCGTACCGTTAGCCGTCTTTAAAGCTAAGGCATCGTCAACAGATGCTGGGTTTTCTTCTGCGATCTTGTCAGCAACTTCAGCGACTAAGTCCTTGAACTTGTCAGTTGAAGCAACTGAGTCAGTTTCACAGTTGATTTCAACAATGGCAGCCTTGTTGTCTTTGATGGCAACAGCGGCGATACCTTCAGCGGCAACCCGGCCACTCTTCTTTTCAGCCTTGGCAACCCCTTTTTCACGTAAAACGTCAACGGCTTTTTCCATGTCGCCTTCAGTTTCAACTAACGCCTTTTTAGCGTCCATCATACCAACACCGGTTTTATCACGAAGTTCTTTAACTTGTGCTGCAGAAATCTTTGCCATAGTTTACTCTCCTTTGAGTCTCTTGTTTTTAGATAAAAAGCTGCCCACAAAATCAGGCCGTAATGGTCCGCGATTTTTAGGCAGCCTAATTATTTCAATTAATTATTTGTCAGACTTTGCGTCGTTGTCGCCTTCAACAGCTTCAACGATGTCTTCCAATGAATCAACGGACTTCTTAGCATCCTTGTCATCTTTGAAAGAATCTTCAGTAACGTCTTCGTCTTCACCTTGACGACCTTCAATGACAGCGTCAGCCATCTTAGAAGTGATCAAACGAACGGCACGGATAGCGTCATCGTTTGATGGGATAATAACATCGATATCATCTGGATCGGTGTTCGTATCAACCATGGCAACGATCGGAATGTTCAACTTTTGAGCTTCCTTAACCGCAATTTGTTCCTTGCGAGGGTCAACGATGAAGATAACGTCTGGAATCCGAGGCATGTCTTCGATACCGCCCAAGAATTTTTCGAGCTTAGCCCGTTGCTTCATTAATAATGAAACTTCCTTCTTAGGTAAACGTTCGAAAGTACCGTCAGCTTCCATCTTCTTCAAGTCTTTAAGACGCTTGATCCGAGTTTGGATGGTGTTCCAGTTGGTCAAAGTCCCACCTAACCAACGATGGTTAACGTAGTATTGACCTGCACGAGTTGCTTCTTCTTCGATTGAATCTTGGGCTTGTTTCTTAGTCCCAACAAACAAGATAACGCCATCATCAGCGGCAGCGTCCTTAACGAAGTTGTAAGCTGAGTCGATCATCTTGACCGTCTTTTGTAAGTCAATGATGTAGATTCCGTTACGTTCCGTAAAGATGTATGGTTTCATCTTTGGGTTCCAGCGACGAGTTTGGTGACCGAAATGGACACCGGCTTCAAGCAATTGTTTCATAGAAATAACAGCCATAATAAATGTGCCTCCAAAAATTTGTTTTATTCCTCCCCACTGCTCATCTAATTACGACACTCTCCCGAGCACCGCCGCAATTATCCCAGTAGGTGTGAATTGGTTTTAACACCGAAAATTAGTATACCGAAAATCCCGGTTGTATGCAAGCAATTTCAGCAAGAATTTGTGAATTACAGAAAGTGTGTTAAAATACTATCTCGCATAGGGGGCTCACTTAATTATGATAAAAGCCATCATTTTTGATCTTGACGATACGTTATATGATCAAAAATCACCGTTCGTCGCTGCTTTAACAAAAACTTATCAATCGGTTTTAAGTCAGGACGAATTGGCAAAAATATTTAATCGGTTCCACGATTTCAATGAACAAACCTTTAATCAAGTCATGGACACGACGATGAGTCTTGAAGCTTGGCAGACCGCTAGAATTCGCCACGCCTTAGCACCCATCGTCAAACACGTCAGTACCGATTGGGCCATTCAATTTGAAATGACTTATCAACAGGCGCTCGACCACATCAGTTTGTTCGATGGACTGGCTGGCACGCTGACCAAGCTAAGCCACGCGTTCAAAATCGGCATCATTACGAATGGTCCAGCACCGATCCAACATCAAAAGCTGCACCAACTCCAAATTGAACATTTTGTTCACCCAGACAATATTTTCATTTCTGATGAACTGGGTATTGCTAAGCCGGACCCATCCATCTTCACCACTTGGGCACATCAGGTCGGCATTAAGGCTAATGAAGCCGTCTATGTCGGTGATAATGCGGCGCTAGATATGACCAGCGCCAAACACGCCGGCTGGCAAACTTTTTGGTTTAATTATCGACACAATGACCAAGTCACTCCAAGTGTCATTCCGGACCAAATCATTCAGAGCCCTGCTGAATTAAACGAGCTCCTACTAGCATTGGTTCAAGCAGCCAGTGCGTCGTAAGCTGAAGCATCGTGAGTTGATTTCGATTTTCAGTGATATTGTTAAAACAGACCTTAGTCAGCAAGCTTGGCTGAGGTCTGTTTTTTTGTTGCGCAATTCGCAACAGTCTTGATTGTTAAAACCGTAAACATATTAAAAAGACGTGATAACCGTCCCAGTTGCCCTGGTATACGTCGTCTGCTTGTGCAGTCTTAACAGTTCGTTAGGTTATTTATGCTGTCCTGACCCGTCTTAAGCAGCTGTACAACTTCGGTTAATTGACCTGTATCCTTTCCAATTTGAGATGCAGTCAACTCGGTGCCTGATATCTGTCCGTTGTACCGATTGCGCCACCGTGATATGATATCACATGCAGAGACAGGGCTACTTGAACTAGCCTTGTCTTGCAAGTTCGACGCAATATCTTAATTTGCAACATCGTACGAGATTGCTTTTTTACTGTCGTTAAAAACTTAAACCACATTATATCAGTTTTAACCCTGATATTTTTTGCACGGTTTAAATTTAGGACTGCACGACTGTAAATGTCATACGCGACTGCAAGCAAAAGGATAGCTTGAACTGCCGATACGACAATCATCAAAGTAAAGCACCATCATGACGCACCGCAACACCTCATTCAATTTCAATTAACTTTTGTAAATGTTGTCCTGCGCCATCGCTGCGATGTACCACACGGCCTAATTACCCGTATGCAGCGAATAACTGATCGTGTCGCCTTATGCTTTGCAGATCGGTTCCAATACAAAAAGTGTGTTCTAGCCTTCTTTAAAGGAAGTTTAGAACACACTTTTTCTTTTTCAGTCACTGCGACGAACATCGATGCTTTTGGCTCATTAAAAATCCAGTCTAGATATGGCTGCTGCTTTTGAGCATAGTCGCTGACTTTGCGAGATGCACAACATCCCGGCAATGCGACATGCGATGGAACCAGCACCAAATCAAAATAACATTCTTAAACTTATGGCTCATTTGTACCGCCTACAAATGGATTTTGCGATAAATATAGTTATTCAAAGGCTTATCAACGCTCGTCAGGTACATTAATATCATGGCGACAATAAAATACACGATATTAAAATAGACATTATTAAATAAATAGATTGCTAATGCCACCACAAGGATCAAAAGTAAAAATGAAATCCACGAAATGAATATTTTTAACCGTTTTTCTTTCATTGGTTTGCCTCCTCAATCCCTCAATATTCTGAAATATAAATGTACGCATTGTGCTAGCTAAATTGTCATGATTCATGGTTAAATCATGACAATTTGGCGTCCTGTTCGTCTGCCGGTGCGCGCCTTAGTCCGACTTCCGGGGCTGGCTGACAACGCTGGAACAGGGCGGACATCGATTTGAACTCACGCAGAAACCCACTGCGCAATTTCAAACACGAGTCTTCTTCTAGCCCGGGAAACTCACCCGGACAAGAAGAACTTCGCCCTTGAGCATTGTCAGCCAGCCCCTACAGTCGGGAACCCGCTCGAATGGCAGATGAACAGCCACCTATCTGGGTGCAATTGACCACTGAATATTAAGTGACTGGTCCTTCAGGCAAACTTTTAGTTGGTATCGATAAAGACTTATAGCATTTAATTACTGAGAAGATTTCTGAATGCTATTTGCTCATCTCAATACCACAAATTCAATGGCAATTAGTCTTGAAATGAGTCGATGAAATTACCGTCGTTTAGAATTTGAGATTTTGCCATCTCAGGTGACTAGAGGAAATTCTGACAATTTCAGTGAAACTGCGTGTCCGAAGTATTAAATCATGGATAAGGAAGCTGAACAATTATTAGAAAACAGCTGATAGTTTAATGCCAAAATGACCGTCTACTTAGGAGCCAACGATCAATCCATCAAAATTTGAGTCCACAATATTCGCCTTTCGAATACCATCCAGGCTGGAGGGTGTTTCTGACAATGCTCAGCGTTTTTCAGAGTGTGAGGTTCAGACGGGTTGGGACTGAGGATTAGCCTAGCTAGAGCGTTAAGCGGTGCATTTCCGCTTGGCGTTCTGGCGTAGCTAACCGGAAGTCCCAGTCTGACCTGAACACGTTTCATCCATACTGCAGCTAACGTGGAAGACCAGTATTTAAGACGTGGGCTTTCGGCTTAAATCTGTGTCCATCGCGTTCCAGCGTTGCCAGAAATACCTGGAAGCCGGTGTAGGACGAACAACACGACAGCTTTACGCTAAGTCGCACTTTTTCCAGCGAGTCTCAGCTGGCAGCACTTGAACTTAGAAATTGTCATGATTTAACCATCTTTAAGGCTAAATCATAACTAGCACAACGCGTAAATGTGTATAAAGCTAATAAGCACGAATTCTCGGCTTTTCGATGCACAATGCAATATAACCAATCGCCTAAAATTTCAGCTTTAATGATTGCTGGTTTGAGGCCATTTCACAAGACTTAGGCGACGAGTTCACGTTTTTCCTGCTTGGCGCGCTTAATTCGTCGTTGAAACAATTCTACCATTATCAAGCGTCCCCCCTCAAGTACATGTGGCCATCCGTGCTGTGTAATTCCAATTAAAGAAGGACAGAATGGCATCGCTTTCTACCGGTCGACAGCTGCACGCGCATTCTTGTAATCAATTCCTTCCAAATTCAACATAAAAATAAAAAAAGATGGTAACGGAAAATCCAGAAAGATTTTTCGTTACCATCCATTTTACAAACCGAAACCTAAGTCCCAGTTGCTTTTAATTAACGATTGTCGAAATTAGTCAAACTTAACTTGCGTGTCAGCTTTACCAGTTTCGATGAATTGCTTGTTGCTGTTCATTGAAACGTGCACCATGTTGTGAACGGCAGTTTCAGTGTAGAAAGCCGTATGTGGTGTAATCAAAACGTTGTCACGGTTGAACAAGTTCATGAAGACCTTGTCATCAATCGTTTGACCTTCAAGATCCTTGTTGAAGATCTTAGTTTCGTATTCGTAGGTATCGAGGGCAGCACCGGCAACTTTGCCACTGTCCAAGGCTTTGATCAAGTCTTCTGAGTCGATGAGTGTCCCACGAGCGAAGTTTAAGATGTAGGCGCCATCTTTCATCTTGCTGAAGGCATCCGCATTTAACATGTGGTAGTTATCCTTCAATGCAGGAACGTGTAACGTGATAACATCAGCTTGGGCGTATAATTCGTCCAAAGTATCAACGTACATACCTTCTTTTTCAAGTTCAGCATTCCGGTAAACATCGTAACCGATAACCTTAGCACCGAAACCTTTGAAGATATCAATGGCTGCGCGACCGATACGGCCAGTACCAATAACACCAACAGTCATCGTGTTTAATTCTTTAGCGATGTCTGGAGCCCAACGGAAGTCTTGCTTAGCTAACTTCTTGTTGAACATTGGGGTTTGACGTAATAATTGCATCAATTGCGTTACTGATAATTCAGCAATCGCATTTGGTGAGTATGCAGGTACGTTAGAAATGTTTAAGCCACGTGCTTTAACAGTAGGAACGTCCAAGTTATCAACACCAACGTTACGAAGAGAGATGTTCTTAACCCCTTCGTCGGCTAACTTGTTTAATACTTCAGCAGTATAGTCCTTTTGTTGGTATACATCGGCACCGTCGAAGCCTTTAGCTAAGTCAACGTTGTCTTCAGTAAGTAATTCTGGAACTAATTTTACTTCAACATCTGGGTTTTCTTTCATCCAAGTATCGAAGAATGGACGTTCGTCATCACGTACAGCATATGCAATAATTTTCATTACAAAAATTCCTCCTATATATTGATACATTAAACATTATAACAGTAAATGCCAGAAATAAAATCATAAATTGTGAAAACTTTGCTAAATTTTTACATCGTGTGCTGACAAGTATTTTAGCTTGGCAGCTCTCGATTGATGTTTGAAGGCATATTCGGCCTTTAAGGCGCTTGATTTATCATTGAAAGTTTCATGGTAGATCATTTTAACGGGCCGTCGTGATTTGACCCGCGTATACTTGGCACCCTTCCCGGCATTGTGGGTCGCGAGCCGCCGTTCCAGATTGTCTGTAAAGCCGCCATAGAGGGTCGCGTCTGCACAGAGCAACACATAAAAGTAGTACTGCTTGCCAGTCACTTGGTCAGCATGATGTGTATCAGCAGTTTGTTTGGCCATTGACTCTGTGGAAGATTGTGAATCGGCTGTCGACGCGTTGGCCTTCAGCTTTTTTTGTTTCGACTTTGGCTTTACCGGCTTCAATTTTTGGGACTTCGACTTTGGTTGTGTCGACTGCGACTTTTTTGACCGCGGCTTTAGTGCGACCTGCTTACCTTTCGTCCGTCGCTTAGAAGCCGTAGTAGCTGGCGTCGCTGGTTCAGATTCAACTGGTTTATGCTTTTGTTTCGCCATAAAGTAACGTGTGCACCTCTTTTCCATAGGTGCCATCGGCGTGGTAAACGACTAACGGCGGTAAAATTCGAACGCCGTTTGGTTTGCCGTCCTTGATCATTTCGATCAGGACCATGTTCGCTTCCCGGTCAGCCTTGGGATGCACGAATCGCAGCCGTTTTGGTGCTAAACGGTGAGTCTGCATTAAGGTGAATAATTCATCTAGACGTTCTGGACGATGAACAAAGTAGGCTTTGCCATTCATTTTAAGTAAATCACTTGTCACAGCTAAAATCTGATCCAAGTTGGCCGAAAGTTCATGGCGCGCGATGGCCAGGTGCGGATTGGGATTTTTGACGCTCTGTGGCTGGTCCTTAAAATAAGGTGGATTACACAGCACCGTATCCACGGAATCTTTGGGTAGTTGCTGCGTAATTTTTAATAAGTCTTCATTAAGTACCGTCATCTGCACCGTCAAATCATTCAAAATAACGCTCCGTTCGGCCATATCCGCAAGGCGCGGTTGGATTTCGACAGCGGTGATGTGGCCGTGCGTCTTGGCACTGACAAATAACCCAACGGCACCATTGCCAGCACACAGGTCGACGATTTGACTCTTAGCCCCCTTCGCAACCTGGGCGAAGTCCCCCAATAAGACCGCGTCTAATGAGAACGCAAAGACTTGGGAACTCTGAATAATTTGAACTTGTTTACTATATAGTTGGTCAATCCGCTCATCGGCGTGTAACGTGACATCTGCCATGTTCGGCCACCTCTCTTCTGAATTCACTGCAACGTTATCATACAATTAACTTGCAGAATTTATCAAATTTCGTCATACTGTGAGCAGTTAGTAATTGAAAGGAAGATCGTCATGTTTTATTCATTCATGCGCGGGCTCGTCCGGCTCATCATCACGGCAATCAATGGTCGCCCCCGTTATCAAGGACGCGAAAACCTTCCCGAAGGCGCTTATATCCTGGTTGGACCGCACCGTACTTGGTTCGATCCGCTGTACTACGCCCTCGCCGGCAGTCCAATGAAATTCAGTTTTATGGCTAAGGAAGAATTATTTAAAAATCCGGTCTTGCGGTTCATCCTGGTTCATGCCAATGCGTTTCCAGTCAACCGGAAACACCCCGGTCCGTCCGCCATCAAGACGCCCGTCAAATTTTTGCGAAGCGGCAAATTATCACTGATTATGTACCCTTCAGGAACGCGCCACTCGCAAGAATTAAAAGGCGGTGCGACCGTGATTGCCAAGATGGCGGGTGTCCCACTCGTTCCAACGGTATATCAAGGCCCATTGACCTTCAAACAACTGTTTAGTCGCCAGCAAGTCACCGTACGCTTCGGTGAACCAATTTACGTTGACCGCAAGCTCAAACTCGATGATGCCGGTCAAAAACTAATTGAAACACAAATGTTAACGGCGTTTGATGACTTGGATCGACAAATTGATCCATCCTTCAAATACGTTGATCCTGCTAGTACCAAGAAATAGGTCTAGCCATCAAAAAAGTGTCGGTTGCAACTTGCGACCGGCACTTTTTTGAATGCTTACTTTTTATCGTTTTTAGAAGCAGCCTTCATCGAGTTCAACATCTGATGAAGCTTCTTTTCGGATGGGCGCTGACCCATTTGCATCATCATGCTCCGAAGCATTTCTTCGCTAATCGGCGGGTTTTGCTTCAAGTAGTTTTGCATATAGTGTCGCGCACCAAAGAAACCACCGGTTAAACCGACCAATACACCGATCACGACGATTAAAATCCAAATTCCAGTAGACACAGTCATTCCCCTCCCTTATTACAGTCTTCATTAAACTAGTCTACACAAATTAATAATAAAAGAAAAGGAAAATTTGTCAGTTGGCAAATTTTCCTGAAATCGGTTAATCATCCCGGAGACCGCGATCACGTTGAACCTGGCGGACCTTTTCTGGGGTAACTTCCTTACCGTCCTTATCATAGACCTGAAGCATTTCGACTTGTTGCCGAAACCCAGCCCGGAATTCTTTTAAATATTTTTCGCGTAACTCTTGTCGTTCCGCTTCTTCTAACTCGGTGAGCCCTTCAGCTTTCGCCTTATGAGCCAACTCATTGATCCGAGCGATTAATTCTTTTGAAATCAAAGCAGCAGCTCCCTTCATCAAAGCAATATACACGAAAATGGACACTAAATCAATTAATTGTGTTTGTCAACCGAACATTTGTTTGAAAGCTGGCAAACGCTATGCTACAATTGGTTTAACCATTAATGACAAAAAAATGAGGTGCCAAGATGAGTAAAACATCGGAAAGCAAACAAATGGCCGTTCTCCGTTTTATTTATGAACGCGTCAATGAAAAAGGATATCCGCCAACCGTACGTGAAATTGGCGAAGCCGTTGACTTATCTTCGACTTCCACCGTTCACGGACATATTTCACGGCTTGAAAAGAAAGGGTTAATTCAAAAGGACCCGACTAAGCCGCGAGCAATCGAAGTCACGCCTGCTGGTTTTGAAGCCCTCGGAGTCGAAACAACGCCCCACCAGATTCCAGTGCTTGGGACCGTCACTGCCGGCCAGCCAATTCTCGCAGTCCAAGAAGCAACTGACTATTTTCCAATTCCAAAAGAACTCGAATCATTTGGCGGCGATCTGTTTATGCTGACGATTCGCGGTGAAAGTATGATCAACATTGGCATCATGAATGGTGACCAAGTCATCGTTCGCCGTCAAAGCTCGGCTGACAATGGCGACATCATCATTGCGATGACCGACGAGAACGAAGCCACTTGCAAGCGGTTCTTCAAGGAAGCAGACCATTACCGCCTACAGCCAGAAAATGATACGATGGCGCCAATTATTTTAAATAACGTCTCCGTATTAGGTAAAGTTGTGGGACTCTACCGTGATATGCTCTATCAATAAACACTAATTTAAGGTGGCCTTGTGCCACCTTTTTTATTTTTCAGTCAAACAATCACCACTTCGGAGACGTTTAATTGTAGGTCGTGCCAATTAATCTGGGCGATACGGCTGATTCCACTTTCCGGCCCCGCTACAAACCAGTACAAGTCATGGGTCATGTGATGATTTTGGCATTGCACTGGCTGCCAAAGATAAAATATTTGAATTCCACCCGAACTGGTCGATAGTTCAATGGTATAATGATTATACTATTTCAAACATTGGGAGTTGGTTACATGTTGTTCCTAGCCATTATGGGCTTGATTGTTTTTCTATTAGCATTATTTTCTGTGATTTACGCACGTCAAACCGGTGGTGGTTGGAAGTTTCTGACAGTCGTAACGGTTCTGAGCGCGGTGGTCACCATCTATGCGGTGATCAAATTGCCATACTGGCCTTATAACCAGTCACACGCCGCAACCACCAGCCAGACTGCTTCGAGTTCGACAAGCAGTTCCAGCACGAGTAAGTCTAAAACGACGAGTTTAAGTTCCTCACAAGTTGTCTTTAATGAAGGTAGCGCCAAGCGTGAGGCTGCGACGACTAAGTTGAACGAAGAAAATATTCTCAAACAGTTGCAGGAAAATTACAAGTCAATTGGTACCGTCGCCTTCACGAAAGCCACTAAGACATATACGATTACTCCAACCGGTAAAAAATACGTCAAATCGTTAAAAACGATCAAATCGTATCCTGATGAAAACCAGAAGGCCATCACGACAATCACTTCCAATTTCAAGTCCCTATCCAAGTCGCTTAAAAAGAATTTAGCTGCTGGCTATACGATTCAACTTTTGCAACCTGATACGACAGATAAGACCTTGTTGAGTGTCAAAGATGGTGTCATTACCGCTAATAATTTCAAATAACAAAAAGCACTTGTTCTAGCCATCTTGCTAGTAACAAGCGCTTTTTTATTAAGCCTCACGATCCAAGTACTGGCGTTGCTCATCCTGCTGACCAGTCAAGACGAATCGATGAGGATCATCGGCCACATCAATGGTCTGGTCATCCGCGCGCCAAGCTAACTGTCCGTTGAACAGCTTTTCGTACTCGGACACACTGACCCGTTGACGGCGTGCTAACCGTTGTGGTAACCCAACATCCAAGCCGGCTTGGTAATCTGGTTGCAACTCACCCGTGAAGAATTCACCTTCAGCCCCGGAACCATAACTGAATAAGCCTAAGCGGTCACCGGCCTTTAATTTGTCATCAGTCAACAATTGTGACAACAAACTCAAGTACAATGAGCCGGTGTACAAGTTACCCACCTGTCGATTTAGTTGCCGAGCGTGCTCGAAATGGGCGAGCCAACTCGCTTGTTGGGCATCATCTACTAATGGCAAGGCGCTCCGAAGTGCTTTAAGTCCCATCTTTGTATATGGCAAATGAAAGACGAGCGCCGCTAAATCTTCTGGCTGCATGCCCGTTTTCTGCAAGTATCCCTTGAAGACATCTTGAAAATAATCGATATAGATGTTTGATGAGTATTTGCCGTCCACCAAGGCAGTTGTATGATACAACGGTCGCCAAAAATCCATGACATCTTCACTCAGCACACATGATTCGGTCCCCAGCGCTAAGACTTGAGGATCAGCACTGACTAACATGGCGACTGCACCGCCGCCCTGAGTGGGTTCACCAGGTGTGTTGAGTCCGTAGCGTGCAATGTCGCTACCAATAACGAGTGCTTTCTTATCAGGATGAGCGCGGACGTGGTCTTGCGCCAATTGCAATCCTGCCGTAGCCGCATAACAGGCTTCCTTCATTTCAATGGTACGGACCCGGCGATTCAATCCTAACAGCCGGGCTACATAGATGGCACTGGCCTTTGAGTTATCAATGCCTGACTCCGTTCCAACAATCAGCAAGTCGATTGCTTCAATGTCAGCGGCTGTTAACATCGGCGCAGCAGCGTTTGCGGCTAAGGTCACCGTATCCTGACTCGGTGGGATGACCGCCATCCGTGACTGACCAATTCCAATCAAATATTTGTCAGGTTCTTCCTGACGTGCCGTTGCCAACTCTGCCATATCAACGTATAGATGTGAGGTTGCAAAATGCAACTTGTCAATTCCAACTTTCACGTTCGTTCCTCCAATTTATTCAGACTGAAGCTAGCCTTAATGTGCCCGGCCTAGTGGTCCCAAATAATGAAAATCCGGGTCCTTACCCACGCGGTAACAACTGAATGCCTGACTAATCTCATTATGAAAGGTTACCACAATTGCCGGTGTTGCCCAAGTGGAGGCCGCCCAGAAGACCGTATCATCAAATTCACGGTTATCATTTGGATAACGATGGTAACCCGTTGTACTGTCCCAAATCGTGCCATGCGTATTGAGCCAATCTTCTGCGAGTCCGGCTTCCACTTGAGCCATCACATCCTGGTTATCGCGAATCAGCCGTGCGAGTTTGTCCCAATCTAGCTGCCACGCATGTACTTCTGGCAACTGATTACGCGTGCCAAGCGGCGTATGTTCTAAGGCAATCGGTGTTAAATCCACAAAATCCATGCAACCACCCTTTCAGGCCATGTTCATTAACTATCCGAAGATTTCTCAACTATTATATCATGTTGCCATACATTTATGATTGCCCTAGCTTGACCTGAAACGGGTCCCATAAGTTATGCTTGGCATGAAAAGTTGAAGTAAGCGTTAATCATTTAGTAAGGAGCGAGCAATCATGGGGTTATTCCGTCGTCAGTATCAAATTCGTCTACACCAACCCGTTACCGGTTCCGCCAGGACCATCCAGTCATTGCCATCGGTAGCGCATCAAACGCCATTGATGCGCATTCAGCCAAATGACAGGATCATCAGTGCGCCCCTCGATGGCGAGATTGTCGCTCTGTCACCGCGGCATTTGACGATTACTGCATTGAATGGTCAACAGTTTGTCCTCCAAATCGAGACGACTGATTATCATGCCATGGTTGATTGGCAAGTGCGTATCGGGGATTCCGTCTCACCGCTGACTATTTTAGGCCTTTTGGAGGGCTCGCTGACGGCGACCTCGCTGGTGGTTTCACGCGTACATGCAGTGAGTCAGATGACCAAAGCGGTGGTCACAAATAGTTAAGATTTCTATATGTTTAATTTGTATCATTAAGTGAGAAATCGAGTCATTTTACGGAAACTGTGAGAGGTGGATGAGACCGACATCCGCGGCTCCAGATTCATATTCCAACAAAAGGGCCCCACATCGCAATTAAGCGTTGTGAGTCCTTCTTTTCGCGTGTTAATGATTGCGCTAGTGATCGTTCAATTTGTTACTCAAATCAATCGTCCGGGGCAGCTAGTTCCATTATTATTCATTATTACAATTTTTGTCGTTTGAGAACTGATTGCTTTATGTCTGAATTCAGGCTATGATATTCATACTGGTTGAAACCATCTGGCCCGTTTACCATTAGCGTGCAAACGTGGTCCACATTTTCAACTGACGACACGGCGTCGCACTTTATACCCCGTGTGGTCATTGACTAAACTAATAATAATGCAAAGGTCGGATTCAATAATTATGAAAACCATGAGTCTAGTTGTTCCCTGCTACAACGAGGAACCTACGATTGAAATTTTCTACAACACTGTCGAGAAGGTGCTGGCCGACAATCCGGAAGCTTTTAATGACATCACCACGGAATACGTTTTCGTCAACGACGGTTCTTCCGATGATACACTAACCGTTCTTCGGAATTTAAACGCCGCCCATCCTGATACGGTTCATTACGTGTCATTTTCACGAAACTTCGGCAAGGAAGCCGGCTTGTTAGCTGGGTTGCAGCACACGATTGGCGATTACGTCGCAGTCATGGATGTCGACTTACAAGATCCACCGTCGCTCCTACCAAAGATGTTAGCAATGATTGAAACCGGCGATTATGATTGTATCGGTACAATGCGGGAAAACCGCGCGGGCGAACCATTCATCCGTTCCTTCTTGTCTCGGTCCTTCTACTCGGTCGTCAACAAAATCTCAAAAGTCCAAATTATTCCGAATGCCCGTGACTACCGGCTCATGACCCGGCAAATGGTCGATGCCATTTTGGAGCTCCCGGAATACAATCGGTTCTCAAAGGGAATCTTCAATTGGGTCGGTTTTCGAACGACTTATTTAAAGTTCGAAAATCAGCCCCGTTCCGCCGGCGAAACTCACTGGTCAATGTTGCAACTCTTTAGCTATTCAGTAGATGCAATCGTTGACTTCTCCGACGTGCCACTAAAAATTGCAACTCTGACGGGTGGTCTCTTATCCGCCGCTTCAATTATTAGTATCTTTGTCGTTATTATTCGCAAACTCTTGTTTAATAACAGTGTCGGTGGTTGGGCTTCATTAGTCACGATCTTCCTTTTCATCGGCGGAATTCAGTTATTCTGCTTGGGAATCATCGGCAATTATATCGGTAAGATTTATATCGAGTCGAAGCATCGGCCACATTATATTGTGCAGGAAAAGAAGTAAAACCTGTTTTTGATATAAATTGAATTTAGAAGGAAAGCTGCTGTCGGATGATGGCGGCTTTTTTTGGTGTGACGCAAAAAAGCCTAACAGTGCAGAAAACACCGTCAGGCCTATATTTCTTAAATGACACCTTACATCGACACAATCACAATATCTCGCCATTGGTCCCTGATTCGTTGGCCGTCAATCACATAATTCAACACTTCATCCGGATTATCGGTCTCAAACATATGCATAAAGTCACCATTATTCTTTGAAATCAATCGCTTACCCTGTAGCGGACCAATGTACCATTCAGTATCATGAATTTTAATCTGAATATCCATGCCAATCTCGATGGTCACTCGCAATTGCTGTAATGACTGAAGCTTGTCCGAATATGGATCAATATGATCTAGTATCATTAATATTCACAATTCTTTCTGCGGGAGGTAACTTACTCACCGTATGATAGCATTAAACCAGCCTCTTGTAACCTCCTCATCTTTGTTATATATCTGTTGGGGACAATTTAGGCATAAAAATAACACTCACTCAAATTTGGTGAGTGTTATTTTTATGGTTGAATTAAAGTCCAAATATTTGTTTAGCTTGTTCCATGGCTTTTTGAATATTTGCTTGTACAACAGGGTCATTATCCAGCTTACGTGTCTTTTCCATATCTTCCTTGGATAACGGCAAACTATCTGTATCATCACATACCAGATAGAGTTTTTCTTCTTTTGACATACCTAACTACCTCCCAATTATAAGCGGGACCAATCACGTTCAAATTAGCTTCTGACGTATGTTACATCTGTGCTGGAATAGATGATACCAATAACGATAGGGCCTTACCACTGTACGTTATGTTACACATGGCAGCTACCCTTAATCTGAGCTAACATGTTTGAATATGGGCTCTCATTCTATATTGTTACTGTTATAAGGCTGTTTTAGGATCTGTCACATCGATGACCGTTCAAAAACAAAAATGTTGCATTCGCTAATCAAGACTATATGTGCTTAATAGAACTATATCGACGCTTAAAATGGCAACAAAAGTAAAGCGCCTCATAAATTGTTATTTAATTAAAGACCAAATTTCCGTTTGAATTCTTCGATCTCTTTACGAATTTTAGCTTGTAAAATTGGGTCATTATCAAGTCTTCGATCATTTTCAATTTCTTCTTTCGTGCGCGGCTCACCAGGTGAATCGTCGCACACCAAATAAAGCTTTTCGTCTTCTGACATATCTAAGCGCCTCCAACTAATAAATACCGACATTTAGTTTCCAATTGGGCTTTCACCCATAAAAATCTTTCTTCTCGAAGTCATTGTATCAGAATCCATAACGTTTTACTACAGAATGCTATTTTCACTGGACGTAACCCCTTGACCCAGCTACCAAGATTGCTGGGGCGTCCTCACCTATATCTTCACTGCATCAAGGTGTCCATTTCTAATGGATAATCAAATCTGTACTACCAAGGCTTCTGAATCATGTTTGACTGATTACGACAAAATGAATTCAATTTGTCTGCTATTCCAACAACCAGTGCTACTGACATTTAGACTGCCTACTCGTCTATAGTTCACTCTAGGTTTGCGATTCTATCCTTGAGTAATGCATTACAACCACCAATTAATTAGTGTAGATATTATGATTATTTTCCAGAATAATTGTCAGAATTTTTGAATAAATATTTGTTATGGCCTCAAATTATGCTATACTAATTGAGTACCACATGGAGAGTTGGCAGAGTGGTAATGCACCGGACTCGAAATCCGGCGAACCGGCTAATACCGGCGCGCAGGTTCAAATCCTGTACTCTCCTTTTTAAAGCAGTAGAGACTAGTCAGTGAAATAAGAACCCCGACAAATCAACGTTTGTCAGGGTTCTATTTTTTTAGAAAAGGCTAAAAAGGGCTAAAAAAGAAAAGCATTTTGCGCATATTTTGCGCGCGGTATCTAACAGTATGCCTAGGATTGACGATTGTTTGAAATTCTTCTTTTGCGCAAAGGGCTGAGTACAGGATTTCTGGAGCTTGATATAGCGCCGTTAGTAGCACCCTTGCGCAAAATATGCGCAAAATTATTTTTGCTTTTGAATAGGTGATTTCGCGATTGGTTCTCGGAGATTGCTTAAGGATTTTACAATTTGATCATCTGTCTTAGCTTTATACTCGTCAATTAGATACGAGTACACGTTGGCGGTGATAATAATATTACTGTGACCAAGTCGCTTAGAAATTGCATAGAGGTCAATGCCGCGAGCTAAAAGGTAAGCGACGTGAGTATGACGACATGATTGAAAATGAAATCCCTTAAGCACAATGTTGTTATGCAAAGACTCACGTAAGGTTTTATTAATAGCTGATGAGGTTGGAATAGTACCGTATTGATTGACAAATACTAAATCTTGACTGCCACGTTTTGGTATTTCAGATAGTATACCAATCAGCCATTTGTCAATACGAACGGTCCGATGGGATGACTCATTTTTTAAGTCTTGAAAAGCCTGGTTGGCTTCGTTCCAGGACTGGGTGACTTGGATGGTATTGAAAAGTGGGTTGATGTCTTGCCACCTGAGTCCTTGAATTTCACCGGGACGCATGCCAGTCATAAGTGCCGTGATAATCATATACTTGCTAGTGAAGTTCTTATTACGCGTCTTAAGTAGATAATCCAATAGTGTTTGTAACTGGGTTTCATTAAGGAGCCATTAAGTCCTTTAGCGATTTAATTCAGGTTGAGCCATATCCCAAACTTTGGTCGGTTGGAGGGTATGGTTCTTTTTATTTTAATTTACTAGCTGTGTACAAACATTTGATAGGTATCCTTTTTGGTGTTGATAACAAAGGTATAATTTATTTTACCTGACTTTTTTGTGATATATTGATTTGGCTTTTCAGAAGCAGATTTGACACCAGCTTCTAGTATGGCGGTATCTGCGTTCAAACTATCTCCAATGACATACACAATCTCGTTGAACCAAGAATAATCGTATTGAGTATAGACGTTCAACCCCAACAGTTTGCCATCATCTGTATGGATTGAAAAAGCATTGTTTTTGGTGTCATCAGCATAATTTTTATCAGCTAATGGTGCAGTTGGCAAAAAATTGATACTGTTGCCGTCGTGAAAATCATAAGCATCATAGAAAGTTGAATATTCTGCGATGGCAGTTTCGCCTTTAAAGTCAATAGTTTTTGCGTCACTCATATCTTTATTATTAGAGATATCAATTGTAAATTTATGAGCTTTGCTAGGGATTTCAAATGAGAACTTTCCATTTTTGGTTTTTACTTTGCTTGTACCATCGGCATCTGTATTCCAATAGATGGCAGACTCACTACTTTTTCCAGTTACAGGAATGGTAAACCCATTATGTGAGTCATGCGACTCTGCAGATAGACTTTTTCCACATCCAGACATAACCATTCCGATTGTCAACATGGCCCCGAACGTCACAGCCTTTTTCAAGTTCATTTACATGTCCTCCAATGATATAATAATATTTGTATATCAATATCATTGGTTATCACGTCTTACTGTTAACGGCAGTGAGACGTTTTTTATTTGTTTTGGTTAGCTATTCGCTCAAAGAATTCGGCAATTGTTCGTTGATCTTGCTGAGTCAGTACGTTGCCTTGATATACCAGGTCTTTGCTATCATGGTATTCTTCTAATTCCACTTTAGTCACCTCACAAATTAAAACATTAATTCGTAAAACTCATCAGGCAAGCCATACGCCATTTGAATGGCATTAAAATCGGCAGGCGCCATATTGTTCTTTATATAGGGCGGTAAGTTCGCTACAAGCGAACAGATTAGCTTCGCGTTCCATTGCCTTCCCAATGATTCCCAATAGTATAAAGTGCAGCGCAAGAAGTATGGTCAATGCCATGCTTTAACTCGTGTGCCATCACTGCATACTTGCCTTGTGTCTCCCGTAGCTCATCTGATATACCGATGTACACATCGCCACTCTAGGCAGTGGTACATATTCCTTCTAAGTCGCCAAGGTTTGCGTATTCAACGTGGTATCCTAGGCTGTCCGCGATCATAAAAGGGTCGAAAGTTCCGATTTCTTCGGCAAGTTGATGAACCTGTAGATACAATTTGTAACTACTCATCAACAACACCTACTTTTTATTATCATTATTCCGATGCTTTTGTTTATCCCCCCAGAACACGCCTTCCAGGAAAGCCCGTACCTTGATTTTAGTTTCCTCGTTCATATCCATGCCTTGGAAACCCATTGGGACATTTGACTTAAGCCACTCGTCAAGGTCGATTTTATCGTTCTCAGTTGCCCATGATGGAGCTGTAGTCTCCCGGCCAAGCAAATAATCGGTTGAGACATCGAAATAATCTGCAATCTCTTCCAACTTTTTGGCACTAGGATTGGTTTTCTTCAAACGATACAGTGTATTCTTCGAATATCCTAGTTCCGATTCCACATCATTAACAGATTTTCCCTGTTTTTTTGCAAGAAATTTTATTCGCTCAAACAGTGTCATAACAGCAATCCTCACATTCTCAAAAATAGTATTTAAAACAAATGCATAAAATAGTTTGGCACAATTATGCAAATGTTTTAATATTAATTTAGTAAGCTAATTGAATAACCAAACACGCAATATTAAAAAGTATTGATTTAACAAGTATTCGACGTTCCCCAACGTTTTATTGTTTATCAATGGCTTTATATAGGCTTATTTAGCTATGCCTTAATATTAAAACATTTGCGTAAAATGATCAACAATTATTAAAACTATTTTGAGATGGTTATTGAACTGGCTTACATATTTATAGCTAGAAGGAGATGAGTTTAATGCCAACAACATTAGCAGGTCGCGAATTAACCAAGAAGTACATTGACGATCGCAACATTAGTATCACAAGTTTGGCCACCACGTTTGGAGTCGGAAAGATGTACATGACACAGGTACTTGCCGGTACCAAGAAGTCAGCAGCAGCAAACGAGCTAGTTTTGAAAATTATTGAGACTTTTAAAATTCGACCGAACGACAACGATTAGTTAGGAGGTAAATAGATGAGATTACCGCGATGGTTAACAAATCTGTTTCTAAAGAAAAATGGATACGTGAAATGCCCTAATTGTAGGAGTTACACGCATCCAGGTAATTATTGTGAGCAGTGTGGTACTAAACTTCCCAGATAGATTTTTTGACTGCTTCAGATGCGATGTCAACAAGGATATCACGTAGTCCCTGAGCAACTACTGTACCGGCTTTAGCTGCATAAATCTTAAATTTAGTGCTAGCTAATTTTGTTTTAGGGGTATCGGACAGCAAGTCAGGAATAGATCCTTGAAAATCCTTAACTTCATCACTACTTAACTCGGAGTAACTAATTAAGTCCTGTGCTGACTTGACGGCCGATTCAGTCCAGGGGTAAGGTTTGCCACAGTTTTTACAATATTTAGGGATTGGTACTGGACCAGTTGATAAAGATATGATTCCATCTCCGCTTGCATCATAATATCCAGCAATTGGATAATCACAATTTGGACATTTGCTAATGACTTTTGCACCACATTTCTCACAAAAACCATTAGCATCAGTTCCCCAGATTAAAGATGATCCTACTTGATGGCCGTTCAAGCATACAGATTGTGCATGTTGAGTACTCATGATTTTTCACCTCGATTGTATTGGGTTAATTAAATTATACATTATTCGCTCATAAGAACGAAGGAAAGTTAGATGACTGAAAAAATAGCATAATAAAAGACTATCACACATTCACCAATAGTCTATTTAGAATTGTTTGGACGATTATAAACCCATGCAATATCTTTCAATTCAATCGCAATATTTTCCCAATTACTTGGTCCATCTCCAACATCGGCTAAAAAATGTGTACTATCGAGAACTTCAACAATTCCAGCCGTACGACCATCCTTTAATACAACATCATCAAATTCTTTAATCTCCATGCTTAGCCTCCTCAACAAATATAGTGGTCATCCGCGTTGAGCCATGATTATCAGTCCACGCCACTAACATGTTGGTGGGTTGATCGAATATCCTTATCATAAACAATAATGTTTTGTTGATAATGCTTACCGTGTCCTGGATCACTTTTGAGTATTGAGGGGGTGTTTTACGGCTACATCCGTTGCAGACATGCTCAATACTCATTCATCAATGATTCGATAAATCTTACAAGCTCACTTATCCAACGCGACAATAAGTTTGTATTTCTTAGTATAGCGCAGTTTTACTCATTAAACTTTGTTTGATTGTAATGGTAATTAGCTTTCATGCCAATTAATCGTCCACGTTGCTGCTGATTGTACCAAACTCCTCAGATGGCCCTTGCACAATTGTTGGACTCACATATTAAAAATGCTGAGACCTGTCGCAACAAGAGAAGGACATTTTGCGCGATGCACTGAGCTCAGCATAAATTTCATGGATTCCCCAGCATTACCTTTCTGCTATCATAAAATCGAAGTTTGGTTCTCTCACTTCAAACATATTGTCATCTACAAATATAATTTTTGGAAGTCGGCCTTTCATATTCTCCCCATATATTGAATCCAAAATTAATTCCTTCTTCCTGCTTTATCACTGAAAGACACCAAAATTGAACTCATCTTTTAATGGCACGCCTCGCAACATATCGGTATAATTTAACGAAGGTGACACGTTTCTGGAAAGCACCTGGAATTAGGCAAAAGCCAGTACAAATGGGGGGACAATCATGAAAAATTGGAGTAAATGTAATATCTGGCAAAAATCGGTTGTCGTAGTAATGCTGCTTCTTCTAGCATACGAAATCGTCACAACCGCACAAGCACTAATAAGATTTTTCAAATAACGTCCGCTGTTGATCTATAAATGTCGCATGTCCTGTGACCAGCAAGAGGATTCAGCGGACGATGATAACAGTGGCAAACAATTACGTCAAGATGCCGATAGCCACCTGTTGGGGAAGTTATAAATTTTCAAAAGCTCATGGATAAATGCTCATACGCACCTCAAAAATTCAAAAATCCTCGCACTTGTTAGGTCGAATTAGTGCGAGGATTTATTTTTGTATATCCCAATGATGCATTTTAGGGCAACTATGAAAACCTTCAACATCTTAATTCCAAGTACTGTAAACATTCCCCCAACTCACTAATAGCCCACTCCCGTTAATCAATCCTTCTGCTCCAGCGCCGCCTTCCCAAACACAAAGAACGACAACACTAAGCCGGCACAGGATAACACGAACAAAATACCGTAGCATAACACATCCCCAACTGTGACTAGCGTCTTAGGAAATCCCGCCACCGACACCCACAGAAAAACTGCACTTAGCCAAAACCAAAATGAGCGATAGAACCGAACTGGTCGACGTAACTTCATGATGCACTCCCCCTCGTCTCCGTATCAGTGATGATTCAAACTAAAGCTCGTTTGAATAACGCTAATTATAGGCAGGCCTCATGACAACACAAGTGAATTAACGCTATGTTGCTGTATATTGCAGGCGAAAAATACACTGTTGTGTTTGTTAAGTAGCGATAGTTTCTCTCGATGCTGAAAAGTCATGCCGGTGACGTGCGGAACCCGCGACTGAACCGTCTTAATCAATCGACTTACAAGCTTTAGACCGAAAATCCCTTGCTTGGTTTCGAGTACATCTAACCGCTCGCCCATCCAAAACACTCGCTTTTGGCAACCGCGCTATGCTATGATGAAAACAATTCTAAAAGGAGGTTCCGTCAATGACACAACTATTAGTGACGACAACGGAAAACATTCCGGGGCACCCCTACGAAGTTTTGGGGGAAGTATTTGGCTTAACCACTCAATCTAAAAACTTGGTGCGTAACATCGGGGCGGGCTTAAAAGGACTCGTTGGTGGCGAAATCAAGGATTACACCAAGATGCTCGAAGAATCACGCGACGTGGCAGTAAATCGGTTGCGCGATAATGCCAGTGCGATGGGCGCTGACGCCGTGGTGATGATGCGCTTTGATACTGGCTCCATTAGTCAGGACATGCAATCGGTCGCCGCGTATGGTACTGCGGTCCGTTTTATTAATACGGACTCAACCGACACAAATGCATAATCTCATTTAAAACGACAGAAACGGCTTGCAGGTTTATTCTTGCAAACCGTTTTCTTCTCATATCAATTATTTGCGTCATACAATTACGGCACTTTTCCATTATCAACGTCGGATAAACAAGCACCCACCGCTAACTAGCAGCATGCCTATGCCAGTGACATACGCCGCTGCTGGGCTGACAACATTATCCAGCAGTACTAGGCCAACGCTACCAATTGGCATCGAAATGGTGACCAAAGAATTAATAATGCCGCTCAAACTACCCACGATACTTCCATCAGCAACTTTTAGCAAACTTGCCATCAATTTAGGATTTGCTTGTCCCATGCAAAATCCACCAATCGCCATAATTGCCACTACCAACCAATAATTCTGCCAACTGAGCAAATTGATAAACAAGCCCGCAAACATGATCATAGTTGTTAACATGACACTGCGAAACGACCATTTCTGAAACCAACCTGTATGTAACAAATTCCCAACAATATTGCCTATCACAGTTGCGGTATTCATCACTAAGACCGCCACTCCAAACGAAAGTGGTAAATAGTCCGCGCGGTGGATCAAGTACAAATTCAACAAGGCGTCTACACTTGCGCCGACCGCATTCAATAACGAGAGGCTCCCCAATAACGCCAACACGTTCATGTGTGTCCCCGATTCCATTACCCGTCGTACTTGTTGGAGCAGTTGGCGAAATGACGGGGTTGCGGCTTCCGCAATTGTCGGCAGTTTTAGCGTCCCATAGCCGGACAGTAGCACGATGCCCGCAATCAAGAACGTGAGCGCGTTCAAATATCCAGCGACCTGATAATTCCCCGTCGCAGCCAAGATGCTGACCCCCAGTGCCTGCCCCATCGTCTGCATTAGGACGCCGATACCTTGGTTGATTCCGATGGCTTCCTCTTGTTGCTCAGATGCGACTTTGGCTTGTAGTAACGGCATTCGTAAGCTGCCACTAAACATGCCAAACACGTCTGAACACAAATTAATCACAATAATAATCAGTAGGAGCCCAACCTGTTTACCGGTAATGAGTTGCGCCAATACGAGATATAGGCCTGCCTGAACAAATTTCAATCCCGCTAGCCAGCCTCGTTTATTGGGCTGCGAATCTGCCAAGCGGCCGGTCATGATACTAAAGATTCCGGGCAGGACGGTAGCCACCGAAACGATTGAAACCATCAAACTGGCTTGCGCAAAGGTGCGCGCGTACGTTAATAAAATAATGTTGAATAAACCAGTCCCAATAGTTTCAAACAAATCGGCTGCTGTAAGTGTGACGAACGCGCGGTTACGAGCTAGATTTTTCATAATGCCACTCCCCAATCTAATATTATTTATCGTTTAAATTATTTTAAATGATAAATAAACTTTAATCGTTTGATTTCTATTTGTCAAATGGTTAAGCTAGGATTGAGGTGAAAAACATGCCCAAAAACACACTGGCACAGTTTGCAAAGTTGATGGCAGATCCAAAAGTTTCCGCGATTTTGAAGGCCACGAAATCAGAGGATGGCTTAACAACCAAGCAAATTTCAGCCCAAACTAAAATTCCTAATAACCAGTTGTACTACACCATCAACAAGATGCAGGATGCCGACTTATTAACCATCGTTAATCAGGTTCAAGTCAAAAATCTGACCGAAAACTATTATTCTAGCGCCCACCTTTCCAATGAAACGCCGCGGTTTCAAACGGATCTGGATGCGCTCGACACAGATATGACTAACATTTCTGGCACTTGGACGCATACTCACATCCAGGAGGTTTTACAATGGATTATGCTACTCAACCATGACTTTAGTGAAACTTTCAGAGAAGAGATGGCTGATAAGCAACCTGACGAAGCATCCGTTTTCTTCAGCAACGCGACCTTAAACTTGTCCGCTGCTGGTGAACACCAATTACGGTTAGATATTATTAAATTGCTTGGTAATGCTGAAAAGAATGACCCGGATCCCAACTCCAAGGACAAGCATCAGGCGAAAATATTAATTGAAAAGTGGGAATAGCGTGTGCACTGTACGATTACGTTGTTTTGATCAGTTGGTAAAGTTCACGAAATATCAATAATTCAACTAAGTGCAAACAAAAAGCCCCGGATGACTAATATATCGTCATCCGGAGCTTTTTACATCTTGGCTTTAAAATTGCATCAAGCTCAACATGTCATAATCTTTAATTTTATCGCGGCCATGCAAGTCTTTCAGTTCAACCAAAAAGGCCGTTCCGACCACATTGCCACCTAATTCTTCAACCATTTGAATCGTGGCAGAAATCGTACCACCCGTAGCCAACAAGTCATCCGTGACCAGCACGTTTTGACCAGGCTTGATTGCATCTTTATGCAGGTACAATGCGGATTGCCCATATTCCAAATCGTAGGTTGCCTTGACCGTTGCGCGTGGCAACTTACCCTTCTTACGGGCTGGCGCAAATCCGACCCCTAGCTCATAAGCGACTGGACAGCCAACAATAAAGCCCCGTGCTTCGGGACCGACGATCATATCAACGTGCTTGTCACGTGCAAACTGAACGATTTGGTCAGTCGCTTCTCGGTAAGCAGCGCCGTCAGCCATCAATGGTGAAATATCCCGAAAGATAATGCCAGGTTCTGGATAATCCGGAATACTAGCCACATACTTTGTTAAATCTAATGCCATTTGTTCTTAACAGCTCCTTCAATTCTTAACCGCAGCCTGGTTCTTCACCCATACTTGGAGCGCTGCGGATTTACTATATAAAAGCGTTTCTTCAGCAACGATTTGCTGCTCGCGTAGCTGATAACTAGGGGCGTGATGTAAATCCGCTCTGGACGGATTCGAAACGCCATTCATGACACCATCATTTATTTTAACAAATCCGACCTCAAAAAACACCTGTATCATAAAAATAAGCAAATTTCGCTCAAGGTGTAAATGTTTAGCGACCTGCGTCAATTGATGATGAATGTCGACATCATGGTGTGCCGCGGTGAACTGGAACAACTTCGCAAACTGCTCACGATTCGGCATCCCGCTCATGTAGACCGAGTCACGCCGATACAAGTACAGCGTCACTTGATCAAGGGCGATTGATGACAAGACCTGCGTCATATCAGGCAATGTATCGGGGCAATCAACGATGAAGACCGCTTGCCCGGCCGTTACCGTAGCGAGGTCAACATCTTCTTCCCCGACCCAGACGGCCTTGGCTTGCGCCCCCATGTATTGTTCGACCTGTTTCATAATACGCCGATGGAAGAATAAGTAGGTTCCCGGTGCCTGGAATAAATGCGCCGATAAATGTTGGGTACGCGCATCAATGACTTGCGTTCCCGTCACAGCAACGTCTTTAATCATAATCTGCGGCTTGGTCTGCCCATTCCACGTATTTTCGCTGAGTGCACCGACTAACGTGACATCCGTGGGACTCGCCTGAATCGCTGGTAAAGCGTCACCCATCGAAAAGCCAATCGCATCCACGGTCGTATCACCATCACCCAGTTGCAGCTTCAAGTGCTGCTGGTCACTCCCAATCGCTCGCGCTTGTGGAATCGTGGTCGGCACTAGTTTGAACAAGGGAGCCGGATTATCAGTGCCAAACGGGGCCAAGGATTGAATGTCTGCCAACGTGTCTAGCGTCGCATCCGCCACTGACAAGGTTCCGTCAATTGCTAACTTGACCTGCGCATTATCCGCTAATTGTTGCTGGACGGCCGCGTCTTCCATGGCAGTCTTCAGCGTTTCCAACTGATCTGCCATGACCGTCAGCCCGACCGCCATGTGATGACCACCAAAGGCGACCAACGCATCACGAACTGGGTCGATCGCCGCAAACAAATTATAGGCTTCTACACTACGACCACTACCTTTCAAGCGGCCATCCGCGTCTTCATTCAAAACGAGAGTTGGTTTGCCAGTCGTTTCAACGACGTGACTAGCAACGATTCCTAACACACCCTCATGCCAGCCTTTACCGGTAATCACCAGTGTCTGCCGGCCCTGATTCTCAGCTGATTGTGCTTGTTCAATGGCGCTGGCACTGATCGTTTTGACCAACCCTTGCCGTTTCTCATTCAATTGATTGACCTGCTTAGCCAATGCGGTCGCCCGCTCTTCATCTAGCGTGGTCAATAATTCGACGCCGCTCTGTGCAGATTGCAACCGTCCGAGCGCATTCAACCGTGGTGCGATGCCAAAGCCAATACTCGTTTCAGTTAACTTGTCAGGTTGTAAACCGGCTTCTTGAATCAAAGCGGCCAACCCGGGGCGCGTCGTCTGTTGGAGCACCTTAAGGCCCAGCGTCACGATGGTCCGATTTTCGCCAGTCAGGCTAACCAAATCAGCGACGGTTCCAATCGCAGCGAGGTCCAAGAGTTCTTCGGGCACCTCTTCAATCAAGGCCGTGGCGACTTTAAAAGCAACACCGGCACCGGAAAGTCCGCTAAACGAATAATGACCTTCTGGATGACGAGGATGCACGATTGCATAGGCATGCGGCAATTCAGCGGGCAGTTCATGATGATCAGTCACGACGACGTCCACGCCTTGCGCTTGAACCTGATCAATGACCGCGTTGCCAGCGACGCCGTTATCAACCGTCACAAACAGTTGGGTGCCCTTTGCAATCAAACGGTCAAACGCCGCCTGGTTCGGCCCGTAACCGTCTTTAAAGCGGTCCGGAATGTAGTAGTTCACATTGGCGCCAATTTGGTCCAACGTTTCATACATGATGGCCGTGCTGGTCAACCCATCGGCATCGTAATCACCATAGATCGTAATTTGATCACCGGCAATCACCGCTGCTTGAATCCGTTCGACCGCCTTTTCCATATCATGCATCGTCGTCGGGTCCAAGAAGGGCTGCTGATCTGCATGTAAAAATGGTTCCGCCGCTTCGGGTGTGTCAATGCCGCGCGTGATCAACAAACGTGCAACTAATGGTGACACCTCCGCAGCCTGCGATAACGCATTGACGGCCGTTTCAGAAACGGCCGTCGTCTCGCGTGATACCCATTTTTTCTTTGCCGCTAACATGGCATCCTTCCTTTCAAAAGCTTACTTGTCGGTTGTCGTGGTTGGTTGTTCTGGCACCGACCGTTTTTGTTTTCCTTTATTATTGAGCCGTAACGTCAATTGTTTATTTTCTGCCGTCAACTTTTCAATCTTTGCTTGAGCTGCTGCAAGTTCTTCGGCATGTGCCGACCGTTCCTTTGATTCATTGACCGTCGCCATCAAAACTGCCGTAACAACGCCCAAAATCAGCGTAATCACAATGACCAGAATTAATGGCCAGTGAACGGCTGTCACCCCAAAATTGATCCGAACTGGTTCCACATTTAAAATGGCAAAGATAATCACGACTAACGCGATCACCAGTGCACTCACTAACCGCCATTGATTTTTCATTCCACTCATCCCCTATTTAAAATTAAATACCGTGCCAGTCAGCCAGTCCCCCAGCTTCGGCGCGACCTGATAACCTAAATTAGCGACCGACATGAGCCACGGCCGATTGAGCTCGCGCTGTCCGCGGCCAATGCGACTGACGATCAATGCCGCAAACTTGACCGGATTAAGCGCTAAACGGTCCATACGTTCGATATAATCCCCATCTGGATCGGCAATTTTGAAAAAGTCGGTTTTGATGGGACCCGGATTGACCGTCAACACGTTCACGTGGTCCGCTTTCAATTCCAATCGCAAAGCATTGTCATACGCGATAATTGCGGCCTTACTAGCAGCGTATACCGCTGACTTGGGCGTCGCAATCTTACCGGCCATCGAAGCCACGTTCACGATTTCTCCGGCGTGTTGCTGAACCATCCGCTTCGCAGCGAGTTGGCTCACGTACATCGTCCCCAAGGTATTGACCCGCAACATCCGTTCCATGGTGGCCGCTTCCATATCGACCACATTGGTCATGTCCCCAAAGCCAGCCGCATTAATGACCACATCAAGACGACCAAACAAATCATCGATAGTCGCAAAAACTTGGTCGACGGCTGTCACGCGACTGACATCACAGGTGATCGCAATTGCTTGTTGCTGTGACAAGATTCGACACTGGTCAGCCACTTGCGTCAACCGTTCACGACGACGCGCGGCGAGCACGACATTCGCGCCCTGAGCGGCAACCGCCAACGCTAATTGTTCACCGAGACCGCTGGAAGCACCCGTTACTAACACCGTTTTACCTGCTAAATCTGCCATATCCGCACCTAACCTTTCTTAGGAAGTGGAATTTCGATCACGTCAAAGTCACGGACTACTTTCGACGCCTTAAAAACTTTCTGGGCTTGATTTTGTAATTCTTTGCTCAATTTGCCAGTATACCGCGCTGAAATATGCGTCAATAACAATTGTTTGACGCCTGCTTGTTTGGCAACTTGGGCAGCTTGCGTGCTGGTCGAATGGTAGTAATTGTGGGCTAACTTGCCCTCGTCCTTGCCAAACGTACTTTCATGCACTAATGCATCCGCATCTTGTGCCAAACTCAGGGCATGTGGTGTTCGCCGCGTATCGCCCAAAATGGTGACAATGCGCCCTTTTTGTGGCGCCGCAATATAGTCTTGCCCGTTGATCGTCCGTCCATCAGGCAAAGTTACCGTTTGACCGGCTTTCAATTGACCATAAACGGGGCCACTCGGAATATTGAGTGCTTTTAAGCGGTCCGCTTGCAGTTCACCCGGATGGTCGGCTTCTTCCACCCGATAACCAAAACAAGCAATTCGGTGGTCTAGCGGTTCGCAGCTGACCTTAAACGTCGCGTCTTCAAACACGGTCCCGGCCTTCGTGATTTCGTGAAACTTAAGTGGGTATGACAAATGGGTTCCGGAGACCCGGAGCGCCGTTTGAACAAAGTCCCGGACACCGACTGGGCCGTAAACCGTCAGCGGTTCATCGCCACCTTGAAACGACCGCGAGCTCAATAGTCCCGGCAATCCAAAGATGTGGTCACCGTGTAAATGGGTAATAAAGATTTTGGCAATTTTACGGGGTTTTAGCGTCGTCCGTAAAATTTGATGTTGAGTGCCTTCACCAACATCGAATAACCAGACTTCATTGCGCTCATCCAACAGCCGGAGCGCCGTACTGGTCACATTGCGGAATTTCCCCGGTGAGCCGGCACCGGTACCTAAAAATTCTAATTGCATATTTTTGTTCGTCCTATCTATACAGTCTGCTAACTATTTTACCGAATCTAACGGCAATTAACAATTGTTAGCACTGCAAAGTCTCGGCTGGTCACTGAAGTTAATCGTCACCAACCGCCATTAAAAATGGGTTCAGTTTATTTTAACATGACAGACCAAAATTATCGCACTCGGTTTCGACCTTTCACCTTAAATGATTGTGGTTATTTAGGGTCATCCGTCCGCAACCGCTGCCTTTTGATTAGTGTTCGGAGAAGCAAATACATTGTAACAGTCGATCTGTCATGAATTATGGCTGAAACGTGCCAATTCTTAGGTCAAAAGCTGCCAGCTGAGACCGCTGGAAACAGTGCGAGTTACCGTAAACTTGCCGTCGTGGCGTCGCCCTACGCCGTCTTCCAGGCATTCTGGGCAATAGCCTGAACGTGGTGGGCACAGATTTAAGCCGACAACCCACGGCTTAAATACTGGTCTTTCATGTGACTGCGATATGGATGAAACGTGCGCGAGTCAGACTGGGCCTTGCCCCGAATACCTTCCAGCCGGGATAGTAATCGAAAAGCGAACATGGGCGGACCCAACTTTTGATGGAATATTCGTTGGTTCGCAGTAAACCGTCATTTTGACATCTAACTGTCAGGCTTGTATCAATGCTAGCTAAACTTCCTCCAATGTTTTAAGTCTTCGAACCAGTGCTTCACTGAATTTATCAGAATTTTCTTCAGTCGGTTAAGACAGCAAAGCCCTGACTTCTAGATGAATTCAATGCGATCGTCGAGCTTGAAGACTAGTTACTATTAAAGCTGTCCATAATATTTAGATTATTTTTTCAGTAATTCGATGTCACAAGTCATCATTGGTGTTGATTTGAAGTTCGTCTGAAGGACCTGTCTCCTAATATTCAGTAGTCAATCGTACCGAAATAGGCGGCCGTTCATCAGCCATTCGAGCGGCTTCCCGACTGGAGGGGCTGGCTGACAATGCTCAGTAGCCAAATTATTCTTAGCTGGAAGTGTCTTTCTTCCGGCTTAGAAGAAGACTCGTATTTGAAATTGCGCAGTGATTTTCTGCGTGAGTTCAAATCGATGTCGGCTTACGTTCCAGCAATTGTCAGCCGGCCCCGGAAGTCGGAATTGGACGCGCACTGGCTGACGAACAGTAAACCAACGAATTGGCACGTTTTAATCCTACTTAGTGCTGAATTATAATAAGCGCAATGCGTTAGCAGATATCGGCGAATTCACCAATACCAATCTGGCAACCATGACCGTTTGCAGCCGAACATGACCAAATGTGACCGTTTTCACGGTTTCCGTCATTCGCATTTAAGTACACCGCTCAGTCGAGATTGATTAACCCTCGGTGCTATCGTATACTGCTATTGAATGCACAAAACGTGAGGTGATCACCATGCGACTGATCGATTTTAATCTGTCGACCGCCGACTTACAACAAACATTACCCCTCTATTGGGAGGTCAATCGAAATGAACTCCAGCCAATTCAAAGCGTCAGTCTGGTTCACCAGCAATTAGTCCTAGTAGCGGCTAGTAGTGGTCATCCGCTGACGTTGGACCAGTTCAATATGCGGACTCGCCAAATCAATGGTCAGGCCCAGCTTTATATTCAGACGGAACCACAGCCGTTACGATTATTTGGTTACCGCTTGAGTGAACAACGATTATTATTTGGATGACCGAATTGAGACCAAAAAGACACGACTATAGCCGAATGCTATAATCGTGTCTTTTTTGATGTGAATTAACCGGCTAGAAGCATTTCTCTCCAACCCCTCACAGCTGGCGTATGCCTAGATTATGGCACTGCAGTAATTAGGCATACCACCGAATCCTGATCTCTGCTATGTTAATCCATAAACTGGAATGAGTAGTCGAGAATTTGAATCGTATCGTCATTCTTAGCACCAGCAGCTCGGAGCGCATCGTCCACGCCCATCCCACGCAGTTGTCGTGCAAACCGCATCAAGCTTTCTTCGTGATCTAAGTTAGTCATCTTGAAGAGTCGTTCGAGCTTTTCACCTGAGAGCACGAACAGACCTGGTTCTGGATTATCAACCGTAAAGTCAGCATCCGTTTCTGTCGTGTAATCGCGGTGCTTAAGATCATCGACACCCTTGATTGGGAATTGTGGCGTCGTGTCTAATAAGTCCGCCGTTTTGGCAAGCAACGCCTTCAACCCCTGTTGTGTGATCGCGGATACCGGATAAATCGCGGGTGTTGTTGGCAACGTGTCGTCAGTCGCAAGCTTGGCCTTGAAGGTTTCCAAGTTCTCCGCGGCATCTGGCATATCCATCTTAGTGGCGACAACGATTTGTGGCCGTTTGAGTAAGTCCGGATCATAACTCGTCAGCTCATGATTGATTTTGTGATAATCTTCAAACGGGTCATTTTCCTCGACCCCACTCATATCAATCAAATGCAAAATAACGCGAGTCCGTTCGATATGGCGCAGGAACTGAATTCCTAAGCCGACCCCGTTAGCAGCGCCTTCGATCAGTCCTGGCAAGTCCGCCATGACAAAGTCACGTCCATCATCCAAACGAACCATGCCGAGGTTAGGCACCAACGTCGTGAAGTGGTAAGCGGCAATCTTAGGCTTCGCACTCGTTACGACTGAAAGTAACGTGGATTTTCCGACTGATGGGAACCCAACGAGACCAACATCTGCCAGTACTTTCAATTCCATTCGAATGGTTAATTCGTCGCCTGGTTCACCATTTTCAGCGATTTCTGGCGCTGGGTTCTTAGCACTGGCAAAATGAATATTGCCCCGACCACCACGGCCACCTTTTGCGACCACTAATTGCTGGTCTTTGTCGACGATATCACCGATCAACTCGCCGGTCTCCGCATCCGTCACCGTGGTTCCGAGTGGGACTTTGATAATGGTGTCCTTGGCAGAACGCCCCGTCATTTGCTTAATCATCCCATTACCACCAGCGGCAGCCTTGAACTTGCGCGTATAACGGAAATCCATCAACGTCCGTAGCCCTTCGTCAGCTTGCAAGATGACGCTACCACCACGGCCGCCGTCACCACCAGCTGGTCCCCCGTTTGGCACAAATTTTTCACGGCGGAAAGCAACCATGCCGTTACCACCGTTACCGGCCTTTACATCTACTTTTACTTGATCAACAAACATGTTCTTTTCTCCCGTTTCTTCTATATTATTATCTACGAAATCTGATCGTGCGAAATTAGATACCTGACCTAGTATACAAATCTTCGGCGGCTTCGTCAAAAGTTCCACGCCTAAAGGTGGCAGTTGACGCCAATTTACGACGAAATGACGGTTTGATGACGGCTTTTGAATTTTTTTGACAGTTTTTGAAGGTTTTTGTTGCATTTTGATGCTTAAACAGGTATATTATTATGCGGAGGGATTTGAAAGTGCTTACAGAAGAACGACAACAGTACATTTTAAATACGATCCGCTTCAAGGGCATTATTAAAATCAAGGACATCTGTTCTGAAACCAATTGTTCGGAATCGACCGCTCGTCGAGACCTGCAACAATTAGAGGAACAGGGCGAATTGCTCCGCGTCCATGGGGGTGCGAAGTATATGAACTCACTCCAAGAGGAACCCGCGATGAATGATAAGGTCTCCCGCAACGTGAACGCGAAGGACCATATCGCGCAGCAAGCAGTCGCCAACATTCAGATTGATGACGTAATTTATTTGGACGCCGGGACATCAACACTGGCGATGATCCACCATTTAAATCCAAGTTATAACCTGCGTGTTGTGACTAACGGGGTCGTCCACGCTTCCGCCTTAGCGGACATGGGCATTCAGACCTACTTGCTTGGTGGCAATTTGAAAGGCACCACCAAAGCCGTGATTGGTCCCGAAGCGGTCAAATCGTTGGAGGAATACCGATTCAACAAAGTTTTCCTTGGAATCAACGGTGTCCACCCAAAGTTCGGGCTCACCACGCCCGACCCTGATGAAGCGGTCGTCAAAAAAACCGCAATCTTGCAAAGTGAAGAAAGCTTTATTTTAGCTGACAACACTAAGTTCGATCACGTCTCGTTTGCGCGCGTCGGTGATTTGTCCAGTGCGACGATCATCACCGACCAGCTGACACCGAGCGTTGCCGAACAGTACCAACCATTAACTACGATTCAGGAGGTTCAATCATGATTTACACCATTACCGTCAATCCATCGATTGACTACGTGGTTCAACTGCCCCACATGGCACTCGGAAGCGTTAATCGCTTAGCGCACACCGCCAAGTTGCCTGGTGGTAAAGGAATCAATGTTTCACAGATTTTAAATGACTTAGACCAACCTAACAAAGCACTCGGCTTTATCGGTGGCTTTACTGGAACCTTTATCAGTGACGCGCTGAAGGCCAAGGGTCTGGATTGTCATTTTACCCCGATTGCTGATGACACTAGAATCAATGTCAAGATTCACGCCGAAGAAGAAACCGAATTAAACGGTGCTGGTCCTGACATTACTGCCGCTGAAATCGATGCCTTCTATACCGAATTAGCGCATTTAACGCCAGATGACGTTGTTGTGATGTCCGGTAGTTTGGCACCGAGCTTACCAGATAGCTTCTACTATGACATTATTCAAAAAGTTGAAGCTGCTGGTGCGAACTTTGTCATTGACACTACTGGTGAAGCCTTGAAGAAGACCTTACCAAGTCACCCACTCGTCGTTAAACCAAATAATCATGAACTCGCTGATTATTACCACACGACGTTTAACAGCCAAGCTGATATTATTGCGGCTGGCCAACGGATGCTGGCAGAAGGCGCGCAACACGTGCTGATTTCAATGGCTGGTGATGGTGGTCTCCTGATCACAAAAGATGCGGTCTACTTTAGCCCCGCACCTAAGGGCCACGTGATCAACTCGGTGGGTGCTGGTGATTCAATGATTGGTGGTTTCGTCGGAACGTTTGCCAAAACCCACGATGCGGTCGAAAGTTTCCGTTACGGCCTCGCATGTGGTTCCGCAACGGCTTTCTCAGAAGACATTGCGACCCGGGCCAAAATCGATGAAATTTTACCACTCATTCACATCGAACAACTCGCTAACTAATGAAAGGACTGTTACCTTAACATGGATATCCGCGATTTATTACTAAAAGATGTCATGATCATGGACATGCAAGCCACGACCAAGGATGAAGCCATTGATGAATTAGTTCATAAATATGCCGAACAAGGCGTCATCAATGACGAAGCACTCTACAAACAAGACATCATCAAACGGGAAGCCGAATCAACGACTGGGATCGGTGATGGGATCGCAATGCCCCACGCCAAAGATAAGGCCGTTAACCGGGCTACCGTGCTCTTTGCCAAAAGTAAAGACGGTGTTGACTTCAACGCGTTGGATGGTCAACCCGTTCACCTCTTCTTTATGATTGCTGCTCCAGAAGGCGCCAACAACACCCACTTGGCTGCACTGGCCGCCCTCTCAAGCTTGCTGATCGACCCTGACTTAGTGGCCAAACTTAAGAATGCACAGTCACCCGAAGAAGTACAACAATTATTCGGTGATGCGCAAGCTGCCAAGGAAGAAAAAGAAGCGAAGGATGCCGCTGCGAAAGCTGAAAAAGAAGCTGCAGCAGCCAGCACCCCTACTGATCAGAAACGGCCATATCTCGTTGGGGTTACCGCTTGTCCAAACGGTATCGCCCACACTTACATGGCTGAAGCCGCATTGATCAAGGCCGGTGAAGCAGCTGGCGTCGACATTAAAATCGAAACGAACGGTTCTGAAGGGGTCAAGCATTTATTGACTGCCGACGAAATCGCGCGGGCCGATGGGGTCGTGATTGCGGCTGATAAGAAAGTTAAGATGGCCCGTTTTGATGGTAAACACTTAGTAAACCGCCCCGTAACGGACGGAATCAACAAAGCTGACCAACTAGTTCAAGAAGCCTTGAGTGGCAAAGCGCCCGTTTATCACGATGCTGATGGCGGCGATGCTGATGATGACGAAGCTGGCAGTGCAAACGGTAGTGTTTGGGGCGAAGTTTACAAAGACTTAATGAACGGGATTTCCCACATGCTGCCATTCGTTGTTGGTGGTGGGATCTTAATGGCCCTCTCCTTCATCATCGAACAGTTTGCTGGTAGCAAGAGTCTGGCCTTCACCTTCTTCAACCAAGCTGGTAACATGGCCTTTGCTTTCATGGTACCCGTCTTAGCTGGTTACATTGCCGAATCGATCGGTGATCGTCCTGCGTTGATGCCTGGGTTCGTTGGTGGTTTCATGGCGACGGTCTACACCGGTGCTTACGGTGGTGTTTACACCGCTTCGATCACCGCTAATGCCAAAAGTCCTGCTGGTTTCTTAGGTGGTTTAGCCGCTGGTTTCTTAGCCGGTTACATTACCGTTTGGATGAAGAAGTGGACTAAGAACATGCCACAATCCTTAGACGGTATGAAGCCAATGTTGATTTTCCCAATTCTCGGCTTATTAATTATTGCTGCGCTGATGTTCTTCGTTGTTAACCCAATCTTCTCTGTTATCAATGCCTGGATTACCCACTTCTTGAACTCAATGGGTACTGGGAACGCCGTCCTACTTGGTTTAGTGCTCGGTGGAATGATGTCGATCGATATGGGTGGTCCTTTCAACAAGGCCGCTTATGTCTTCGCAACGGGTGCCTTTACTGCCACCCAAGATGGTAACTTGATGGCCGCTGTTATGGCCGGTGGGATGGTGCCACCATTGGCAACGGCGATTGCAACGGCATTCTGGCCAAAGAAGTTCACGGATGACGAACGTAAAGCTGGGATTTCAAACTGGTTACTTGGGATTTCCTTCATTACTGAAGGTGCCATTCCATTCGCCACTGCTGACCCATTGCACGTCATTGGTTCTAGTGTTGTTGGTGCCGCCATTGCTGGTGGTTTGACGCAACTCTGGGGCGTTGCAGTCCCTGCTCCTCATGGTGGCCTGTGGGTTTCATTGCTCGCCACAAACATTTGGGGTTACATTGGCGCAACCATTATTGGTGCTGTCATTGCCGGTGTGATTCTCGGGGTTTGGAAGCCTGCTAAAAAAGCTTAATTATGCATAGTTACAAAAAGACGATCGTAATGATCGTCTTTTTTTGTTGGTTTCCATAACTTACTCAGCTAACCCTGCAAATAAACGGGTATAATAAATTTAATAGGACTTCTAGAATCGAGACGATTAAGATGAAAATATGGAAACCATTACTCGCCCTGCTGACCATTAGCGGTATCAGCCTGGTGCTCACGGGCTGTCACTCACAGCAAGCTACCACCATCCCCGCCGTCACCCACAAAACTTTAACGGCAATGGTCATTAGTGATGATCACGTGATTGCGCCTAGCCTGCATGATAATGGTAAGGCTTTCAATCAGTATGCGGGCAATGACGCGGGTGCGGATTTAAAGTACAGTGCAACGATATTTAAAGCGTGGATTGCTCAAGCGTTAAAAACGAAGCCCGATGTCGTGCTCATTAGTGGTGACATCACCAATAACGGCGAGCAAGCGAGTCATAAATACGTGGCCAAACAGCTCAGGCGATTGACCAACCACGGCATCCGCGTTTACGTGGTTCCCGGTAATCACGACTTAAATAATCCGATTGCCCGTGGCTTCAAAGGCCAGCATCAATACACCGCTGAGGCAACCAGTCCGACTCAGTTTAAAAAGATTTATCACCAAGCAGGCTACGGTCAAGCCAGTGAACAGGACCCGAATTCGCTGAGCTATTTAGTCAAGCCTAGCAAACGAACTTGGTTTCTGATGCTCAACTCTGCCATTTATAAAAGTAATTATCAACAAGGCAACTCGACCGTTGGCGGCGGTTTGACGGATGGCACCCTCCAGTGGATCGCCAAAGTGGGCCGTCAAGCAAAAAATGCGCAGGCAACGCTGATTCCAGTCCTCCATCATAATACGATGGACCATACCGTGATTCATCAGGACTACACGATTGGTTATGCTGAAGATGTACGCAAAGCCTTCACTTCTGATGGCATCAAACTCTCGCTGACCGGTCATATTCATGCCCAAAACATTAAATCGACCAACGTCAACGGCCATTCACTGACCGATATCGCCAGTGGTGCCTTGATACTTGGCTCACATTACTATGGGACATTGAAAATTAATCAGGACACTGGTACTGCCACTTACCACGCCACGCCGCTGAACGTCAGCGCTTATATTAAACGGCATGATGGAGCCAAAGCCATGCGCGCCTATCAAAAGTATGACCATGACGTGCTCTACGCAGCCGGGTACAACGCCGCCCTCAGTCAGTTATACGAGGATCGTGATGAAACCAATCTGTCGACCGCGAAAGTCAATCAGCTGGCACGTGGCATGGCCGCAGCCAACATCGCCCTCTTCCGCGGCACCGCTGTTCAGGATAGTGCCGCAATTCAGGCCTGGCAGAAGATGCCCAAAGACACCAGTCTCCGCGGGTTCGTGCTCGCAACGCGGACGCTGCATGGCAATGTGGATTGGTCTGGTAAAGTTCGATAGGACGGGAAAAGCGACAGCAACTTTGAGGTTGCGGTCGCTTTTTTGTCGGACTGGAAAGCTCGCAGACATGCCCAATCATCCTCTGCTAGCTTCTCATTCGTATCATTCGTTCAATAAACGCCCATAAATAATCACGTTTGAAAAATACACCAAGAAAGATCATCAGAATCATGAAATACCTCAGCCAAAAATTCCAATACGCACTTAACAAGATGAATCCCAGTGTTAGAAAGATCACAGTAATTAACAGTAAGAGCTTAGCGCTGTATGGGACGCTACCAATTTCTTTTCGACAAATTCGATTCATGAAAATATAATGAAAGACTGCATACAACATGTAACAAGCCAACGTTGTATAGCCTGCCGCATAGTACCCAAAAAGTGGTATCAATAACCAATTGAGCACCAGGTTCAACACCGCACCGAAGATACTAGCAACCATAATTAAAGTGGTCCGTTCGTAATAAAATTCAAATTTTGCAAATAAATCAAATGCAAATATGAAAAAGACGCTCATTGCCACTGGTGGAATGATCCAGGTGGCGCTGTAATAGGTGCTCGGTGCAAAGATGGCAACAACTTCCGGTGCAAATGCAATTAAACAGATGTTTACCGTCGCAATTAGTATGAGTGCCCCGTATGCGACACCTGCAATCTCTTCAATCCGCTTATCCTTAATTTTTTGGTAGATCCACGGACTCAGTGTTTGTGACAAGGCAACATTAAACAATATCATAATCTGTGAAATCGAATAAGCTAAGCTATATATACCTGCACTTTTAGAATCTACCATGTTGGCAATCATGATGCGATCGGCACTACTGAGCACAATTTGTGATAAATAATGTGGCACTAGGGGTAGATTAAACAGTAAAGCATGGCGCCAAAACCGTTTTGAGTAAAATATTTTACCACGCGCCATTTGTATCAAAAACAAACCAGAATAGCCCAGTAGTTCAACCAACGTGAGCCCGACAAAACGTGCGGTAACTTTGTCTTGGGCATGAACAACAAGTAACACACCCACAATTGGTTTTGCAAATGAAACCAACAGTGTGACCAGTACTAAGGACTTATATTTGACAGCGACTCTTTGCTCACCAGCCCAAAAGTTAAATACCGATGAGGTCCAGACCATCAATAACATTGCTAACATCTGAGTAGTCGTTAACGAGAAAATGGCATTCCAGAACTGATGAAAAATCAGATAGATAATCGTCCATACCAGGACTAACAAAATTGTCAGCCCCTGCAACGCTGATGAATACTCACTGCGATTTTGATCAAATTTTACCAAACCTTGTGTATAAGCACCGTAACACAGATTTAATGACACAATGATGGTCACAATCGTTAGCCAGGAAGATAACACGTTAAATTGACCATATTCTGAAGCAGACAGCAACCGTGTGAAGATGGGGGTTGCAATGATGGAAATCCCTTTCTCTAAGAAGGCACAGATCAGAAACCAAATTGAAGCCTTAATTTGAACAGGAAAAGATCGATATTTATTTTTGATACTGACTAACATAACTTCTCCTCTCTCATTAGACTGCTGCGTTATGACCTTCTCTGATCGGCTAACTGACCTGCCACTGGCGCCTTGACCGGATTTTCGGCGAGCATGCTGCAATTCGTCCGGACAGCCGCCCCTTCTAATCGTCGTGACTAATCACAATCATTCGAATGTGATCTGGCATTCCAATCGAACCAACTAATATTGTGCGAACAAACAAGTTTCAATCTGCTGCTCACAAAACTAACACCGCGTAACTCGCAGCGACGTTTCACCGTACGCGCTCACTTGCAAACCAAATGACCCTGAAGCTGAGATAATTGATGACAAACTGAAAATTGTTTTTAGTCGTAAACATCGCTTTGATAATTCGATAACAAGCATGGCCAATTTTCTTGTTTCTCAACGCGTACATTGCCAATTCAAAATGATACTGGCCACGATTGAACTTTTGGCGCATCGGCTCATCATTTATTTTGGCGAATAAATCATAGTCGTCAGATTTAAAGGTGTCGTGGCCGGTACGTTTTCGTTGCGCATATAATTTCTGAATATATCGCGACACAATATAGGTCTTCCAAGCATTGCTCGTCATGCTATTGTCACGCAAGCGATACTTCAAAACTTGCGCATTGATCGACCCAATTTTCAACCCACTAGCAATCATCCGCAGCCAGAGATCGTAGTCTTCTGCAGTTGGTAACAGTCGATATCCACCAACCTGTTCAATAGCTGACTTGCGCATCAACACAGTCGGGTGAATAATGGTCGACCCATACGGCAACAATTTCGCAATCAGTCGTTCATCTTCCGGGATTATGGACTTTCCGCCAGTCACGATGCCATTTTCATCCATGTAAGCAATGTTTCCGGAGACCAAATCAAGGTGCCGTCGTTTGAGCTCGTCCAACTCCAGCTCTAGTCTCCTCGCTTCTGAAATGTCATCTGCGTCCATGCGAGCAATCAGTTCATTACTGGCTAACTCGATTGCCTTATTGAGACTCGCCGCTAAACCGATATTTTCTCGGTTCAACACTAGCTTAATGATATCCGTCTGGCGATCGTAATCCTGCAGTAATGCTTTCAAATCACTTTGATTGGGATCGTCGAGTACAATGATGAACTCAGTTGGTAAATAGGTTTGTCTCAAAATAGAACTAATCGCTTGCTGGACCTGTTCAGGCCGCTCGTTGTAAACGCTCATAACTACGCTGATTTCCATGTTCTCTCCTCATTCTGTGGTTCGGTTGAAAATAAGTAACACATAAATATAATTGATGTCAAAACAACACCGCTCCGAGCGACTTCACCCTTATAGTTCGCAATTATCAGGACGACAAAAAATGCTAGAAACAGCATGGATCCACGAACTTTGACCTCAGCTTTTTGATGACAAGTGATTAAGTGGGCAATAATCGTGCTATAAAGAATGCCCATGTAAACTAGGCCACCCATAAACAGGTCGTTGATATAACCAATATCAGAAGTGCCAAACCAAATATTGCTGGTATTTCCACCATAAACGCGCACACCGTATCCAAATAGCCAGGACCACAGGCCGGTCGGAAATAGCAAAAACGAGTCGGTCAATTGTTCATAATTTCCTTGCTTATTGCCCTCAAATACAAGTGCCAATGTATCCTCGAAGCCGCTAACGATCCAAGTATAGGTGTCTGGCTGGATAGCTTGTAAAAAAGACAGTCCTAACATGACAAATCCGATACTCGTGGCAACTAACACACTGCCTTGTACGAATCCTTGAAAGCTAGCTGCCATTCGCTTTGCTAACATCAAGGCAAAACCAAACACTAACGTCACCAAACCAGTACGGCCATTCAGCACAATAATGAACACACAAAATGGTAGAAACCAATAATATTTTTTATTAACATTCATGCCCAAATAAATCGCCATCAAGCCGATGATACTGTGATAGATGGGAGTAAAGAAAGTATAATCACTGCTAATCCCATATAAGCGTTCACCGTAAACAAACTGATTTTCAATGATGCCCGCTGCCGTTCTCGCTAAAATCGCTGCTCTCAATCCTGAACTAACTAGCATGATCAACGCAAAGAAGCATTGAATCACAACTAGCCACAGCAACCAACCCAGAACTTGCTCGGCACTCATCTGGAAATATTTTCGCAAAACTTCCAACCATAACACCAGAGCAATAACGTTGATGATAATTGCCGTATTTTGGATAATGCGGGGATCATTGTCAACTAGTAACGCTCTAAACGCAAAATACACCATTGATAATGAAACACCAATCACAAAAATTTTCAGTCGATTCAGCGTCAGTCCGATTTCTTTAGGCGATAGAACCAGTACACAACTCATCATGATTCCAAGCGTCACAATCATTGGAAGATAAGTGTTAGCCCAAAAGTTTGGTTGATAAATTAAATAAAATCCGACCAGAAATAATAGCGGTTTCCAACACTTATTTTTCGCTTGACTACCGACTTCGATCATCGCTCAGAACCTCTTGATAAACTCGCTGGATTTGGTCGATAAACCGGGATTTGTCGTAATAATGTAGATCAGCGTTCGCTAGTCTTAATTTGTTTTCGCAATAGAATTCCGCATCTGAAAAAAGACGGGTTAAGAATTCGATGAGTGCGTCTTCTTGCATATAGATAAAGCCATTCACTTTCACGGCAGTCTGCGAGATGCCACCTACAGGAGGTGCAATCGGAATCGCACCTAGCAGCGACGCCTCAACCATCGTCAGGCCAAACCCATCTGATTTTGAAGTCGACAGCACGACCTTGGCAGCCGCCATGTATTGATACGGATTGCTCTGAAAACCTAATAACTTAATTTGTGGCGTCGCCTGGATTAAGTGGCTAATTCGTTCCTTAAGAACGCCATCGCCGATAATGCCAATTGTCAATTCAGGATTGGTCACTAGCAATTGTTGTGCAATTTCCACGAATTTTTCCGGATCTTTCACTTCTGCTAAACGACCAACAAATAATAAATCAAACGTCTGTGCAGGCTTTGGGCTTGCCATCTTGACGATTCGAGCCATATCAATTCCATTTGGGACAATGGTGACATTTGATAATTGATGCTGGTACCGATAGGATTCTTTCGCATAATCCGAAACATAGAGCACTTGCGCACTTTTTCGCCCAACGTACTTGAAAGCAATACTCTTCCAGTTGCGACCCGTTTGCCACCGTGGTGCTTGGTGGATGTGGGTCACGATTGGGATGTGGTGAAACAACAGATTAACCAGGAAGCTGGCTTTAAAATCATGAGCGTGAATAATATCAGGGTCAATCGCCTTCATGGTCCGCACAAACTCAAAAATTCGCTTTGGATTAAAAGTTCGATAGTCAATTTCTGCATCCGTCAGGCACGCTTGAATCGATCCAGCTGGCGAAAAGTACGTGAAGTCATAAGCCGTTTTTAAATTTTCACTGATATTAATGGCAACTTGTTCAGCACCACCTAGTTTGGAAGAAAATAAGACATGAACTACTTTAGTCATCACAAGGTCCCTTCATTTAAGCCAAGCATTGCAAATAGCAAGCTTGAGTTTGTTCTAGCATCGCCTGTTCAGTATATTGATGCTCGTAAATTCGATACGAATTACGTTTTAGCTGCGCCATTTGATTTGATTGGTAGAGTAAAATGATTTTTTCAGCGATTTGCTTGGGATCATTATCGACTAAAAAGCCATTTTCATGGATTAATTCGTCAATACCACCAACGTGAGAAGCAATTATTGGTAGGCGCTGTGCCAATGCTTCCACTAAACTGATGGGAAGTGCCTCATAATCTGAGATTAAGACGGCAACATCGGACTGACGATAATATTGCTGAACATTATCCACGACACCCCGAAATTGCACCTTCGAACTCACATTCAAACGCACTGCTAAATTTTTGCATTCTTGAAGCAGTGGCCCGTCGCCCAGTAGGTTACAGATAATTGGGACTTCTTCAGGTAGCTCCGACAACGCCCGGATTAGGATATCTTGTCGCTTGGGCGCATCAAAACGTGCCGCCATGGATAACACAAACCTTTCTCGACGTTCAGGTTTTACCGGTGTATCCAGCGCCGTAACGCCATTATGAATCACACACCCCGGACGTCTCTTAGTAATCACACCGTTTTGCACCCCCAGCTCATAATCAAACTGCGAGACGCAGATGTAATAGGTCGTTAAATGGCGCAATAGCTTCTCAATACTTTTCATTAACAGTTGCCGCTTCTTCCCGACTCCCGGCGTGAACCCCCATCCATGGACTGTGAATATGACCGTTAAAGCCCAACCTGGCTGTCGCTAACCGCCCAATCATTCCGGCCTTTGAGGAATGTAGATGGACAACATCCGGACGCTTACTTCGCAGTAACGTTCTTAAGGCATGAATGGCACTTAAATCGCGCATGGGCGCAATTTGACGTACTAAGCTGGAAATTGGCACAACGTCCACCGATGGAAAATCGGCACCGATTCTCGTACTTAGCCAACCCGTCTTGCCACAAACTAGGGTGACAGTATTGCCCAGTCGCACCTGTTGTTGGATCAAGCTATATAAATGGGCTTGCGCACCGCCCCAGGTGGCCTGCGTGATGACATAAACAATTTTCATCTATCGTGCACCATCCCCAGTGAAAATCACCTTGACTGTCCCCAGCAACATCCGAATATCAAACCAGACTGAGAAGTGCTCAATATAGTAATTGTCCAACTGGCACTTTTCTCCTGGCGTAATATCATAGCCCCCATTGATTTGGGCATAGCCCGTAATGCCTGGAATAATGCGCAATCGCTTAGGAAAATCAGGGTGCTGCTGGCTAAACTTTTCCGTTAATACCGGTCGTTCCGGGCGCGGGCCAACTAAGCTCATGTCACCCTTTAAAACATGCCAAAACTGCGGTAATTCATCAATGCGGGTCTTGCGCATGAAACGGCCAATCGGTGTGATCCGCGGATCGTTTTTCTGGGCCCAGACCGCACCCGTTTTTGCTTCCGCATCAAGATACATCGATCGAAGCTTGATCAGTTCAAAGCTCGTGCCCATCCAGCCGACGCGTTCCTGCTTGTAGAAGATCGGGCCATCCGACGTGAGTTTGATAATAATCGCGAACAATAAAATAATTGGTGCACTCAACACGGTTCCCACTAAGCCAACACTCAAATCAAAACAACGCTTTAACCCTAGTCGCCAGCCCGTTATCGGATCACCAATCTGGGTCATAAATTTGTATTGGAATTCGTCATCTACAGCTGCCTCATTCACTTCGACTTCATGCATCCGCCCGTTCCCCTTCCCAATATTTAGTCAATCCTTTTCTTAACGGCCACTCAGTCGAATAGTTCAGCCGCGCCAACTTGCCAATGCTTGCCACGGAATGTGCGACTTCTCCACCGCGTTGTTCCGCTTGCTTGATTTCCAATGACTGGCCCGCAATCTCCTGATACATCTTAATAATGCCGTTCAAACTCGTTTCAGAACCGTTGGCGATATTGATGACCTCGTGTTGGACCTGCTTTTCCGTAATTAGCCAAAGTGCCTGGATGACGTCTTGAATATAGACGAAGTCACGGGTCTGGCTACCATCGCCAAATAAGGTAAATGGTCGTTGATATTTCAAACAATCCGTTAAAATTGATAAGACACCTGAATATGGTGAACTCGGATTTTGGCGTGGCCCATACACGTTGAAGAACCGGACACAGACGGTCGGTAAGTCGTATAACTCACCGTATGCCAGCACAAACCGTTCCGTCGCATATTTATCAATCGCATAAGGTGAAACTGGTGCGACCCGGGAGTCCTCACGCTTAGGTAACTCTGGCAAATTGCCATAGACAGCCGCGGATGAGGTAAACAGAAATTGTTTGATTGGCAATTGAATCTTGCGAATGTACTCTAATAAATTAAATACGGCCGTATGATTGACGGCATGCGTTTCTGCTGGTCGTTCAATTGAATCCGCAACACTTGCGATAGCGGCCAAGAAATAAATGTAATCTGGTCGTTCGTCTGCAAGTAGTTGTTGCATAAATTCATCATTACAAACATCAGCGACATAAATCGTGACGTCCTCCCAATGCTTGATGTTGCTGATGGCTCCCATCGATAAATCATCAACGACCACTACGTCAAAGCCAGCTTCTACCAAATGATCGACCAAGTGCGACCCAATGAAGCCCGCGCCCCCCGTTACTAATGCTTTCATGATTAATTACCCCTCTCAAAATAGCCAAAATTTTCGTTGTCGACGCGGCTGCACGATTGCAGTCGCCATGACTTTTTCCCCGTTCAATAAGTGCCGTGCGTTTGCTTCAAACCGTTCTACATAACTTTCATCCAAATGTGCGAGTGCTTGATAGCCCGCTCGCAATCTGAAGCTTCGCTGAGGCATCAGATGCGCATCCGACGCAATCACTTGCACCAACCCGCATTTAATTAATTCCAGCGTTGTACATTTAACCTGATAACCTAAATCCCCCACTAAACTGCCCGCCGTTGCTTGTGCTAAACACCCCTGCTGTACTAAGTCATAAAGTCGCTCAGGGTGCGCAATCATTTCCGTATTGCGTTCCGGATGTGCGATTACCGGAACCGTCCCTCGTTGCAATAATTCGAACACGACTTGGGACAAATAATTGGGAACGTGCTCATGTGGCAGTTCCAACAACACATAACGCTGACTCGCATCAATCCCCAACAGCTGCTGCGGACTGGTCACTAAATCATCACTCAGATGAATCTCTTGACCGGCAAACACCGTTAGCGGCACTTGTTGCCGATCTAGCTCGGCTTGTAATCCCGCAACTGCGGCGGTGACCACCGGACCTGGATTCTGATAATGCCGATCCAAATGGTGCGGCGTAGCAAGCACGTAACGAATGCCATCGGCCACCGCCTGACGAGCCATCGTGACGGCTTCCGCCAGGGTATGCGGACCGTCATCCAGCCTTGGTAACAAGTGACAATGTACATCAACATACTCAGTTTGCTTCAGTGCCATAATAGCCATACCCATAACCGTGAGTTTTGACGTCGACGTCATTTAACACGGCCCCCAATAGCTGCGTATGAGCTTTCTTCAATGCCCCGACCGCTTGACGGACTGCCGTCTTTTCCACCCCGTTTTGGCGAACGACTAGCATCGTGCCGTCGACCTGCCCAGCTAAAATCCGAGCATCTGTCACAGGCAGTACCGGTGGTGCATCCACGATCACCAGGTCTAACTTACGAGTCGCGACTGTCAAAAACTCAGTCATCTTGTCACTCGCTAGTAATTCAGCCGGATTAGGCGGTTTGGGGCCACTAGGCATCACGAACAAATGCGCTAGTGCGGGATGAATGGCATCATTGACATCCTCAAGTTGTCCACTCAACCATGAACTTAGCCCGCGTTGATTTGGCACTCCAAAGGTCTGATGGACGGTCGGTCGCCGCAAATCCGCATCAACCAATAAGACCTGTAACCCTTTTTTGGCATATTCGATCGCCAAGTTACCGGCCACCGTAGACTTGCCTTCCCCCTGAATGGCTGATGTAACCATCAACGTTTTCAATGGCTTTCCAACCATCGCGTAATTCAAATTGGTCCGAATCGTTTTAATCTGTTCCGTCACCACTGACATCGGTGCCGTGATCGTCGTCAATTGCACCCCCGACGTTTCAGCGGTTGTTTTTCGCTTTAATCGCTTTAATCCCATCTTAGTCCCCCTAACTAAACGCGTTTGATGGCAGGTTTGGCCGCAGTCTGTGGTCGCTGCTTGGCGGCTAAGTTATCTGCCTTCGTGGCCACTACCGGCTGATGATTGACTAATCCTAAACTCGTAAGTTGTAAGTCATCAGTTAAAAATTCCAAGGTCTGTACCCGTCGATTCGTCAGGATTCGAACACTGGCATAGACCAGGCCCAGCAGCAGTCCCATCACTAATCCCAGCAGAATATTAATCATTTTCTTCGGTGAAACCGGTGCATCAGGCGTCTCAGCTGGCGCGACGATCGTCACATTATTCACCTTGATAATCTGTTTGACCTGCGATTTAAACGTCGTGGCAATTTGATTGGCAATTACCGCACTGGCCGACGCGTTATGATCACGGACGACGATTGAAAACACCTGTGAATTAGCCGTGCTCGTGACACTCACCGCTTGCTTAAGTGTATTGACTGACCGGCGCAGTCCATGCTCATCCATTAAATCTTGACGAGCCGGCTTTAAGACGACCGAATTAGTGATCAACTCTTTATAGGTGGTGATCATCTGCACATCGGCTTGTTGGCCCGTTAAATCGGTTCCCGCACTGCTGTGTTTGCGATTGACCAGAATTTGGACATTCGCTTGATACTGCGGTTTTACGACCCACAGCGTTACGACAGTCGCAATCAGGCCGCCCAGCAATGTCAAACTCAACAAAACTTTCCAATAGTGCCGGACAAGTTTGACCATAAAATCAAACGTTATTATTTGCTCCATTTAACACGCTCCAATATCTCTTAATTGACTTTTACTTTAGGAATGTCATTCATTGTAGAAAACTAATTGCAAACAACGCAATAGTTTTCAACTTTTTTCATTAAACTCATATAAATGCAAGCGAATATTCGAAAATCGCCAGTTTTAAATTGACATATTAGTCAATAGTGTTATATTTATTGATAGTTACTACTCAAAATAATATAAAATGTATAATAATTTTACTTTTCTCCTGCTAGTATTCACTTACAAACGTTTCGATTAAATATCAGCCAACGTCCCTAACCAATTCATTTTTCAACTAATTAAGCTATGGACTAATGCATCATGCACAGGTCCTTTACAATCACAAAAAAAGACCACCTAATCAGTCCAAAAACTGATCAGTGATCTTTTTTAGCCTAAGTGGCTCCTTTTTGATAATGTTTCGGTGTCACGCCGCCACCGGCCAATGAAAACTTGACCGTCTGTGCGACATTTTTGGCAATGCCTAACGCTTGAATATCCTCAACGGAGGCAGCCGCAATCTTGCTCATTGAGCCAAACTTCCGCAATAGCTTATTGCGTGTCTTGGGCCCAACTCCCGGAATTTCGTCCAGCCGTGAACTCAACGAATGCTTGGTGTGGACCTGCCGATGGAACGTAATGGCAAAACGGTGCACCTCATCTTGGATGCGTTGTAACAAATAAAAGCCTTGGCTCTTCGGATCAAGATGTAAATGTTGATCCCCAGCTGACGCTAACAAGTCCGCCGTCTTATGATGTTCGTTCTTGACCATCGCAGCGACGGGCGTATCCAGGCCTAACTCGTTTTCTAAGACGTCCTTAGCCGCTTCCAGCTGAATCTCACCGCCATCCATTAAAATCAAATCAGGCAGTGCTGCATGCTCTTTTAGCAGCCGAGTATAACGCCGCCGAATCACTTCACGAGTTGACGCCGCTTCATCAGCATGGTCGACCGTCCGCAATTTGTATTTTCGATACAACTTTTTATTAGGCTGACCATCCGTAAAGACGACCATCGCTGAGACCAAATCAGCCCCCTGGATATGCGAGTGGTCAAACGCTTCAATCTTATGACCGGCTGGGATTCCTAGCGCGTCTGTGATTTCTTTCATCGCACCGGTGGTCTTGAGTTCATCCAATTCCAACAAGCGGAACTTCTCTTCTAAGACGATGCGCGCGTTTTTGTGCGCCATATCTAACAAATCTTTTTTCTGGCCTCGTTGCGGCGTGCGCACGGGAATCCCTAAGATATCACTCAACACTTGTTTGTCCAACCCACTCGGCACTAGGACTTCGCGTGGCAGCACATTATTCTTGCGATTATAAAATTGCAAAATAAAACTGGTCATTTCCTCGGGTGCCGTCGACACCACAGGGAATAGCCGCTTCTCACGTTTCATCAGGCGTGCTTGCCGAATAAAGAAGACTTGAATCGAGAGCCAACCTTTGTCCAAGTAAAAGTTGAACAAGTCCCGCGGTGTATTATCGTTCGAGATGATTTTCTGCTTCTCGACCGTCATTTCAATATAGTTCAGCTGATCGCGCAATTCTGCCGCTCGTTCAAATTCCAATTCTGCGGAAGCTTTCGTCATCCGTTTCGTCAGTTGCTTCTTGACCGTCTCAACGTGACCATTCAAGAATGACTTAATCCGCTTAATTTGTGCGTCATATTCCGACGTTGGTACCGTCTTGAAGCAGGCTCCCAAACACTGACCCATATGGTAGTACAGGCACGGCCGATTTTGAAAGCCATGACAGCGTCGGAGCGGATACACTTTTTGAATGAAGTTGACCGTTTCTTGCGCCGCATAGACGTTGGGATACGGCCCAAAATAATAACCGCCATCTTTACGGACATCACTGACAATCAAAATCTGCGGATCGCGCTCGTTTGTGATTTTGATATACGGGTAGCCCGTGCCCTTTTTTAACTTAATATTAAAGTACGGCTGGTGTTTTTGAATCAGTGTAATTTCAAGCAGAAAGGCTTCCTTGTCCGTCGAAGTCACGATGAATTCAAAATCCGCGATTTCCGAGACCAACCGCGCCGTCTTACCGGTATGGCTACTCTTGAAGTAGGAACGCACCCGATTCTTCAAATTTTTAGCCTTACCCACATAAATGATCTGGCTATTTAAGTTTTTCATCAGATAGCAACCAGGTAAATCTGGTAATAAGGCTAATTTATGTTCAATATGCGCGGATGCCATGTGACACCTTCCCTTCGTTTAGATTAGCATTATTAGTATACCGCCTGCTAGCATGGGGCTCAACCAAACAGCCCGCAAATATGATTTTAATTATGGTAACCAGATACCTAGCCATCTCACCGGATCAACTGCCAAGCATGAGACCAATCTGACGCCAGTTCGTGTTCTAAACTTAAATTAATCAGATTACCAACAACCGTTGACAGATAATCTTCAATCAACCAAATTTTGAACCATCCACGCAGCTTGCAATACCGCACAACTACCAGCCAGTCGCCACCGTTCGCACAATTCCTGACGTCAATTACTCAAGCACGTCCCCCGCCGCACTTCAACCCCTAAAAAAGCGGCAACCGAGAGCATCCCGGTTGCCGCCACTAACTTACATTAAAATTTTAGAGAGAAAATCTTGGGCCCGTTCCGTTTGTGGATTGGCAAAAAATTCATCAGGCGTATTATTTTCCTGAATATAGCCGTCAGCCATGAACCAGATCCGGTCAGCCACTGACTTTGCAAAGCCCATTTCGTGCGTCACGACCACCATCGTCATGCCGTCTTTGGCTAGTTCTTGCATTACATTCAGCACTTCGCCGACCATTTCGGGGTCAAGCGCTGACGTTGGTTCGTCAAACAGCATCACCTCGGGGTTCATTGCCAACGCCCGCGCAATCGCGACCCGTTGTGCTTGGCCCCCAGATAAACTGCTTGGAAAGGCATCCGCGTGGTCATCCAGTCCAACTCGTTGCAGCAATTCATGAGCCGTTTTAGTTGCAGCGGCATCATCCACGTGCTTGACCTTCATGGGTGCCAGTTTGATGTTTTCCAACACCGTCATATTTGGGAACAAGTTAAAGCCTTGGAACACCATTCCCATTTTTTCCCGCAAAGCGTTAACGCTCTTGGTATCCAGGGTGGTTAAGTCTTGGCCTTCAAAGGCAACTTGGCCGCTAGTAGGCGTTTCTAGTAGGTTTAAGCACCGTAAAAAGGTACTCTTCCCACCACCAGAAGGGCCAATCACAACGATCACCTGGCCTGGTTCAACTTTTTCGGTAATATCCTTCAACACGTCGTTTTCACCGAAGCTCTTCGCAAGGTCTTTAACTTCAATTACTGGTTTAGTCATGTTGCATTCTCCTTTCGAAGTAGTTCAAAATCCGTGAGGCGGTAAAGGTCAAGATAAAGTAGAGCACCATGATGACCACGATTGGTGCAACGCCCCGGTAGGTATCAGAACGAACAATGTTGCTTTGATAGATCAATTCAGTAACCCCAATAATTGAGACGATCGAACTATCCTTGATCAAGGTAATAAATTCGTTACCAAGCGATGGCCAAATATTCTTCAACGCTTGTGGCAAGACGACGTAGCGCATCGTTTCACCGTTAGACATCCCAAGACTCCGTGCAGCTTCGGTCTGACCGACATCCACTGAGTTGATTCCACCACGAATATATTCAGCGACGTACGCACCGGAGTTCAAGGAAATCGCAATAATCCCAGAAGTCAAGGCTGGCAGATTGACGAATAGTCCGAGACCAAAGTAAACGAACATCACTTGGACCATCATTGGCGTCCCACGAATAAATTCAACGTAGGCCGTCGCTAACCACCGAATGGCCGTCTTGAGCGGATTGCCCTTTGCCATCCGAGCTAAGGCGAGTAAAATCCCGATGATAAACCCGAAGAAGACTGAGCAAACCGTGATGATTAAGGTATATTCAATCCCAGTCGCAAAGGCTTTCCAGTAGTGACCCATCGAGGTATTGACAGTGTTAGTCTTTAAATACTTGCCGGCAGCTGGTAAATATTGCTTCTTAACTAAATTTTGCTTCTTGATCCGATCAACCGTCTTATTAACCTTGTTAACTAAGCTAGTCGACCCTTTCCGAAACGCGATTGCGGAACTGGTGGCACTGGAACTCATGTTGAAACCACTTGGAATGGCAACCAAATTCTTGTTGTTTGCCACATAAGCTTCAGCAGATGGCTTTTCCATGGCAACCCCGTCAACTTTATGGCTTTGGAGGGCTAAGATCAAATCAGATTGAGAGGTCATCCCTTTAGCTTTGGCAGTGGTCTGCTTCTTAACGGCGTTGTATTGCGTCGTCCCAGTTTGGGCACCCAGTGTCCCATTCTTGAAAGAATCTTTGTTCTTGTACTTGCCCTTATCAGTCTTGTTGATGACAATATCATAACCACCCTGATAGTAGACATGCGTGAAGTCAACGTTCTTCCGCCGTGAAGGGGTTGGGTTCATCCCAGAAATAATCATATCGATTTTCCCAGTCTGGAGTGCGACTAGTAACGAGTCAAATGACATCGATTTGATCTTCAGCTTGACGCCCAAGTCCTTGGCAACTTGCTTCCCAATCTGAACATCCATCCCGACAATCTTGCTCTTGCCATTGACTGTCGCCTGAAATTCATATGGCGGATAGTCTGGTGACGTCCCCATCACTAGGACACCCTTTTTTTGAATTTGTTCTAATGAATTATCGGCCGCTTGAGCATGTTGGGTCTGTCCGATTGGGACCACCGTCATGATCAGGGCCACAATAATGGTTAAAAATAACCCAAATCTTTTTTTCATAGGTATTCTCCTCGTTTTGTAATTTACAAGAATAAAGTATAACCGCATATGATTATTTATGCAAGTATTTTTGAAAATTTCTTTATTTTATGCATAAAAAGGCCATTTATACACGTTTTGGCCCCGTTAAAATGCATAAACGACGAATAACTGACAAATGGTCGGAAATTTGCTATGATAGGCGGTAATCGAAAGGAATGATTTTATGGGTTTAAAAGTACAACGTCAAGATAACCTTGATAAACTATTTGACAAGTTTGCCATTGGGCCTGACGATAAGGATAAACTCACCACGAAGGCCGTTCAGGATACAATCGACGAACATGCCAAACGAAAACAATCAAAGGCAACTGACAAAAAGGATGCCGACAAATAATGGCACGACAAAAAAGCGATGGACGCCTGTCCATCGCTTTTTTGTTTGCATCATTATCGCTTTAGCAAATTTTAGTACCGATTGTTTGCATCTTTTCACGCCGTTCCGCTTCGGTTTCTGGTGAAACGTCGCGCCAATCAACAACGGCCAAGGCACCGTCTAACATCCCACTGTCGTCTTTCAATGCCAGCGCATTGTGCCAGCGAGAAATATTCAACCCATTACCGAGATAGGCTTCATCGGCTGGCGCAACGTGCATCACGTAACCCGCATTATTTTCGAGCGGTGTGGTGTAATCTGGATCAGCATCCTTAAGAATGACTAATTGAAATTTATTACCAATGGCACAGCTGCCACCTAGACTGGAATATTTATTTGAACCGTCATCAGTTGTTAGAATAACTTGACTCCCTGCTGGGATCTTATCAGCTAAATAGGCTTGAGCATCGTCTTTGATATTGATTTTCATGTTAAGCATCCTTTCCTGAAAAAGCAATTAAGTTGTGCACAACTCTTTTTACAATTATTAATTTACCGCATTTCCACGGCAATTGCAATTAATAGACTCTCAAAATTCAAAAATAGTCGTTGCGGGTAACCTGCATTTGCAGATTATCGACAACGACTATTCTTGCTGTTAGCCTAACATATTAGGTTAACGACACTATTTTGATTGTATTTTACTTATTTAACCGGCTTACCACTAGGATACTTGTCGTTTAATTTTTGAATGTTTTGCTGAGCAACTTCTTCAAATGGAATATCAGCCCATTCAGCAACTTGTGATAAGTACCATAACACGTCGCCCATTTGCTTGGTTAGTTGGTCCTTACTCAAGGATTCACCGTGAAACGTATATTTTTTGACGAGATCCACCACTTGGCCGGTCTCAGAAGCCAAGCCCAATGATAAATTCGTCAAAACCTGTTCATTCCCATACAGCGTCCGGTTTGCCAACGCTTGATAGTCATTAAATTCCAAGTTAGTTGCCTCCTACAGTATGTGCTTCAATCCATTGCCAGACCGCGTCCTTGCCTTCTTTAGTCTTCGCTGAAAAGGCAATAAAATCATCTTCCGGTTGAAAATTGAGCGTTTTTTTAATTAAACTCTCTTGCTTGTTCCACTTGCCACGTGGAATTTTATCGCTTTTGGTGGCAACCACCAATAATGGCATCTCATAGTAACGCATCCACTCATACATGGCCACGTCATCCTTGGTTGGCGCATGCCGAGCATCAACCAAAATAACCACGCCACGAAGCGTATCACGGGTCGTCAAATAGGTCTCAATCATTTGGCCCCATTTTTCACGTTCCTTCTTAGACACCTTTGCATAGCCGTAACCAGGAACATCGACAAAATAGAGCTGATCCTCAACCTTATAAAAATTCAACGTCTGTGTTTTACCAGGTTGACTAGACGTCCGCGCATAGCTATTGCGATTGATCAATACATTAATTAGAGAGGACTTCCCAACATTTGATCGTCCAGCTAGGCCGATTTCGGGGAAACCCGTAGTGGGATATTGACTAGGCGCCACCGCGCTCATGACAAGTTCAACGTTATGCACTTCCATCGAATTAACTCCTTCTGCAACTCGTTATTGCACCCATTTTACCATAAATACGATCATCAGCAGACTACTACGCTCACATCGCCGAAAACAGCACTCAGGACCGCCGATGAAGACTCACCGCGGTCCTGAGCGTTACTTATTAGCGTTGTGGCTCTCAAACACGTCTAGGACGCTTTTTGGTCTGCCAATACTAATTCTGGTTCTGCATGATCAGCAACCGTTTCGCGGGTAATGATCACTTTCTTAACATCTTCACGACTAGGAATATCGTACATAATATCCCGCATCGTATCTTCAATAATCGAACGAAGGCCACGTGCACCCGTATTACGAGCCAGGGCCTCTTGTGCAATTGCTCGGAGCGCATCATCATTGAAGTCCAGTTCAGCACCATCAAGCGCGATCAAGCGTTGGTACTGCTTAACTAGTGCGTTCTTCGGTTCCGTCAAGATACGAACTAAGTCATCTTCCGTCAACCGTTCAAGCGCCGTTAAAATTGGCAACCGGCCGATAAATTCAGGAATCAACCCAAATTGTAATAAGTCTTCAGGGACAACTTGTTGCATCAAGCTCTTAGAATCATCCAAGACGGCATTCTTACCATCAGTGTCAGTACCAAAGCCAATCGTCTTATCGCCTAAACGCCGCTTAACGATATCTTCGATGCCATCAAACGCGCCCCCGACGATAAAGAGAATATTGGTGGTGTCGATTTGAATAAATTCTTGTTGTGGATGCTTACGACCACCCTGCGGCGGCACATTGGCAATCGTGCCTTCCAAAATCTTCAGCAACGCTTGTTGAACCCCTTCACCGGAAACGTCCCGAGTGATGGAAACATTTTCGCTCTTCTTGGCAATCTTATCGATTTCATCGATATAGATAATACCTTTTTCCGCGCGTTCAACGTCGTAGTCAGCATTTTGCAATAGCTTCAGTAAAATGTTTTCGACGTCTTCACCAACATAGCCGGCTTCCGTCAAGGTCGTGGCATCTGCAATTGCAAATGGGACATCCAAGATACGGGCTAAACTTTGGGCTAAGAAGGTCTTCCCAGAACCAGTCGGACCAACCAAACTAATATTACTCTTTTGTAATTCAGGACCATCCTCGGTCTCTTCATCATCACTATCAGCCATGGCTTTCACACGCTTGTAATGATTGTAAACCGCAACGGAAAGTGTCCGCTTCGCTTCATTCTGACCGATCACATATTGGTCCAACTCGTCAACGATTTGTTTTGGCGTTGGAATATCTGTTAATTCATGGGTTTGTTCTTCACTAAACTCTTCATCGATAATTTCTTTACATAAATCGATACATTCATTACAGATATAAACGCCGGGGCCAGCCACGATCTTTTTAACTTGATCTTGTGATTTACCACAAAACGAGCAGTTCACAGGGCCGTTTGTCTCGGTATTTTCAAACATTCATTCTCACCTCATCGATGTATTTACATGGATTAATCATAACAGAAAAGCCAAGCTAAAACCAGCTTAGGCACTGTCTTCTACGTCCACTACTATAACATGGACGAACCTATTCCCGAAATTATTTGTTCAAGATTGCCTTCCCTACTGCCTAACCGTCACACATGGGATCCAGTTACTATCACTTAATTAGGCGCATTGGCATTTAACCACGCTATGTAAAAAGACCCTGGAAGCAAAACCTTCCAAGGCCTTCTGACTGATTGCGTTCAAAGAAAATTAGTCCTTGTCGCTATCGTCTTTCTTGTCATCTTTTTTGTCGTCTGCTTTGGCATTTTGCTTTGCAGAATCAGCAATCAAGTCAACAGCTTGGCGAATGGCGATGTCATGTGACAACATGTCATCAGTTAATGCGCCACGAACTGCGCTTTCTTCCATGTTGTATTGACTAGCTAAGTCCTTAACTTCGGCAGCAATTTCATCTTGAGATGGTTTGATGTTTTCAGCTTCAACGACGGCTTCTAAGACCAAGTTAGTCTTAACCCGACGTTCTGCGTCAGCAGCAAATTGCTTGTGCAAGTCGTCTTCAGTCGTACCAGTCAACTTGTAGTAAGTCTTAGGATCGATACCTTGTTGTTGCATGTTTGCTAAATATTGATCCATTTGACGATGAATGTCGTCTTCCTTCATTGCATCAGGAATGGCTTCGATTTCAGCATTGTCAACAGCTTGGTTCAAAGCTTCGTCTTCAATGGCATCATGAGCAGCAGATTCTTTTTGTTCCTTAAGTTCATCCTTGATCTTAGCCTTTAATTCTTCAAGTGTGTCAACGTCATCGTCAACATCCTTGGCAAATTCATCATCTAATTCAGGGAGTTCCTTAGTCTTAACTTCGTGAACCGTTACTTTGAAGGTTGCTTCTTTGTCTTGCAAGTCTTCAGCTTGGTAATCCTTAGGGAAGGTTACCTTAACTTCAGTTTCGTCGCCGGCCTTAACACCAACTAATTGGTCTTCGAAGCCAGGGATGAATGAGTTAGAACCTAATTCAAGTGAGTAGTTTTCTGACTCGCCACCTTCAAATGGTTCGCCATCAACGAAACCTTTGAAGTCAATAACGACAGTATCACCCTTAGCAGCTGGTTGGTCTTCTTTCAAGACTAATTCAGCTTGCTTTTCGCGACGTGATTCTAATTCAGCGTCAACGTCCTTAGCGTAAACCCGCGTGTTTTGACGCGTTACACTAAGTTCCTTGTATTGACCAAGCTTAACTTCTGGCTTAACCGTAACAACGGCTTTCAGAACCCAAGGCTTGCCCTTTTCCATGCTGTCAACATCGATTTGAGGTTGGTCAACTGGTTCAATTTCAGTATCTTTGATTGCTTCTTCATATGCCTCTGGGAGCACGATATTTAAAGCATCTTGATAAAGTGCTTCTTCACCGTACATTTGGTTGAAGATTTGACGTGGAACCTTACCCTTACGGAAACCAGGAACGTTTAAGTTCTTTTTAGTCCGTTGGAAGGCTTTGTCAATACCTTCTTTAATTTTGTCAGCACCAATTTCGAATGTTAATTCGCCTTGGTTGCCTTCTTTCTTTTCCCACTTTGCAGCCATTGTATTCCCTCCGAAACATTATAATTTCTACAATTCAAGTCAATTGCATACTTGTTAAGTTTAACCTATCGTTGCCGTAAAGTAAACCGAATTGGTTAAAAAAGCGCGTAAGCACGCCCGTTATTATAGATTTCCTTAAAAAAAGCGACTCGGAAGAAGACTTCCAAGTCGCTTAGATCAATCAATGAAAATCAGTTAGAGATTAGTCATCAATTTCTGAAACAACACCGGCACCGACAGTATGACCACCTTCACGAACCGTGAACTTGGTACCCTTTTCGATGGCAGCTGGTTGAATCAATTCAACAGTGAACGTTACGTTGTCACCAGGCATAACCATTTCAACACCGTCTGGCAATTCAATAACACCAGTGATATCAGTGGTGTGGAAGTAGAATTGTGGACGATAGTTTGAGAAGAATGGCGTATGACGGCCACCTTCTTCTTTGCTCAAGATATAAACTTCACCCTTGAACTTCTTGTGGGTTTGGATCGAACCTGGCTTAGCCAAAACTTGGCCACGAACAACTTGTTCACGGTTAACACCACGTAATAACGCACCAACGTTGTCACCGGCTTCACCTAAGTCAAGCGTCTTACGGAACATTTCAAGACCCGTAACAGTTGACTTAAGAACGTCTTCGTGTAAACCAACGATTTCAACTTCATCGCCGACTTTAACAGTCCCACGATCGATACGACCAGAAGCAACAGTCCCACGACCAGTGATTGAGAAGACGTCTTCAACAGGCATCAAGAAAGGCTTTTCAGTATCACGAACTGGAGTTGGGATGTATTCATCAACAACATCCATTAAGTGCATGATAACCTTTTCTTGTTCTGGGTCGCCTTCAAGTGCTTTAAGCGCTGAACCACGGACAACAGGAATATCGTCACCAGGGAAATCGTATTCTGAAAGTAATTCACGTACTTCCATTTCAACCAAGTCAACTAATTCGTCATCGTCAACAAGATCAGTCTTGTTTAAGAAAACAACGATATAGTCAACACCAACTTGGCGAGCCAAGAGGATGTGTTCACGCGTTTGTGGCATAGGACCATCAGTTGCGGCAACAACTAAGATCGCACCGTCCATTTGAGCGGCACCAGTGATCATGTTCTTAACGTAGTCAGCATGTCCTGGGGCATCGATATGGGCGTAGTGACGCTTTTCAGTTTCGTATTCAACGTGGGCGGTGTTGATAGTAATACCACGTTCACGTTCTTCCGGAGCAGCATCGATAGAAGCAAAGTCTTGTTCTTTAGCCAAGCCCTTTTCTGCTAATACCTTAGTGATTGCAGCGGTCAAAGTAGTCTTCCCATGGTCAACGTGGCCAATAGTACCAATGTTTACATGGGGTTTTGTTCTTTCATAATGTTCTTTTGCCATTAATGAAACCTCCTGTGATTTTCGCAAGAATAATGCCAAGACAAAAGAGTCTCAACAATTCTTTAGTTAGTATTATACTACATCCTAGTGAAAAGGCCAAATTACGCACCCATCACTGAGAATCCTTAAATATTATATATAGCCTAATCTGATTTGTAAACAGATATTATTCAAAAAATTGAATTTTTGTTAGTTAATTCTTATTAAGCATGATTATTGTTGTAAATCAAGACTAAATTGCTGAATTTTCTGCTGAATTTTCATCATTTTTTCTTGTTCTTCCGATAAGTTGGTCGTCTCCTGACCAGTTTGCTGTGCAATTAAGACGGCCACCCAGTCCGCTGGATCAGTAATTGCCAATTCTGGACGCGGATATAAGTACATTAACTGCAATTGTAAAAGTTCTCGTAAATTTTCATATAAAAAGACATCCTGGTCAGCAAGCTGAATTTTAAGCAGCTGTTTCGTCGCTAAACTGATTTCATCGGCGCCCACTTCAGTCAACTCGGCCGGGCAAAGTGTCAGTTGACGATCATCCAGTAACCATTGCATCTGCACCGGTGTGTTCACCTGCAGTTCATGTAAGGTATAGAGTACCTCTGAACGTGTCAAAGGATGCAAAAACGGATCCACCAGTAAAAATTTGGCCGCGGTCAAATAACGTTGCATGGTCAGATGACGTGCCGCCTGTAAATCGGCTACCTGTGCCTGAACCGGCTGATCAGACAAGTGATAAAAATGTCGCATCGTGGTTGTCAACGTGGACTGCAAATGTGCCTCAGCGTCATTTTCAGCGGCTGAGAGCGTGGTTAATGCCGCCTGGGTCCAATCACTCTTCCCGCGTGCAACAATCACGATTCGCGCTGAGATAAACTCATGATTAGCAATTAGCGCGCGTAAATACACGGATGCCGCCTCATCGGAAGCCAGATATTGGCCTTCGAATTCACTCGCGTAATTGCGCGCGGTGACATACTGCTGGTCGGCAACCAACGCTCGCACTAGCTGAAAATTATTGGCGGCCGATTGTTCATCTTGATAAATTTGTTCCCATAAATTAGCTGCTTGATTCCAGTCTTTTTCGGCCACTGCTTGTTCAGCAGCTGTTTGACGCTCTGCTGGGGTCATCTGAACATGCTCCTCTCTTAAAAAAATCCGCAAATAAATCAAAATAAAAGTCTAAAGTAAAAAGTCGGAAATTTCTTCCGACTTTTTACGCTGATTAAGCTTCCGGTTGGCGTTCAGCCGGCTTGTTTGATTTTGACTTTTTGCTTCGACGGTGGTGCTGATTGACTTCCATGATAACTGGTAAAATGACCGGGTGACGTTTTGTCTGATCCCACAAGTAGTGGTTCAACTTTTCGCGAACCGCTTGTTTCAAGTGGCCCCAATCAAATTCCTTGTTATCAAGATTTTCTTGGACCGTCGTCCGTACCAATTCGGCGCTTTCCTGCATCAAATCTTTGCTAGTCTTGACGTAGACGAAGCCCCGTGAGGTAATCTTAGGTGTCGAAATAATCTTTTTCTTCTTACGATCAATTGTGACCACTGCCACAAAGATACCATCTTCGGATAAGATTTTCCGATCACGTAACACGATATTACCAATGTCACCGACGCCAATACCATCAATCATGGTGTCTCCAACTTCAATCGAGCCAGCTAAATGCATGGTGTCACCATCATAACGTAATTGGTCACCCTTGGCAGCAATTAAGACGTGGTCATCAGGAATTCCGACTTCACGCGCAAAACTTGCGTGCGCATCTAGCAGCCGATATTCACCCTGAATTGGAATAAAGTATTGTGGCTTCATCATGTTGATCATCAATTGCAAGTCACGCTTAGCAGCATGGCCCGATGAGTTCATTTCATCCGCAATTGCTTTGACGTCTGCGTCAGCGCGATAAATCATATCACGAGTTTTGGCAACGACTGTTTCCATTGAATGGGAAGGTGTCGTCGTAATGAAGACCAGGTCACCCTTTTCAATGTTGACCTTACCCTCTTGCTTGTTCGCCATCCGCTGTAAAGCTTTGATGGGTTCACCCATGCGGCCAGTCTGCAAGATAACGACCTGTTCAGGCTTCAACTTGTCGATGGCCTTTAACGGCACAACGACATCTTCAGGCATGTGCAGCTTGCCTAAGTCAATGGCCGTCTTGACGATGCTTTCAACATCACCAGGCATTAAGGCTACTTTACGGTCGGACTTAGCTGCCGCATCAAGCACTTGTTGAATCCGTAAGATATTTGAAGCGACCGATGCCACAATGATTCGACCAGGATGATATTTGAAGGTTTCCAAGACGTAGGCCGCAATCTCACGCTCACTCACGGGTTGTTCGTAGTTTTCAGCGTTGGCTGAATCACTGAGTAATGCCAAGACACCCTTTGAACCGATTTCGGCTAAGCGCGCAAAGTCGGTTTGGTAGTCACCGGCAGCCGTTGGATCAAACTTAAAGTCACCTGTGTAGACAATTTCACCGGCACTCGTTTGTAGTACGATTCCCATGGAGTCTGGAATTGAATGGGTCGTCCGGAAAAATGAGACGGTGACCGTACCAAAGTCAATTTCCGTCTTCTCATTAACAACGTGAAAATCGTTAAACTTCTTAGCTTGTGGGTCCTTCTGCAACTGAATTTTAGCCAATTCAATGGTTAGTTCTGAACCGAAAACTGGCACGTTAAATTCATTTAAAAAGTATGGTAAAGCACCGATTGCATCCGCATGGCCGTGCGTTAAGAACACACCAACGATTCGATCAGCATTCTCCCGCAAATAACTGAAATCTGGAATAACGATATCGATTCCGAGCAATTCATTTTCCGGGTATTTCAGCCCACAGTCCAAGATATAGATATCACCGTCGACTTCGACAGCATACATGTTTTTGCCGTTTTCACGGACCCCACCAAAGGGGGTAATTTGAATTTTTGAACTCAATTATTTCACCTTGATTCTTCTATATATTTAATGTTTTAAATAACTGAGTTGTTTGCTCAGCACTTAATGGTAAGATTGGTAGCCGCGGATCACCGACTGGCTGGCCTAAATGGTTCAGTGCAGCCTTAACTGGTGACGGCGATGGTGCGCTAAACAACGCACTCATCTTTGGTGTCAAGTCACGTTGATACTTCGCAGCTGTCGCAATATCACCCTGTTCGATGGCAGTAAACATTGCGGTCATTTCGTCACCGTAAATATGACTGGCCACGGAAATCACACCGGCACCACCAATTTCCTTAGCTGCTAGGCTTTGAGAATCTTCACCAGTGTAGACTAGAAAATCAGCTGGTGCGTTTTCAACGATTGCGCCAAATTCTTCCATTGATGCACACTGCTTGATCCCAATGATATTTGGGTTTTGAGCCAACGTTAAAACGGTTGAAACTTCCATCTTAACAATCACGCGGCCAGGAATATTGTAAATAATCACTGGCAAGCCACCCTGTTCAGCGACGGCCGTAAAGTGTGCAATCATTCCAGCTTGGTCAGGTTTATTATAGTAAGGAACCACTACTAATGCGGCATCGATACCGTCAATTTGGCTGACCTTCTTGGTGAAGGCAATCGTCGCAGCAGTACTGTTAGAACCAGTCCCGGCCACGATTGGCACCCGGCCGTCCACGATTTTAGCGGCTTTTTTAAGTAAGGTTAACTTCTCATCTTCAGTCAACGTTGGGGCTTCACCAGTGGTACCGCCTACTAGGATACCCTGCGTCCCATGCGCCAATAAATGTTCAATCAAGCTTGCCAACCGCTTTTCGTCTAGTTGTTGGTGATCATCGAAGGGGGTCACCATTGCGGTCATCAAGTCAACGTTTGCAAAGTTCATGATCTAAAAACTCCTCTATTAAAATTTACAAGTACCCAATGTACCTGTTCCGATTAAGTAACTCTTTTCAGTTTACCACATTTTAAAGTAAAGCAATAGTTAGACCATTCGATTGGGGCTCAGCGCCCTGGTTGTTGATGAAAATATAGCCCCCAAAGCCCCAGTGCAATGACCTGCAAGCTGGCTGTCACGAGAAAAATCGGCTGATATCCCCACTGATTAGCAACTAGCACGGCCAGCCCAGGACCAACCACATTACCACAAGCCTGTGCTGATTGATTGAGACTAAAAACCCGACCAAACGCAACTTGTGGCACCCGTTCGACCGTCATCACTTGCAAGGCAGGTAATAACGCCGCATCCGCAATTCCTAAGATCAAGCGCAGGATAATCAATTGGCCAACTTGCTGTACCAGACTCGTCAGAATTAGATCACTGATAGCGAGCCCGAGAAATATGAGGAGACATCGCCCCGCACCGAGCCGGTCAATCAATCGACCAATTCGGCCGGCCATTAAAATCGTCGCCACCCCGGGTGCAGCCGCGACGAGCCCCGTCAACAGGACAATCGTGTGCGACGACGCTTGTGGCGCTAACTGCATTACAAACAAACTCAAAATGGGCGTTACCGCATTCGTGGTCGCCTGAACAACTAAGAGTGAGGTTAAGAGCGCCATGATAAACACCCCACCAATTTGCTTCAAGATCGGTCGTAGTGGTGCCAAAGCCTGCCGACTAACGGGTGTCACGTCTTCCTGAACGCCCCACAACGTCATGACAAAAACCATCGCCATCAAGCCACTCGTAACGATGAAGGCTCCGCGGTAACCAACCGTATTCGCAAGCACACTCCCGAGAAGCGGACCCATTAGTGTGCCACTAATACTTCCCGTCACTAACTTGCTCAGCCACTGTCCCCGACGCTCCGCTGGTGCTGTTAATGAAATCAGTGCGTTGGCATTATTAATATATCCCGAAAAAGCACCCTGCGCCGCACGCAAGATAAGCAGAATCGTCACGTTGGGGGCTAAACCCACGCCCAGAATCGTCAACGTCATCATGCCAGAAGCGCGCAAACACATTAATTTACGGCCCTTCTGATCAGCCAGTCGACCCCATAACGGTGCCACAAGTGCTTTACAAGCATACGTGACTGCGAAGGCGGCCGCACCAAGTAAATTTAACTGCGTCGTGGAATAATGTCCCAGCGTTTGAATATAAAGCACAATAAAGGGCAAGGTCATCGCGTTACCTAAATCTGTAATCAGACTGCCAAACCATAGAATCCTAAAATTGCGGGTCAATGTTGTCGTCGCTTGCATAAAATCTCCTCAATCATCCGTTTTAATAGTTTTCAGTATAGCGAACGGTTGTTTGAGTTTGATAAAGTTTATGTATCGTTTTTGTAATGGTACAAAAAAAGAACCACCCGAAGGCAGCTCTTCTAAATTCAATATTAACGACGAAGACCAAGACTTTGGATTAAGTCACGGTAACGGTTAACGTCTTCTTTACGAAGGTAAGCTAACAAGTTACGACGATGACCGATTTTCTTCATCAACCCACGTTGTGAATGAAAATCCTTCTTGTGAACACGTAAATGTTCGTTTAATTCGTTGATGTCTTCTGTTAAAACTGCAACTTGGACTTCAACTGAACCAGTATCGCCTTCGTGACGGGCATACTTGTTAATAAGTTCCGTCTTCTTTTCGCGTGAAATTGCCATGTGTTTCAACCACCTTTCCAATAATTGCCCTAAACTGAGTAAATCGTTGGTGGTGCGCGATAAACTAAGTAAAGGGTTGCTTAACACTTGGTATAGTCTAGCAAACTCCCCATTAAAATGCAAGTCTAGTGACAAGCGAAGTTCAACGTCATGTGATCAAATTGGTCGTAACCCTGCAGATCAACAACGTATAAATCAGCATGGTAGCCGAATACACCATCTGAGACCGTCCGGCATTCAATCCGCGGCTACTAGCCTTTTTCATCCTGATTGACCTGCCCTAACTCGCGGTTGAAACGTGTATCAAGATAAATTACTTTACACATAACGGTTGCAATCAAGCCGGGGCTTATGTATAATAGCATTTGTTGAAAAAATGATGGAGGTGAATCTGATGCCAATTATCAAATCCGCTATTGAACGCGTGAAAACAAACAATAAAGCAAACGCCCGTAACACCGCCCAAATGAGTGCGATGCGGACTGCTGTTAAGAAATTTGAAGCTGCTAAGACTGCCGGTGCCGACAATGTCGACGAACTTTACGTCGCAGCTGCTAGCGCTGTTGACAAGGCTGCTTCTAAAGGTCTTATCAAGCGCAACAAAGCTGCCCGTGACAAGTCACGGATGGCCGCACGTTACGCAAAATAAGCTAATTTAACGCCTGAGCCTTGCGATGGCGTTTTTTTATATAAAAAATTAATGAACGATCTAAAAAACATCTGAACCGTGGGCCTCCTTGCCCTGGTTCAGATGTTTTTTAGATTAACCGTAATTTAGATGGTGACGTATTCATTATTGACCCTAATAAGCCCCCGACCGTGCTCGTGTTGCCGTTCGCCGCTCGTTCACGAACTGCACCATGAATAATTCGAACAGCAATTCGGGATCACGTTGCGTCGTTTTCATTTGTTCTTCAGTTTGCAGTAATCCTAAGTAAGCGGCGCGTAAAGCTGCTTGATCAAAATGGCGCACCGTTTGCATCGCTAACTTGACGCGGTACGGGTGGACTTTTAACGTGCTGGCCAAACTGCCCTGGCTGTAACCCGCCTGCGCCATGATCTTAACTTGTAGCAATAATCGAAATTGGCCTAACAGAATCGCATTGATCTTTAAGGGGGCTTCTTGAGCCGCAACCAATTCGTGGTACAGCTCTACTGCTGGCTGCGTGCGATAACGTAAGACGTCATTAACAAGGTCAAACACATTCTGTGTCAGCGATTTAGTCACTAACGCTTGTACTGCCGCCAAATCAATCTGCTGAGACTGAGCGGCGTAAATCATTAACTTCGGTAGTTGACCCATAATCAGTCCTAACTGCCCATCCGTTCGATTGACCAATTCTTGCAACGCATCCGCATCGATACGAATCTTCTTCTCATCCAAAGCTGCCTGGACGTAGCGCTGGGTCTCCGCCTCCGACACCTGATTGATTTCAATCATCGTTGCTTGTTTTTTGAGCGTTTTGACGAGCTTTTTACGCGCATCTAACTTCTCGTAAGGGGCCATTAACACTAGAATCGTGCTTGGCTCCGGTTGTTCAAGATAGTGCTGTAACGAGTCCAAATCGTGATCGACCTTGGTCTTTTTATTTTCACCCGTCAAAAAATACGGATGGTTGATAAAGACCAGCCGGCGCTCACCAAAAAATGACGCTGACATCGCATCATCGAGTGCGACTGCGACCGGTGTGGTCTCCATATCATAGCTGCCGACGTTCATCGTTTGTTCTTCAGTCGGAATTTGCTGCGTCAACGCCTGTTTGAGTTGATCCGCTAAATAGTCGACGGTTCCTAAAATCACATAAATCGGTGCAAGTTCACCGTTGCGAATCGTTTTTAACGCTTGCTGTGCGTTGATAGCGATTACCTTCCTTCAAAAATGTTTGCCACTGTCCCTGCCGATGATTAAAAAATCGATAAGTAATCATGCCTTGCAGGGCCGTGGAATACGTTTCAATGCGTAAATTGGCTAAAGTCGTCAGTGTTTCTTGATTGGGATGACCGTACCGATTATGGCGGCCAACCGAAAGAATCCCTTGTCGCACCCCGAGCTGTTGCAACGCTTCAGGGTCCGACGCCGTTTTACTGCCGTGATGTCCTAATTTTAACACATCCACCCGTAATTGCGGATAGCGGGCAGCGATTGCCCGTTCTCCAGCTCGGTCCAGGTCACCCGTAAACATAAAACGGCGCTGACCAAAGACACCCGTGAGCACCAACGAATCTTCATTTTCGGCCCGGCCTGGTCGAAACGGATGAACGGCTGTCAATCCGTCCGCAAACGTCTGCCCAGCCAGCGCTTCCATCACAATTGGTGGCTGTTTCGCCGGCTGCAATAATTTTTGAAACTTATCTAAATGTGCCATTCCAGCTGGTACCACGACTCGTTTAACTGGCATCAAGCGTAGTAATTCACCCAGATCACCGATATGATCAACGTCTTTATGCGACAAATATACCGTATCCAAATGCGTAATTCCCAGTCGATGCAAATAATTAACGGTAATGGTCTCGACTCGAGCCTTAGGTGTCAAGCCATCATCTTGCCAGTGGGGCTTGGAAAAATGCAGCCGGCCGCCGGTATCAATCAGACTCACTTGTCGGTTAAACGGCTGCCGAATCAGGATTGAATCACCCTGCCCGACGTCGATGAACTGCACGGCGCCATGCAACGGGAATCGCATGCTGAGGATAAAACACCCGTATGCCAACACTAATAATCGCCGGTACCGGCGCGTCGGCGTCCGCAACAACCACAAACTCAGCAAACTGAGTCCCCACGGCCAGATGGCATTCGGCTGGCCCAACACGAGTAATCCTGGCCAGTGACTGACCCAGTCCAGCCACGTTTGAAAGTTGACTAATAGCCATTCACAACTGCTAGTGATTCCCGGAACCTGCGTGCCAAAAATCGCCCCAATCATGGTTACAGGAAATAACAACCAGCTAAAGAGTGGCGCGACGATTAAATTGACCGCTAACGACAACGCATGCCACTGAGCAGTCGCGACTAACAAGACCGGCAAGCTGATCACTTGAATCCACACCGCCAACTTCCAAGATGGCATGCTCGGCATCAAAATCAATAGCAGGGCCAAACCATAACTCAATTGGCCCCCTAATTGACTCAAGACTAATGGATTATGAATCAATCCAATCATCAACGCTAGACTCCAACCGCGCAACGCACCACTCGTTCGGTGCGTCACGAGCTCCCAAACAATTGGCAAGGCTGCGGTAATGACAGCGCGTTGTAGACTATCGGCGCCACCACCCAAGATTAGATAAGCCGGCAATAATCCTAATAGCCAATAGTCCGTCGCTTGCCTGCTTAAATGCAGCCGGATCAGTCCCCATTTTAAGAAGCTAATCAGTAAGATCACGTGCATCCCAGAGAGACTGAAAAGGTGCAGTAAGCCTAATTGTTGGACTGCCCCCATCGTCGATTGAAAATCAGCTGGCCGCAATCCAACCAACAAAGAACTCGCATAACGGGCCAACATCGGTGGTAATTGCTGACAACGTTGTGCAAAAGCCCAACGCCACTGATGTAAGCGGTCAACAATTCCCAACCACCCGGTACGCGGCGCTGCTTGAATCTGAAACACCTGCGTGAGCGTCAGTTGTTGGGCAATCCCCTGACTGCGATAATACATGGGAGCATCAAATTGACCGGGATTGGTCGGTGGATCAATGGGTGCCAGCGTCCCCTGAGCGTGCCATACCATTCGTCTGGTTACCCGTTGTAACCACTGCTTATCATGGGCGGATTTTAACTGGCCTCTGACTAACACGCGTCCAACCGAACCGTTAGCCACCAGTTGGTACTGACCACCCCGAATCGAGATCGCATCTGGTTGGACGGTTAACTCAGCCTGCATTGACTGACTCGGCAGCGCCGCTAAATGTTCAAAACGGTGATTTTGCCAGCTAAACCAACCGGCAAAGCCCACCACACATACCAACGTTACCATCAGTGTATGCCGCTCGCGCAAACACCAGACCCGAAAGAGCCACAGTCCGAGCAACACTGCGGCAATCGGTTGTTGGCTTACTAACCAACTACTAAGTAGACCGCAACTAATTGCGGCGAAAAATAACGGGCGCACTTAGTCACGATTAAGTAAAATCTGGTTAAGATTCAATTTGTCTAAGTCCGATTGGTCGAACTTGACCTGTTGAAGTGCCACGTGTTTCCGTTCAATCAGTGACATGGCATAATCGTCGTTGTGATAATTACGTAAATAATGAATTTTGGTGATACCAGCCTGCAGCAGCATCTTGGTGCATTGCAAGCACGGAAAATCCGTGACGTAGATTTCAGCACCATCCGTTGCAGCGCCAAACTTCGCACATTGCAGAATAGCGTTCATTTCCGCATGAATCGTCCGCACACAGTGACCATCAACTAAATAGCAGCCCTCATCGATACAGTGCACATCGCCCGAAACTGAGCCGTTGTAACCACCCGCGATAATCCGCTTATCCCGGACGATGGTTGCACCGACCGATAGGCGTTCACAGGTACTCCGGCTAGACAGGAGCACCGCTTGCATCATAAAATATTGATCCCATGGAATTCGTTGATCTTTCATCATCTTATGCCTCGCTTTCAATGACAGTAGTATAACAAATTGTCCGCTTCGAAACTAGACGGTCAGTTGGTCTTTGTATTTTGCGACCGTCTTCTCCCCAAAACCACTTACATTTTTCAAATCATCGACAGATTTAAAATTACCATGCTGTTGCCGATAAGCAATAATCTTTTCGGCCTTTTTCTGACCGACCCCACTCAGCTTTTGAAACGCTGCAACATCGGCCGTGTTCAAATTGACCTTCTCACTCGAACCTGCACTAGTACTTGCTGGTGAGCCGCCCCCAGCAGTGGTCGTCGCAGGTGTCGGACTCGGTGTTGCCGTTGCAATTGCGGGCAACTGTTCACCCTTAGCTGGCACGTAGACCACTTGTTGATCCGTCACCTTTGCCGCCAAATTGACCTGTTGTTGGTCCGCTTGGGGTTGCATCCCCTGTGCGAGTTGAATCACGTCGGCCACCCGCATACTGCTGGTGACCTGATAAAGCCCGGGTTTGTTAACCGCACCTTTCACGTCGACAAAGCCGGGCGCTGAGCTGGTCGTCGCGGGATTGACTGCCGCTCCTGATGCGCCTGTCGCTACCGAAGACGCACCAGCGGCTCTCCCGTGACTACTCTGGCTGCCACTCATCATTGTCGGATCAGCCCCACTAGCGCCCGCAGTCGGATCAAACACATTGGTCGCAACGGCGGCCTCTGGTTGACGATGCTGACTCAGCACTAAACCAGTTAGTAGAATCAGAACCGCGGCGCTCACAATCGCAAGAACGCGCCAGTGATTTTTTGCAAATTGAATCCAAGTTGTCATTCACTCTCACCCCTTCAACGAATAATTACGTCAAACGAGGCGTGAATCCACGAAAAAAGTTTGGGTTTCACCCCAAACTTTTCAGTAACTAATTCAATTATTTTGAATGGGTTTGTAAGTAATGTACTGCCTGCTTGAACGACGTGACTGGCACAACTTTCATGTTGGGCGCATACTTTTTCGCGGTGGCTTTCGCCAATTGATAATTGGTCTTGCCCTGCTCTTCAACAGCTAAGAGCGCTTTGGTCGGTTTGACGTACGGTGCAAAGAAAATTGTCGCACCCGCCCGTTTGGCCGCAATCACCTTTTTATCGATGCCGCCGATTTCACCGACCTGACCATTTTGATCGATCGTACCAGTCCCAGCGATTTTTTGACCATGCCGTAAATTCTGATTGGTTAATTGCTGATAAATCTGCAAACTAAACATCAGGCCTGCGGATGGACCACCAATTTGGCCAGGATCGACTTTGACCGGAATCTTGGTGGTGACCTTGACATTATCAGTCAGCGTAATCCCGATTCCGGCCCGGTGCGTACTCAGCTTAACCAAGGGTGCTGTCGCCTGTTTGGTCTTGCCATTGCGGCGATAGCTAATCGTCACACGATGACCAACGCCCTGCTTACTAATATAGCGTTGATAGGCGCTCGCCGTATTGAAATGGTGACCATCGACCTTGGTGATCGTATCACCGACCTTCAACTGGTGCTTAAACTTCGAATTCGACTGAATATCTAACACATAAATGCCTTGATAGGTCGTTCGATAGCTCCGGTGTGCCGCTGAATAGGCTGTGGCAATTGCTTCATTGATTGCACTACGCATGTAGAACTTCTGAACTCGGTTATAAGTCGCATCGTCTTGACCACCCGTCATGTCTTCGGCACTAACGACGTCATAGTGTGGATTCAACTGTGCATACAGCCACAAAGCCGGTGTTGCCGGGGCTTCTGCGACCGACGTCAACATGAATTTACCACGCCGTTTGTCAGGATGGTGCTTGACCGTCACAAATGATTTTAAATTGTCCGCGCTCCCGGGACCCTCGATGTAATATGGCAGTGGCAGTAAGAAAAACACCAGTAGTACCACCACAATTAAAACGAGGCCCCAGTACCGTTTCCATAATCGTTGTACCGTCTTCATTGATCACTCTTCCCTAAACGTTGCTGCAACTTCTGAGCGACCGCCGTTGGGACGTATTTAGAAACATCCGCCCCCATCTTAGCCACTTCCTTGATTAAACTCGAGGAAAAATAAGCGTACGGTGGGCGGGCAATCAAGCAAATCGTTTCAATCGAATCATTCAACGACTTGTTCATCCAGGCGATATCACGTTCATAGCCAAAGTCCTGTTCATTACGTAGTCCTCGAACCAGGACTGTCGCGTGGACGCTGGTCATGAAATCAACCGTTAAACCGGTTGCAGCCTGCACCTCCACGTTCGGCAAATCGCTGACTTCCGCACTGATCATGGCAACCTTTTCGGCCATCGTAAATAAGGGTTGTTTGCTGGTATTGACCATCACCGCAACGATTAAATGATCGACAAACCGACTCGCGCGCTGAATCATATCCAGATGTCCCCGGGTAATGGGATCAAAGCTTCCGGGAAAAACTGCTGTCACCATAACTAGACTTCCTCCGTTACTTTTTGATAAATGGTAATGACTGTAATGCCGTAATCCTGTTGCCGAACCAAGGCAAAGCCAGGCAAATCTGCGGGCAAATTGGCATTCGTATCAGTCTCACACACGATGTGGCAACCCGGATTCAACAAGCCCAGGGCCGCACAGCGTTGAATGTCCTTGACAATTTGTTGCTGAGCGTACGGCGGGTCTAAAAATACCCAGTCAAAACGCTCATTTTGTGCAGCTAGTCGGTCTAGAACCCGCTGAGCATCACCTTTAATGACTTCAAAGCGGTCTGGGGCCTTAGTCACCGCAATATTATCCTTGATCGTTTTAATGGCCTGATACTGGCGGTCAATCAAAACGGCGCGGTCGACACCACGCGAGACTGCCTCGATACTCAGCCCACCACTGCCGGCAAATAAATCTAGTGATTGGCCACCATCGAAGTACGGGCCAATAATATTAAACACCGCTTCTTTGACTTTATCCGTGGTCGGTCGCGTCTGCATTCCAGGAACCGCCTTTAAGCGCCGGCCACCAAAGTCACCTGCTACAATTCGCATCTCTTTTTCACCAACTTAATCTTCTTCATCATCATCGTCGTCAGGTGCACCGGTCGTCGTTGGCTTGAAAAAGCCCTGATCCACCCGTTCACCAAAGTTCATGGCAACGTCCGGCCGGTACGACGGTTCTACCTTGCGGACAAAATTTAATTTTTTAATTTTCGTCGTGGCTGCCGGAATTTGATGTTCATCCATGTACAACACGACGTAATGTTGCTTACGTGATTGATATTGAATCAATCCAAAACGCTTCAGTTGACGCACCTGCTTCATCGAATAAAGATACACGATCAACGAACGACGCGGCTTAACTGTAAAATCCATCGAACCTCACCTCTTCTACATAAATTACTGTTACGCGTTGTGTTAGTTATTATTTAGCACTGAAGATAATCAAAACGTGCCAGTTAGTGGATTCCTGTTCGTCAGCCAGTGATCGTCTTAATCCGACTTCCGGGGCTGGCTGACAATTGCTGGAACGTAAGCCGACATCGATTTGAACTCACGCAGAAAACCACTGCGCAATTTCAAATACGAGTCTTATTCTAAGCCGGAAGCAGCCCACTTCCGACTAAGAATAATTTGGCTACTGAGCATTGTCAGCCAACCCCTACAGTCGGGAAGCCACTCGAATGGCGGATGAACGGCCACCTAACTTGGTGCAATTGCCCCATAGCTATTTAGTTACGGTACCTTCAAGCAAACTTTGAATCAGCATTACACTGATTTGTCGCATCTAAATGTTGGTAAGATGGCAGGAATTCAGTCGATTGCGTTGCCTTTCACTTAGCATAAAGACTTTGTCATCTCAGGCGAGTAGACGAAACCTATACAACCTTTAGTAAAGCTGAAAGTTTGCAGAATCGAAATACAGTAAGATAGCGTAGAAACTTGTCAGTCTCACAGTGGAATGCCAACATGGCGTGTATCAAACATCAACGACCGGTTCATTTAAAGTTGGGGTCCGCAAATGTCCGCCTTTCGAATAGGATCCCGGCTGGAAGGTATTCTGGGCAAGGCCCAGTGGTGAAATTTCACTTAGCAAGCGTCTTGTGCTTGGTTAGTGAAAGACCAGTATTTAAGACGTGATTTGTCGGCTTAAATCTGTGTCCACCACGTTCCGGCCATTGCCCAGAATGCCTGTAAGCCGGAGTAGGACGCAACCATAAAACAGGTTTACGCTAACTTGCCGTGTTTTCAGCGATCCTTAGCTGGCGGTTTTGAACTTCATAAATGGCACGTTTTGATTATGATTCATGACAAATTAACTCGCACAATGCGTAATACTGTTGTTTAAATGTTAGGCTAGATTCTGGATTTCGTCAACTAACTTCTGAATTCCCGGCCTAACCTGTTTCTAACGTCTAAACCTAAAAATCATCAACAGCCATAGCCATTGATGATTTTGAGTCTGTACTGTTTGCACGAAATGGATCAATCGTAATCCACTTGCGCCTAATACCAATTACTGTGGTGCAATTTCCAATAACAAGTCATCCGTCTGAATAACGTCGCCCGCACTGACATAGATGTGTTCGATCAGACCATCTTCAGGCGCTTGAATCGTCGTTTCCATCTTCATCGCTTCAGTAACCAGTAGAGGTTCGCCCTTCTTAACGGACTGGCCCTTCTTGACAAGCAGCTTCAATACGGAGCCGCTCATGGTTGCCCCAACTTCATTTTCATTAGTTGGTTCCGCCTTGCGCGTGCTGGTTGACGATTGATGAACCGAATTATCCTTGATCATAATTTCTTGGTTTTGCCCATTAATGCTAAAGTACAAGGTTCGTACCCCATCCACGTCTGGATCACTGATTTGGTTGAGTTTGACGATCATCGTCTTACCCTTCGCCAATTCAATATTGACCGTTTCACCTAAACGCATGCCTTGGAAGAAGGTCGGCGTGTCTAACAGTGAGACGTGCCCGTAACGTTTGTGGCTCGCATCATAATCCATGAAGACTTTCGGATACAGAATGTAACTCAAGACTTCTTGATGGTTGGCCTCGTGACCGAGCTTAGCTGACAATTCTGTCTTGACTGCCTCAAAATCAGCTGGTTTGGCCAAACTACCTGGGCGAACCGTTAATGCCGGATGCCCCTTCAAGATGATCTGTTGCAATTTCTTTGGAAAACCACCGACTGGTTGGCCGAGATTACCAGCAAAGAAATTAATCACTGATTCAGGGAAGTCGAGCTTGTCACCATGATCGTAGATGTCTTCTGGCGTTAAGTGATTTTCCATCATAAATAGTGCCATATCGCCGACCACTTTAGAACTTGGCGTCACCTTGATGATATCGCCAAACATGTCATTGACCGTCGCATACATCGCCTTGACTTCTTCCCAACGGTCGCCGAGGCCCATTGCCTTAGCTTGTTGTTGCAAGTTAGAATACTGACCACCAGGCATCTGCGTTTGGTAAATGTCGGTTTGTGGCCCAGTCATTCCATTTGAGAAGTCTTGGTAGTATGGCCGTACGCCTTGCCAGTAACGGTTAATTGCTTCAACGTTATTAATATCGATATCTGGTTGCCGGTCATTATGGGCTAACGCATAGTAAAGCGTACTCATCGAAGGTTGACTGGTCGTGCCAGACAAAGCGCTGGCGGCAACATCAACCACGTCGACACCAGCATCCACAGCGCGGGCATAGGTAAAGATACCGTTCCCGGTCGTATCGTGCGTGTGTAAATGCACTGGAATCGTTAGGGCATCCTTCAAGGTTGACACTAACTCATAAGCGGCTTCTGGCTTCAAGACACCCGCCATATCTTTAATGGCAATGATGTCAGCACCCGTCGATTGTAAGTCTAACGCTAATTGCCGGTAGTAAGCCAAGTCATACTTTTGCCGGTTCGGATCCATAATGTCACCAGTATAACAAATGGTGGCTTCTGCAATTTTACCGGTTTCTTTGACCGCCTGAATACTCTTTTCCATCTGTGGAATCCAGTTCAAACTATCAAAAATCCGGAAAACATCGATACCACTCTTGGCCGCTTCCAAAATAAATTCACGAATAACGTTATCCGGATAATTTTGGTAACCAACCGCGTTAGACCCCCGGAACAACATCTGGAACAAGGTCCGTGGCATGGCTTGGCGTAGCTCTTTGAGACGATTCCATGGATTTTCATTTAAGAATCGGTATGCCACGTCAAAGGTTGCACCGCCCCACATTTCATATGAGAACAATTGTGGCATCGCTTTTTGTGACGCCGCAGCAACGGCCAACATGTCCTTGGTCCGCATTCGGGTCGCAAACAGGCTTTGGTGAGCATCGCGCATCGTCGTATCTGTCAGCAAGACCTGTTTCTGATCAAGCAACCAGCTCTGTAAACCACTAACGCCTTTCGAATCTAACACATCTTTAGCCGTCACAATATCGGGTGCAATCGGCTCAAAGTCATCCTGAAATTCGACGTCTGGGTAATACTTCTTGGAATGTTGTGCCACGTCAGCAAAACCGTTGACCGTCACGTTCCCGATGTACTTCAACATCTTATCTTCACGTTGCGTGTCATCTGGGAACTTGAACAGTGACGGTGTTTGATCAATAAACCGGGTCCCCGCTTCGCCCGCTTGGAACGTTGGATCATCAATCACATTGAGCATGAATGGAATGTTAGTCTTCACGCCTCGAATATCAAATTCGACCAGCACCCGCCGCATTTTGTGAACGGCAGCCTTAAAGGTACGCGCTGCCACACAAGCCTTAACCAATAAAGAGTCAAAGTATGGCGTCACGATTGCGCCCGAATAGGTATTACCAGCATCCAAACGAACGCCGTTACCACCTGGTGACCGGTACGTTTCGATTCGGCCGGTATCTGGCATAAAGTCGTTCGCCGGGTCTTCGGTCGTGATACGGCACTGAATGGCGGCGCCTTTATAAGTCAACTCATCTTGGTGTGGTAACCGTAAGTCTTTAAACAAATCGCCACCCATCGCAATTTTCAACTGCGCGTGCACAATGTCGATTTCGGTAATCATTTCAGTCACAGTATGTTCCACTTGAACCCGTGGATTGACTTCCATGAAGTAGAACTGGACGCCTTCCACCAAAAATTCTACGGTGGCGGCGTTTAAATAGTGGACGCTCTTCATCAAGTCGACTGCCGCATTACAAATTTTTTGCCGCAATTCCATTGGCAGCGCAACGGCTGGTGCGAATTCAATCACCTTTTGATTACGCCGTTGCACAGAGCAATCACGTTCGAACAGGTGCATCACATTACCGTGGGCATCCGCTAAAATCTGAACTTCGATGTGCTTGGGATTAGCAATGAATTTTTCCAAATAAATTTCATCATCGCCAAAGGACTGCATTGCTTCAGAACGTGCCCGGTCAAAGGCTTCTTGTAGTTCAGAAGCTTCATGGACGATTCGCATCCCGCGACCGCCACCACCCATGGCAGCTTTGATCATAATTGGATAACCGTATTGTTGCGTGAATTGGAGTGCTTCGTTCAAGCTCGTTACCGGGTGCAAGGTACTAGGAATCGTCTGTACACCCACGTCCCGTGCCACCCGTTTGGCTGTAATCTTATCTCCAAACATCTCTAGGTGTTCCGGCTTAGGCCCAACAAAAATCATGCCTTCTTCGGCAATACGCCGAGCAAAGATGGCATTTTCAGCTAGAAAACCGTAGCCTGGATGAATTGCATCAACGTGATTTTCTTTGGCAATTCGAATAATATCTTCGATGTCTAAATAGGCGGCAATGGGCGCCTTGCCTTCACCAACCAGATAAGCTTCGTCAGCTTTGAAACGGTGAACGGAGAACTCGTCTTCTTTGGCGTAAATTGCGACAGTCTGCAAGCCTAATTCATGACAAGCACGAATGACTCGCGTTGCGATTTCGCCACGGTTAGCAATTAATACTTTCTTCACCAAAATCCCTCATTTCCAAATAATATCCTAATTAATCAGCTTGTCGAACGGTATTAGCCCGTTCAATTTTTTCAAGGGCACTAATATTTAAAACTAATCCTAGTGACAACGTCAGCACCATCATACTGGAACCACCATAACTCATGAACGGGAACGTGACCCCGGTAATCGGAATCAACCCAACGATCCCACCTACGTTAATAAACGCTTGAATCGTCAGGTAGGCAGCCACCCCGTAACAGACCAACGCATTGAAAGCGTGATGCGACCGGACGCCAATATAGATGATTCGCATGACGATCACTAACAGTAAGCCCATCACGATTAAGATCCCAATCAAGCCAAGTTCTTCAGCCGTGATCGACATGATAAAATCGGTGTTCGGTTCAGGTAAATAACCGCGCTTTTGCAAACTATTCCCAATACCGACCCCCGTTAAGCCCCCATTAGAAATCGCATAATAGGAATTTACCAGTTGAGTCCCGGCACCTGAAGCGGTCTTGAACGGATTCAAGAAACCCAGGAATCGCCGTAATTGGTAGGAGTTCGCAAAGGCACTCTGCGGTAAGCGACTGACGATGGGCACGAGGATCCATTCAAAGGCCCCGACAGCACCCAGAAAAGCCCCGACCCCGATCAAGTACGAAATCCCACTCGCAAATAAAATCACCGCTGCAATCGCCAAGTTGATGGTCGCCCCACCTAAATCGGGTTGGACAAAAATCAGCAACAGCATGGCTAACAACATCACCAACTGTGGGCCTAATTCACGAAACCGGGCCACGCCTAAAACGTCTTCACGCTGAGCAATGATGGCGGCTAAGTAAATGATTAAATAAAACTTACAAAATTCAGCCGGTTGAATCGAAACTGGCCCCAAAATAATCCAGCCAGCCGCCCCATTGATCGATTTACCGACCAATCGGAGCCCGACTAACACAACTAACATGGCGAACCCTAGAATCCCAAGCCATTTGGTCTTCTTAAAGTAGTCAATCTTTAAGTTCATACAAAATAAGGTGATGATTAACCCCAAGACGACCCAGATCAGTTGCTTAATTAAATAACCGGTGGGTGTCGAGCCGTTTTGTGCGGCCACGTATGAACTCGATGAATAAACCATGACAACGCCGATCCCGCTAAGAATCAAATACGGGATAAACAGCACATAGTCCATATAGTGTAACTTTTTCCACATGAGCTTAAATCCCACCCTAATTAATCTAACAGTCCGATGATATTCCCCACGATTGCTCGAACTGCTTGCTTGCAACAATTATAGCATAAGTCAGTTTTAACACAGTAATTTCACAGATTAATTTGCTGTTTTTTAACCAAGTTACGCTTAACCGCTTACAAACAGGGCATTCACGAATTACGATTACTTGGCGTACTGTTCGTCTGCCGGTATCCTTCCTATTCCGACTTCCGGGGCCGGCTGACAATTGCTGGAACGTAAGCCGACATCGATTTGAACTCACGCAGAAACCCACTGCGTAATTTCAAATACGAGTCTTATTCTAAGCCGGAAGAAGACCACTTCCAGCTAAGAATAACTTGGCTACTGAGCATTGTCAGCCGGCCCCTCCAGTCGGGAAGCCGCTCGAATGGCCGATGAACAGCCACCTAACTTGGTGCGATTGACTCCTGAATATTAGGAGACAGGTCCTTCGAGCAAACTTTAAATCGATATTGATGATGCTTTATGGCATTTTAACACTGGGAAGATTCTGACTGGTCCAGTAAAGTTACTTGTCCGAGGGTTGAAACATGGGTAAGGAAGTTTAGCGATTGTTAGAAACCAGTCTGACTGTTGAGTATCAAAATTTCTTTGTACCAAGAAACCAACGACTAATTCAACAAAAAGTTGGGGCCGTAAATGTCTACCTTTCGAATACTGCCCCGGCTGGCAGGTATTCTGGACAAGGCCCAGTGGTGAAATTTCACTTAGCAAGCGTCTTGTGCTTGGTTAGTGAAAGACCAGTATTTAAGACGTGGTTTGTCGGCTTAAATCTGCGTCCACAACTGCAGGTCTACGCAAAACTCGCTCCATTTTCCAGCGGTCCTCAGCTGGCCGCTTTTGGCTTTAAGAACCGGCACTTTTCAATCATAATTCAGGATAAATACTGACGGGCACAACGGGTGGTCCAAAACTATTACTGACATCACCTAAAAAACCACCTTCAGCACAGCAGCCAAAAGTGGTTAATAATCAATTCGATTTAAAGCAAACATGGTCAATCATCAGCTGTCGACTTCGCTTCATCTGCCGCGATGGCTTGGGCTAATTTGCGGTGATACCAATCAGCCACTCGCCGCACATTGATGACAGCGCGTTCGAACGAAAAACTGCTTAGTAATAGTAAACAGGGTAAGTATTGGATCAGGTAACGACTCCGACCACCTTCAAAAGCCAGTAGGAAAAGAAATCCACCAATCAGTGATAACCGCAATAATTGCGTTAGCTGCCGGCGCGGCCCAGTTCCAATGGCAATAATGACTAGCAATGTGATCCACCACAACTGGGCGACGTAACGGAAATCCGCGATGTGACGGCCATAGAGATAGATAAAGTTTTTGAGCCAATTACTAAAGCCACGGTTACTTGGTTTTTGATTCTCGCGGAAGAAGTTTCCTTCCTTGAGCCAACCAAACGTTCCATCGGCCGTGTTGTTGCGCTGCTTCTTGATTAGAAAGGACACATATCCCATCGGCCCTAATTGCTTCAGGCGCCGTGTGAGCATCCGAATTGAATAATCTGTTTTCTGTTGCTCAGTGGGTAGAACCGCCATCTGAATCGCTTGTTTTTCACTGTAGCCACCACTGCCGTAGACCCCCATCGCCATGAAATGAATCGCTGGAATGGCACGGGATTTATCGAGTCTGATATACGTCTGGTCTTGAATCGCACGGTTAGTGTAATGATAAGTGAAACCTGCACTTTCGACCATTAGGATCAGCATGGCGACGACGATAAAGACGCGCGGCCCCTTGAGTGGACCATGCCGATGTAATGCACCCAATCCTTCGATAATCACAATGGCAATCACGGGAATAATCGAAGAGGGTTTCATGAAATACGTCAAAGTGACGCTGATTCCGAAACCGACCGCCGCAATCAATCGTGGTAACGGTGACCAGTCAGTCTGCCGCATCACAAAATAGCAGCATAAATAAAATGAAACCAGTGGTAATCCCCATGCATCGGTGTACGGCATGATGATACTTGGAAAGACGGCTAACCAGGCAGCGTGCAAATACAACGCGATGCCTAGCGCTTGTCGCCGAACGACCCACACACTGACCAGATTGAAAATGGCGGATAAATCGACAAACAACAACGTCAAATAATCAAAAAATTGCCACGAAGTCTGCCCTGTCACTTCTGACAGCCAATGCATCAATAACATGATTGGCATGTTATTTTGGTTGAGACTATAATAGGCCGTCACCCCGACTTCTTGGACGTGTTTGGCGCTAGTCGCTGCATAGTGCAACATGCCGGCATCAAAACCACTGACGGGATGAACAAACGTGACGAAGATAATTTGTCCAATCACTACTAACGCGAGTAGTCCACTTGCTGTCCAGAGCTGGCGGGTCACGAAGACCGTCACGAACCAACGGTGGATTCGCGGATAAGTGGCGTTTAAAATAACCACCGCCACGATTGCAATGATCAAACTAGTCGTTAGCATCGTTGTACTGGTCCCAAACGTCGCATTGTCGCCCAGAATGATATTGGGTGACGTCACCGCAAATACTAACGTCAAGCCAAATAAGATCCACCAAATCACGCTGATCGTCGTGTGACTAAACCGATAAAAGTAATTTTTCATGCAACATCACCCCCATTTCAATCTTCGTTAAATGTCGTCCCCGGCCAGTTACGACACGAGACGCCGTTACTTTTCTTTGCGGCGCTGCCGATAATAATCGCGAACCGTTTGCCAATCATCACGTAAAACCGCGATGAGTTGGTGCCACTCTTCAGAAAAACCTCGCATCCGCCAAGTAGCATGGGTCGTCATCGCATTGATAACGCCGACCAAACGGATCCAGCCGGTCAAAAACATGTATATGGGCAGCGTCAAAGTCAACCACCATAGACGTGAGTAAAAACGTCGTTCAGCCGGATACGGCTTCAAAAGAATCCCCACGCTGATAAAGTTAATCACACCTACCAGCACGTATAGCCCATAGATGAGTAGGTAGGACAAGCCCACGACCAGCGTTGAATAACCAAACGCAATCAAGACAAGTGTCGCAAACGTCCAAATCATCCGTGGAAACGTAAACGTATGGTCAATCATGATCCGCCGTACCAGAAAATCCTTGAAAAAGCCTCTGAGACTCGCCGTTTGTGCCATGTAGTTTTGAGCCACTTCCAGTTCACCACGTTGCCGCGCTGACGTTGGGTATAGAGTTCCGCAAAGCCGGAAATTGGTTCCACGTAGAAAATGGCATTCGCACAAATCACGACTTTTTTGCCCAAACGAGTCCGAATCTGAAACGTCATATCGGTGTCCTCACCAATCGTGTCGGTATCATACAGAAAAGTTTCCATCAAAACTTCCCGCCGAAACGCCGAAAACGCCCCGGACATCGTAAATAATTGGTCGCGAAAAGATTCAATCGTCCGGCCAGATAAGAAGGCCTGCGCGTACTCGTAATACTCATTTTTAGCTAGCAGTCGGTGCCACCATCCGGACACTTGCTGCACGAGTTGGCGCTGAGGCAGTACGGCGCCTGTCATTGCCGCGATACTGTTGTCACTCTCAAAACGTAAGACCATATTTTTTACCGCGTTTGGTTCCAGCAGGCCGTCACTATCAATATTAATTACATAACTCCCAATACTCTCATAAATCGCCGCGTTCAGTGCCCGTGCCTTCCCCTTATCCGTATTAACATAGCGTAAAAATAGGTTAGGAAAGGCATCTTGGGCCCGTGCATACGCACCAAAACTATCGTCAGTACTCTGATTATTCGCCAAAATAATCTGCATCGCCTGTTTCGGATACGTCTGCCGATCAATCGAACGAATACAATCAAATAAAGTGTCCTCAGAATTATAAACCGGAACAATAATGGTCACCCAGGGCCATTTTTGCGGTGCTTTAAGTTTCGGCATCCGGCGCTGACGATGCATCAATTTAGCAGTCGAAACGATTGACGGGATGATTTCGACGACGATGGGAATCAATGCCCACGTAATCCAAAATCCCATCCTGGTCAACGCCAAGTTTAGCCAATACATCACCGTAAACGATCCCTCCAATCAGCAACCTGTTGATACAATCCTCGTGCCAGTTGTGAATACGTGAAGACGTTGTAATACAGTACGATCACCAACACGTAAAAAATCAAGCGGCCAATCACCGAATGTGCTAGGAAAAAGGCTTCACCGCCGCCAAAATGGACGATTGTAATCACCACATTTAAACGAAGCACGTTAATCAGGTAAATATAAAGCAGTCCAAATACGCCATAAAAGACCTTTTCACGTCGCTGGTAAGCCGGATAAAAGACCACCAACGAAACGAAAGCACACGTTTCAATGATGCCAGAGCACTCATAATCGATCGACATAATAACTGGATTACCAACGTTATTGATATAAACCAGTCCCATTTTGAACATAATCTGACCCCAATTAGTCAGCTCTGTAAAAAGGGCCACGCCGTGAATTACCGCGTGCGTAAAGAACCAGACCCAGTACGGGCGACTAATCGCCGTTAGAATAAAAAAGAGCCCGGCGCTTCCCACAATAAAGTAGAAAGCTGATAGCCGAGCTCTTTTGAGCACTGACAGTCCATATAACCATATTACTATTCCTAGGAGAATCTTAAGATTCATCGTATATCAGTCCTATTAATTCACTTCTCGACCACGATACAACGCTAATGGTCGGCAGTTTCACTCGTGTCAGTAAACTCATTTGTTATGAACGCCTTATTTTTGAATCTTCGGCGTATCAGTTGGCTTGAGCTGATGCCGTTTACGGAGCTTGAAATAGCCCCAGGCGACGATGACGACGCCAACACCAGAAATCAAGTAAGGGCCAGTTGAACCACCAGCCACCGTTACTTTCTTATCACCAATATTCGGATTATACATCGTAATCGTTTGGCCAGTCATTGTCGATAAGTTAAACTTACTCAAATCAACTTTGAATTCAGCAATGGAATGCGAGCCGTCTTGAGCCACGTAGCCATTGCCAACGGTGCCGTACTGGCTACCTTCGTTCCATTTGCCACCTGTGAAGGAAACGGCCTTGACCGCCCCATCAGATTGCGAACTTGGCATATCACCAGACCAAACGTAGTAATTTTGACCACTAATATCAAAATTATAATCGCCATACCCTGGTACCTGTCCGTATTTCATTTTAACGTACACGTACACGTATTTACCATCGCTGACCATGGCGGTATAGCCATTATAGCCTTCTGTCAAACTGACATTTTTCCAATCATTAAACTTGCCATCGATCGTGATGTTCAAATTATCGTTATCATTATTGGCATCATTGTTAGTCGTGGACGACGCCTTGGACGCTGACTCCGACTTATCACTGACGACACCGTTGGAACTGACCGCTGCCGAACTGCTAGTGGTGCTCGTGCTGCTCGTTGCGGTGCTACTCGAAGTAGAACCGCTTGCCGTACTTGAACTTGAGGCAGCACTCGATGAACTAGCTGATGACGTACTCGTCGAATCAGTGATGGTCCCCGCAGTCGTTGTGGCACTGTCAGAACCAATATTCGGGTTCGCCATGGTAATTTCCTTGCCGCTGGCCGTCGACGTTAGCCCTAACTTGGTCAAATCAACTTGAAACTCGGCATAATTATGGTGACCATCATTCGTGACATAACCAGTACCGACCGTCCCATACTGGGTACCATCGTTCCACTTGCCCCCAGTCAGCGTGAATGATTTGACACTTCCCGAACTAACTGAACTTGGGATATTACTTGACCAAACGTAGTAAGTCTTACCATCGATTTTGAAATTATAGTCCCCATAACCCGGGACTTGACCATTCTTCATCTTGACGTACACATCGACGTACTTACCCTGACTGGCCAACGCGGTATAACCGTTATAGCCTTCTGTCAAATTGGCACTATCCCAATCACTCATCTTTCCATCGATGGTCACGCTGGTACTCGCTTTGGCGTTCACCGACTGATTGACAACGGCACCCCCAGTCACACCAAGTGCCAACATGCCGAGAATTATCAATTTATTAATCTTTTTCATCCGGTCACACCTCCAAAGCACTGATTAGGTTCATCATCAATCCTAGTAATGATGACCTACAAACAGGTTTCATTCTATAAACCAATATTATACTCTCAATAACAAATAATCAATCATTTATTTCCATGTAAACGAACATAATCAAGGGACAGCGGCTTGTTGACGGTCACCCAAAAAACACCTAGACCAATTGATAGCCCCATCCGAATTCTCTAACTGCACTTGACAAGGCGCCTAAATCACCCACGCTAGTCCGAGTAGTCCCGCTTACAGCTGAACCCACATGACATGTTGAGCCGAAAAAAACACGCTCCCCGGTTTGGAGAGCGTGTTAGTTAGCTGAAAATTACTTATTCATTTTCCGCTTCTTGGCTTCTTTTTCACGTGAGTTCGTGTTCAAGATACGTTTCCGTAAACGAACGTGTTCTGGCGTGATTTCGCAGAATTCGTCGCTGTTCAAGAATTCAAGTGATTCTTCCAACGTTAAATGAGTTGGCGTCTTGATTGTCGCCGTCAAGTCCTTGTTAGAAGAACGCACGTTGGTCATGTTCTTACCCTTGGTAATGTTAACCGAAATATCATTTTCACGGCTATTTTGACCAACGATCATCCCTTCATAAACTTCAGTACCTGGGTCAACAAAAATCGTTCCCCGGTCTTCAATCCCCATCGTTGCATACGTCGTCGTCTTACCTTGGTTGATTGAAACTAAGGCACCATTCCGACGACCTGGGTTCCAGTTAGGAATAACTGGCAAGTATTCAGAGAAGGTATGGTTCATGATCCCATATCCACGCGTCAATGAAAGGAATTCAGTGGAGTAACCGATCAAGCCCCGTGAAGGTGCTAAGAAGGTCAACCGAGTCTGGTTGTTACCAGTACTTTCCATGTTCTTCATTTCAGCTTTACGCTTCGATAAGGTATCGATAATTGAACCAGTGTATTCGTCTGGCGTATCGATTTGAACAGATTCAAATGGTTCGCAACGTTTGCCATCGATTTCGCGATAGATAACTTCTGGACGGGAAGCTTGTAATTCATAACCTTCACGCCGTAACGTTTCAATTAAGATTGACAAATGCAATTCACCACGACCTGAAACGACCCATGAACCGGGTTCGTCAGTGTCGTCGACCCGTAACGAAACATCAGTTTCAAGTTCGGCCTTTAACCGCATTTCAAGTTGACGCGCCGTCACAAACTTCCCTTCCTTACCAGCAAATGGTGAGGAGTTGGTTCCGAAAGTCATTTGTAAAGTTGGTTCATCAATCCGCAAGATCGGTAAAGCTTCAGGGTTTGCTGAATCAGCAACCGTTTCACCAACGTTGATGTCTTCCATCCCAGAAACTGCAACTAAGTCACCGGCATGGGCTTCGTCGATTTCCAACCGTTGTAATCCGAAGAACCCGAATAACTTAGTGACCCGGAAGTTCTTCTTACTACCGTCGAGCTTCATAACTGAAACGCTGTCGCCGACTTTGATCGTCCCACGGAAGACCCGACCAATTCCGACACGACCAACATAATCGTTGTAGTCCAATAGGGCCACTTGGAATTGTAATGGTTCGTCAGAGTTATCGATTGGTGATGGAATCGTCTTGATGATGGTATCAAAGATTGGTTTCATCGTGTGTTCCTGCTTAGCAGGATCTGATTCGTAACTAGAAGTCCCGTTCAAGGCTGAAACATAAACTACTGGGAAGTCTAATTGTGATTCGTCCGCGCCAAGTTCGATGAAGAGGTCAAGCACTTCGTCAACCACTTCTTCAGGACGGGCACCAGGACGGTCGATTTTGTTAATCACTACGATTGGTGTTAAGTGTTGTTCCAAAGCTTTCTTCAACACAAACCGAGTTTGGGGCATCGTTCCTTCAAACGCATCAACGACGAGTAACACCCCGTCAACCATGCGCATGATACGTTCAACTTCACCACCGAAGTCGGCATGTCCTGGGGTATCCAGGATGTTGATTTGCTTGTCGCCGTAACGTACGGCCGTGTTTTTCGAAAGGATCGTGATACCGCGTTCCTTTTCAATGGCATTAGTGTCCATCGCCCGATCATCAATCTGGACGTGTTCGTCAAGGGTATCCGATTGTTTAAGCATTTCGTTAACCAACGTCGTTTTACCGTGGTCAACGTGGGCAATAATGGCAATGTTGCGGATATCATCTCTAAATTTCAAAATTGATCTTCCTTTCATCCTTCAAAATTCTCACTATCCTCGATAGCAGAAATCTTACATATATTAATACAATCTGCCGTTACTATCAAGTCATGACTGCAACCTGAATCGGTCGTAACGGCGCTTTCAGTGGTTTTCATCCATTGACATAAAAAAACTGTGACATATGGGTCACAGTCCCACTACTTACTAGACGATTGCCAAAATTGAACGTTGTGCACGTTTTGTCGCTATCAGTACAGCACCCGATGATAACATATCAACCGGACTGCCGTCAAGAGTTGTGACCACCAAGCCCAGCGTTTCCGCTAGTACGCGACCAGCTGCAAAATCCCATGGTCGCAAGTATGAAAGATAGGCAATCAATTCCCCTGCCAGCACTTGACTGATTTGAATACCGGCACTACCCATGATGCGTGGCCCTAAGGAAGCAGCCACGACTGCTTGCATGTTAAACCGGTCTTGAATGAGCAGTGGTGCACTGGCACCAAATAGGCCATCTGCTAGGTCGGCATCAGCTGGCGACTTCATCGGCTCACCGTTCAGTGTCACACCGAGCTGCGGACCGCCAGCATAGAGTTTATTGGCCATCACATCGTAAATATAGCCCAAGGTTGGCTCACCATCAACATAGAACCCAACCATCATCGCAAAATGATTGCGTTGATGGACAAAATTCATCGTGCCATCAATGGGATCCACGATCCAGACGTGCCCGGCCATGCTAGTGACTCGGTCGCCAGTACCCTCTTCGGCCAAAATATGAGCTGTGGGATCTAGTTGACGAATTTGGCTGATCAAAAAATCTTCGTTACTATGATCAACATTGGTCACTAAATCTCGTCGGCTGGTTTTTTCCGCCACCGTTAACTTGTTCCCCATCTTAGCCAAGACCTGCTCACGTGCCGTTCGCATCACCGTCTGCATGGCATCATTCAACTGTTTCACAACATTCGTTTGCACATTGGTCACCTAGTCTCGGTATTGAAATCGTTGCTTATTGGTTGCTCGTGCGGCTTGCATCGTTTGATAGATCCGATAACCTGAAGCGGCTTCATAATCACGTGAAAGTCGCTTTTCTTCAGATTTCGCCGGAACGACCGTCTTGAAATCATCATACGCCGCTAATAACTCCGCCGTTGCAATCGAGCTTTCATTTGCCGCTTCAATTGCCTGGTAGAAAGTCGTCACCTTGATGATATCAGCCGTCGTCCACGTTTCATCAAGCGGATATTGATAATTATCACTGTGCTTTGGCATCTTCATCCAACTCCCCTGCCGTGACCCGGGCTAGCTCTTCACGAACCTGTCCCGCAATCTCAGCATATTCTTTTTGCTCCTCATCAGACAAGACCATATCTGCCATCCGTTTAAGGCCATTGGCACTAATCAGCACGGGTGAGGACAGTCCAACCAGCTGGTCATCATCGCCACTCGCTTGAATATTAGTCACCGTCCCAATGAAGGGCGTCTGCGCATAAAACGCGTTGAGTATCTGTACTAATGCTAACACACTCAGGGTCTGATTAGTAATCATCGTCGCGTCATCGATTTGATCAGTCGCAGCCGTCATCTCATCCATCCCAAAACTAATATCTTGGTTGGCCAAGTAGGTCATCACTGGCGCCGGACCGATATACGAGCGGCTCCAAGAAATCAAGTGGGCAGCTGCAGTTCCAACAACAAACGCCCGGACATCAGCCGGCCCAACACTCAATTGTTGCCGAAGAAGCTGTTCCAACAAGCGACTCTGTGGCAAGGTACCAACACCAATGACTTTGGAGTAGTCAATGCCACTAAACTTGGCAGCGAGTACACTTAATACGGCGTCATTACTACCTGCCAACACAATTTTACCGTTAAAACCGGCACCCATTGCATCGTTAACAAACGACCGGAATAATGGCAAGGTCGCCTTTAAATCACCACTAGCATCACCATCGGCAGCCAGTGGCACTAAATTTCCAATAATTAAACTATCGGCTTGTGAATAGTCTGGTTTGAGCTGTGCATCTAAAGCAAACTGACGACAAGTCAAACTAGCCGTGATGAGCGCCTGATAACGTGGCGCTTCATCCGCTTGCGTCGCGACAACCAACTTAATTGGTAAATCCTTAGCAATCGCAACCAAGATCAATTGTTGTACGAACTCGAATAATCCCCGAATAATAACTGTATTGATCATTTTAATCCCTCCAACCTTCGCTAATAATTGTACCTGAGCTGTCAACGAATTCAAGTAAATGTTAACAAAAAGCTTACCATTTTGTAACATTAACGCTAGCCCAATCCGAGTTCAGGTCACATTCCCCGCTCGCTGCCGACCTACCACAGTGTAGACCATTTACTGATAAAAGTTTGGCCCGGATATCTAATAATTACGCAAAATCTTCCCAATAACGCGTGACTCATTTCACTTAATGACGCATTGTACTTCTTGATTTGTCATGAATAATGATTAAAACGTGCCAATTGTTTGGCTTACTGTTCGTCAGCCGATGCGCGTCTTAGTCCGACTTCCGGGGCCGGCTCGAATGGCAGATGAACGACCACCTACTTTGGTGCAATTGACCACTGAATGATAGGAGACAGATCCTTCGAGCAAACTTTTGATCGATATTCGATGATACTTTATGGCACTTTAATACTGAGAAGGTTACCGAATATGATTCACAAAATCCACGACCGCTAGTCTTGAATTTAGTCGATAAAATTGCTTTCGTTTATAGTTTCTGACTTTGCCATCTCAAACGGCCAAAGAAAATTCTGACAATTTCAGTGAAACTGCTGGTTAGAAGTTCTAAAGCATGGGTCAAAATGGTCAGCTATTGTTTAAAACCAGCCTTACAGTTGACTATCAAAATGACCGTGGGTTAAGAACCAACGACTAATTCAATAAAAAGTTGAGTCCGCAAATGTCCGCCTTTCGAATAGTGTCCCGGCTGGAAGGCATTCGGGGCAAGGCCAAGTGGTGAAATTTCACTTAGCAAGCGTTTTTGGCTTGGTTAGTGAAAGACCAGTATTTAAGACGTGGGTTGTCGGCTTAAATCTGCGTCCACCACGTTCCGGCCATTGCCCCGAATGCCTGGAAGCCGGCGTAGGAAGCATCTACCACAGAGAGTTTACGGTAACTCGCACTGTTTCCAGCGGGTCTCAGCTGGCTGCATTTGAACTCAGAAAATAGCACGTTTTAATCATCATTCACACCAAATTGGCCAACGCAATACGAGCTTAATCGAATTATTCACTGTTCACGCATGGGTCATCCGGTTGATGGATCTCCCATTTTATCACGATTTAGTCTGCAACACCTGCCAGGTTGTTCTGACGATAGTGTTCAACCGCGACTAATGCTATGTAAAACAAAAGTTTGAGGCTTGCACCTCAAACTTTCAGTCATTATTTAGATATGCGTTGGGTAACCCATCGCTTCATCCGCGGCTTCTTGGACAACTTCACCTAAGGTTGGGTGTGGATGAATCGTCAAAGCAAGGTCTTCAACGTTCATACCACCATTGACCGCAACACTCAGTTCAGAAATCAAGTCACTTGCACCAGGACCGGCAATTTGAGCGCCGACGATGGTTCCTTCATCCTTGGTACTTACCAAGCGGAAGAACCCATCCATCGAGTTCAACGAGATGGCCCGACCATTCCCAGCAAATGGGAATTTCGACGTTTTGACTTGTAAGCCAGCTGCTTCAGCATCCGCCTTCGTCATTCCGACCGTTGCCAATTCAGGATCTGTAAAGCAGACCGCTGGAATCGAAACGTAGTCATTGGCTGTCTTCTTGCCGCTAATGGCACCGGCAGCGACTTTTGCTTCTGCAAAGGCCTTGTGTGCTAAGGCAGCACCAGCAACGATGTCACCAATGGCATAAATGTCTTCAGCAGCAGTCCGGCCTTGTTCGTCGACTTCGATCAAGCCCCGTTTTGTGAGCTTAACATCCGTGTATTCTAAGCCCATGTCATCGGTATTTGGCCGCCGACCAACGGTAACCATCACGTAATCAGCGTGAATCTCAGTTTCCTTACCGTCGACAGCGTACGTCACCGTTACACCGCTATCATCTTGTTCAGAGTTCTTAGCCATCGCATTAGTGATGACGTCGACCCCTTTCTTCTTAAAGCTGTTCAAGACAAGCTTAACCATATCCTTTTCGAAGTTTGGCAAGATTTGTGGGGTTCCTTCAAGAATCTTCACATGGGCACCAAGGTTGGCATAGGCACCGGCTAATTCAGAGCCAATGTAACCCCCACCGATAACAACTAATTCTTTTGGTACTTCTGGTAAGTTCAAACCGCCAGTAGAATCGACTACTCGACCACTGAATTTAAGCCCAGGAATTTCAACTGGGCGTGAACCCGTTGCAATAATCAAATGTTTAAACTTGTACGTTTGTCCAGTATGGTCACCATTCATGACCCGCAACGTATGGTTATCGTGCATGTAAGCTTCACCACGGACAACTTCTACTTTGTGCTTTTTAAGCAACATTTCGACCCCACCGGTTAGACGGTCCACCACTTGATGGTCCTTCCAATCCTGAGTGACCTTGAAGTCCAAGATTGGGTCTTGGATGTTCTTGATTCCAAAAATCTTACTATCCTTAGCTTCTTGGAACCGATGTCCAGCGCTGATCAAAGCCTTTGATGGAATACAGCCAACGTTAAGGCAGACACCACCGATATATTCCTTTTCAACCACGGTGACTTTTTGGCCGAGTTCCGCGGCCCGAATCGCAGCGACGTAACCCCCAGGGCCTGCGCCGATGATCATTGTATCGCGTTCTTCAGCAAAATCTCCTACAACCATTCTGACCTCATCCTTCCATCAAAAGTAATTCTGGATCATGTAGCAATTGTTTCAATAAGTTCATGGCCCGTTGTGCAGTCGCCCCATCAATCAAACGGTGGTCAAAACTGAGTGACAACTTTTGCATCTTACCAACCACGATTTCACCGTCGTCATTGACGTATGGTTCTTTACCAATCCGGCCGACCCCGAGGATCGCAACTTCTGGTTGGTTGATAACTGGCGTGAACCAGCCGCCACCAATTGACCCAATATTACTGATCGTAATCGAACCACCGCTCATTTCGTTGGCCTTCAACTTACCGTCGTATGCTTTTTGCGTATTGTCGGTAATTTCCTTGGCAATTGCAAAGAGTCCTTTGCCTTCAGCATGCTTGATATTTGGTACTAACAAGCCACGGTCGGTGTCGGTCGCAATCCCAATGTTGAAGTAGTGCTTGTAAACGATTTCCTTATTAGCATCGTCAATTGATGCATTCAATTCTGGGAATTGTTGCAGCACTGCAACTAAGGCTTTAACGAAGTATGGCAAGAAGGTCAAATGAATATCGCGATCTAACGCAATTTGCTTGTACTTCTTCCGATGAGCCATCAAGGCACTCACTTCGACTTCATCAAATAAGGTAACATGTGGCGCCGTATGCTTACTGTTGACCATCGCTTTAGAAATTGCTTTCCGAATTGGGGTCATCTTTTCGCGAGTTTCTAATTCTGGTGTATCTGAAACGTACGGTTTAACTGGCGTTGGTGCTGGTGCTGCTGATTCTGCGGGTGCAGTTTCGGCAGGAGCCGCTGCTGGCTTAGCACCAGTAGCCGTTGGTGCGCCAGTGTAATTATCAATATCTTGCTTCGTGATTTGACCGTGAGCACCAGTTGGGGTCACTAAGGTAATATCAATATCTTTATCACGCGCATATTGACGAACAGATGGCATTGCCAAGACCCGTTTGTTAGGATCTCCAGCAGCCGGGGTGCCAGTTGGTTGCGCTGGTGCTGCTGATTCAGCAGGGGCCGAACTAGTGTCTGCAGCAGGGGCAGCTTCAGCCGCTGCTGGTTCATCCGCTTTAGCAGCGGGTGCCGCATCGCCAGAACCGTCATCGATTGTTACGATAACGTCACCAATCTTGGCAGTTTCACCTTCTGGAACTAAAATATCGATCACTTTACCACTCACTGGAGAAGGTAATTCCTCCACTGATTTATCATTTTGAATTTCAACTAGAGAATCGTCTTCTTTGACTTCATCACCAGGTTTTACGAGCCATGATGCAATTTCGCCTTCTTCAAGGCCTTCACCAAGCTCTGGTAATTTAAACTCGTAAGCCATTGGATAACTTCCTTTCCTGACAGTCTCAGGTGACTGTTTTTCGATGTCACGTCTTGCTTAGTAGTTCAAGATTTCGCGGGTCTTTGCTTCAATTTCGTCTTCAGCAGGTAGCCAATCGTCTTCAGCTAACCCGAATGGATAAACCGTATCAGGAGCGTAAACACGGCCGACTGGCGCACTCAAGTATAAGGCGCCCTTTTCAGCAATCAGCGAAGCAACGTTGGCTGCGATCCCAGCTTGACGTTGTGCTTCTTGAATAGCAACAGCGCGACCCGTCTTTTGAACGGATTTTAGAATTGTTTCTTCATCTAAAGGAGACAAAGTCCGTAAGTCGACCACTTCAACTGAAATGCCTTCTTTTTCAAGCTTTTCAGCAACCTTGAGTGATTGATTAACTTGAGCACTGTAAGCAATTAAGGAAATGTCCGTTCCTTCACGAACAACATTAGCTTTATCTAACGGTACTGTGTAGGCTTCATCAGGAATATCCGCCTTCATTGACCGGTATAACTTCAAGTTTTCCAAGAAGAAGACGGGGTCATTGTTACGGATCGATGAAATCAATAAGCCCTTGGCATCATATGGATTAGATGGTGTGACCACCCGTAATCCAGGGATTTGAGCCAGGTAGCCTTCCAATGAATCCGCATGCATTTCTGGGGTGTGCGTCCCACCACCATATGGTGAACGGATGGTGATTGGCATGTGCCGAGTGCCGCCAGTCCGGAAACGTTCCCGTGACATCTGGCCGGCAATTGAATCTAAGGTTTCAAAAATGAACCCAAGGAATTGAATTTCAGGAATTGGCCGGAATCCTTCTAAGGCTAGCCCAATTGATAAGCCGCCAATACCAGATTCTGCTAAAGGAGTATCGAAAACCCGATCTTCGCCGAATTCGGCTTGGAGGCCATCGGTTGCCCGGAAAACCCCACCGTTTTTACCAACATCTTCACCAAAAACCAAGGTCTTTTCGTCCGACCCGAGTTCTAATCGAAGTGCATCGGTGATCGCTTGGATATACGTTTTCTTTGACATGTTACTTCGACTCCTTTGCTTGGAATTCCGTAATTTGTTGTTGAATGTTTTGTGGTTGTTCTTCAAAGACATTCCCCAAGAATTCGGTCATTTTTTGCTTTGGTGCTTCATCCGCTTGTTTTACAGCGGCTTTAATATCTTCTTTAACTTGTTCAACGTATTCGTTTTCTTGATCTTCAGACCAAACACCTTGATCAGTCAGATACTTGCGGTAACGAATCAATGGATCATTATCGAACCATGGTTGTTCTTCATCCTTAGTCCGGTAACGCTTAGGATCATCACCCGCGTTAGTATGTGGTCCGAAACGATAAGTCAAGGTTTCGATCATCACTGGGCCATTGCCGGCAGCGGCGTATTCACGTGCTGCTTTGGTGACTTCGTAAACTGCCAAGAAGTCCATCCCATCAACTTGAACACTCGGGATACCCGCAGCAACTGCTTTTTGTGCCAAGGTCTTGGCAGCAGTTTGTTTGCGACGTGGCACTGAAATCGCGTAACCGTTATTTTGAACAATGAACACTGCAGGTGCTTGGAAGGCGCCGGCAAAGTTCATGCCTTCATAGAAGTCCCCTTGCGACGTCCCACCATCACCGGTGTAAGTGTAGGCAACTTTGTCTTCCGTACCATTCTTCTTGATACCAAGCGCAACCCCAGCAGCTTGAACATACTGAGCACCAATGATGATCTGTGGTGGCATCGCATGGAAATCTTCTGGATATTCGTTGCCAAGTACGTGACCCCGTGACCATAAGAAGGCTTTGTATACGGGGAGCCCGTGTTGAATCAACTGTGGGATATCACGATAGGCTGGCATTAACACGTCAGTCTTCTTCATCGCAGAATTGCTACCCATTTCACTGGCTTCTTGACCTTCCGTTGGTGCATAGAAACCCAACCGGCCTTGCCGTGTCAAAGCATTCGAACGTTGGTGTAACGTCCGTTCCCATAACATTAGTTTAAAGAATTCAACAAGTTGCTCGTTTGAATATTTAGAGACAATTTCTGGTTTGATTACTTTAGCTTGACCATCCATCACCTGCACGGGTTCAAAGTCTTTCCCAAGTGCATCCCGGATCGCACCAAAATCAACAATTGGTTTTTCGTTGTCCATAAATGACACATCCCTTTCATGAACGTACGAACGAGCACGATATGCCGCGTTCGTAATCGTTTTCATAATTACAAGTCTAATTTACCATTGCATTTCATCTTTTGCAAGCCCTTCCAAAGAGCGTGGAACCGGCTTTTTTTTGCAAGATGATTGTGAACTATTTAATTTGTTAGTTTTTTTGTTTTCATTTTTTTCATAGGTGACGCTACTTTTTAATTGTCGTGTATGCTAAACTAAATACTAAGTGTAAATTGCGCGATCTTAATTTTGGAGGTAATTGAAATTGATTAAAATGCGCGACATTATCCGCGAAGGTAATCACACGTTACGCGCGGAAGCAAAACCCGTTAAATTCCCATTAAGTGAAGCTGACCAAAAGTTGGCGCGCGACATGATGGAATACTTAGAAAACAGCCAAGACCCTGAATTGGCCAAAAAATATGGTCTACGTGCCGGTGTTGGTTTAGCTGCGCCGCAAGTTGACGTCTCTGAACAAATGGCGGCAGTGCTTGTTCCTAGTGAAAACGAAGATGACGAACCAGTCTTCAAGGACGTCATCATCAACCCTGTCATCATTAGCCATTCAGTTCAACCCGGGGCGTTAACTGAGGGTGAAGGCTGCTTATCCGTTGACCGGGATATCTCCGGCTACGTGATTCGCCACGACCGGATCACACTTCGTTACTATAATATGGCCGGTGAGCAGAAGAAAATTCGCCTGAAGAACTATCCGGCAATCGTCTGCCAGCACGAAATCGACCATTTGCATGGGATTTTATTCTACGACCACATCAATGAAGCAAACCCCTTTGCAGCTGACGATGACTTAGTACTCATTTCTTAATGAGTGTGTTAAAAAAGCAGTCCTGAGTGTGATCAGGACTGCTTTTTTGCTGTACTCGGATCTAATCGGCGTAGATCCTCTAAATATTCTAATGTCGCTTCATTCATTAAATACGCAATGTCCAAGTGCAATTGACCACTGCGCAGCCAGGCATCAGTAACCCGTAACGCTGGCCCAGCATTTTGAAACGCCACCACTTGATTGTTCTTAGCATAAACTTGTAATTGATTGTTAAACAACCGACGAACTTCTGGCAAATCGGCGGCAACCATCCCTGGTGCATCCAGTACGTACTCGAATGCCATCACGCCCCGGCCCCAGACATCTGCGACCGGTGTCGAATGGATTGCACCAGCCACCTCCTGCACAGTCATCGTATTTGCCAGCACCTTAAAAGCCGCTGCCATGGCCTGATCCGCGACGCGTTGACCACCTCGTCTGATTTTCAAAGCTGCACGTTTCAAGACTTGGCGGCGCAAGACTTCATAAACAATCACTGCAATCAGCACGCCACCAATAATTGTTAGCCACGTTTGCATCCCGACACCTCGATTCTTTTTTTGTATATTCGTTCACAATTTTAGGAATTTTCAATCTTTTTGCTTATGTTTAGCATAGCATGTTTCATAAAAAAATTTTCTTTTTGTCACTTCAATTTTGTAGAAAGTTAACATTGTATACACCCATCTGAAATTATGCTAAAATGTAAGATAATTGTTGTGTTTACACAACCTGGTGTACGGATCAAACTTTTATTTTTGCTATCTATTCAGATCACTTCGCATCTGAATAAATCTTGTTTATATTAAGGAGTTTTACGAATGATTTACAAAGTCTACTACCAAGAAACCAAAGAACGGAACCCACAACGGGAAACGACCAAATCTTTGTATCTCGAAGCTGAGACCGAAGTTCAGGCGCGGACCTTAGTGGAAGATAATACGGATCACAATATCGAATTTATCGAACCGTTAGAAGGTAACTTCTTGGATTACGAACAAAAAAATCCAGAGTATCACCTAACGGAGTTCAATAAATGAAACGTTTAAACGTCAAAAATAACGAAACCGCTGTTTTTGCAGTCGGCGGTTTAGGAGAAATTGGGAAAAATACTTATGGTATCCAATTTCAAGACGAGATTATTCTGATCGATGCCGGTATCAAATTCCCAGAAGACGAACTTCTCGGAATTGATTACGTCATTCCAGATTATTCTTATCTAGTTGCAAATCAGCAAAAAATAAAAGCTTTAGTGATTACGCACGGTCATGAAGATCACATTGGTGGGATTCCCTTCCTATTAAAGCAGATCAACGTGCCAATCTATGCCGGCCCCCTAGCCTTGGCCTTAATCAAGGGTAAACTAGAGGAACACGGGTTATTAAAGACAACGGAGCTCCATGAAATCAATGAGGACACGGTGCTTAAATTCCGCAAGACGCGGGTCTCGTTCTTCAGAACCACCCACTCAATTCCGGATACTTTGGGGATTGCAGTTCAAACCCCACCTGGCACGATTGTGGAAACTGGTGACTACAAGTTCGACTTAACACCAATCACCAACCAGCCACCGAACCTTCAAAAGATGGCTCATCTTGGCGAACGCGGTGTTCTGGCGTTAATGTCAGACAGTACCAACGCTGAACGGCCAATCTGGACGAAGTCTGAACGCTGGGTGGCGCAATCTATTCGGCACATTTTTGAACAAGTCGAAGGACGCATTATTTTCGCCACTTTTGCTTCTAACATCTCACGGATTCAGGAAGCAGCCCAAGTTGCCCTAGAACATCACCGTAAGATTGCAGTCTTTGGGCGTAGTATGGAAGCCGCCATCGTCAATGGTCGTGAGCTGGGCTATCTTGATATTCCGGATGACGCGATGGTCGATGCCAACGACTTGCGTTCCCTGCCAGCCAATAAAGTCATGATTTTGTGTACTGGCTCTCAAGGTGAACCGATGGCTGCCCTCTCACGGATTGCTAACGGGACCCACCGGCAGATTTCAATCGAACCTGGTGACACCGTTATCTTCTCCAGTTCGCCAATTCCTGGTAACACGCTCAGCGTTAACCACGTGATCAACGAACTTGAAGAAGCCGGGGCCAATGTTATCCATGGTAAAGTGAATAATATTCACACCTCTGGTCATGGTGGTCAGGAAGAACAAAAACTAATGTTGCGGTTGATGAAACCTAAATTCTTCATGCCAATTCATGGTGAATACCGGATGTTGAAGATTCACACGGAACTAGCCGAACAGTGTGGTGTCCCGCTAGATCACAGTTTCATTCTCGAAAACGGTGACGTGCTCGCCTTCACCAAAGACTCCGCACGGGTTGCGGGTCACTTTGGCGCTGGTGACGTTTATGTGGACGGGTCTGGGATTGGCGATATCGGCAACGTTGTTTTACGTGACCGTCAAGTCCTCTCTGAAGAAGGGCTAGTCGTGGTCGTTGCAACGATTAACTTAAAGAAGAAAGAGATCCAAGCTGGTCCAGATATTCTATCACGCGGGTTCGTTTATATGCGCGAATCTGGTGATTTGATCAACGAAGCTCGGCGGCACGTTTTCCGCACGATTAGACGGAAGATGAAGTCGGATAAAGCGACTGAAGCGACTATCCGGAATGCCATTATTGATGACTTACAAAGTTTCTTATTTGATAAGACTGAACGTCACCCAATGATTCTACCGATGTTGATTATGAACTAACTACTTGCCGGAACGATCCTGTTCCGGCTTTTTATGGTGTAAGACTGATACGAGGTGTAACTTTGATTGCTGAATACTACATTATTATTAATGAACTCGCTGGTTCCGGCCATGGAAAACAAGTTTGGGAAACCATCAAACCCATTCTGGAGCAACGCCAAATTCATTTTGAATACCGGATTTCTGAATATGCTGGCCATACGATCCGACTCGCAGCGGAATACGTCAAAACGATTCAGCGTCGACCGAACATCACCCCGGTCATTTTAGTTGTCGGTGGCGATGGCACCCTCAACGAAGCACTGAATGGTATCATGCAAGTCCCACAACAAGACCCGATTCCAATCGCCTACATTCCAGGTGGCTCTGGAAATGATTTTGCACGGGGCCTGGGCATGGCCACTGATCCTGAAATTGCCTTAGCACAAGTGCTCAATAACATGCGTCCACGGACATTAAATGTCGGCTACTATCATGAAACGCTCAAAAATGAGCATCGCTACTTTGTAAACAATGTTGGTCTGGGCTTCGACGCGCAAATCGTCGACGATACGAACCGTAGTAAGCAGAAAGGCCGTTTGGGACGCTGGTCCTATCTCAGCAATATGTTGACTGCCTACTCCCAACAGGAGGGCTTCCCGCTCACCGTGCACGTCAATCGGAAGCGTGACTATTATCGACACGCTTTTCTCTGCACCGTGTCCAATATCCCCTATTTCGGTGGTGGCGTCAAAATTCTTCCCCAGGCGAATCTACACGACGACCAACTAGAATTAATCGTCGTTGAAGAACCACACTGGTGGACAATTGTTTGGCTATTCCTGCTACTACTCTTAGGAGGCCGCCACTTAAATTCACGCTTTGTTCACCACTACCGCAATGCCGACTTGCACTTAGGCGTAAATTCCGTCGAAATCGGCCAAATGGATGGACAAATCATCGGCAACCGTAACTATGATTTGTATTTCTCGACCCACCCTTATCCGTTCTGGATTGATACGAGTATTCACGATCATCATTAGCTACAACACATTTTTTTAAAGAACAGCCCCCAATTCGACCTTGAATTGGAGGCTGTTCTTTATTTGAACCATGTTTAATACTCATTCCTGTGCATCTATCCACGTTGTACAGGTTTAATTGTCATGACTTATGATTAAAACGTGCCAATCCTTAAAGTCAAAAGCAGCCAGCTAAGACCCGCTGGAAATAGTGCGAGTTAGCGTAAACCTGCTGTTTGAGGGACGTCGTACGCCGGCTTCCAGGCATTCTGGGCAATGGCCGGAACGTGGTGGACACAGATTTAAGCCGACAACCCACGTCTTAAATACTGGTCTTTCACTAACCAAGCACAAAACGCTTGCTAAGTGAAATTTCACCACTTGGCCTTGCCCAGAATACCTTCCAGCCGGGATGGTATTCGAAAGGCAGACATTTGCGGACTTAATTTTCAATGAATTGGTCGTTGATTCTTAGTAAATAGTACTTTGGCACTAAACTGTAAGTCTAGTTTCTGATGAAAGCTGTCATACTCGTATTCGATTGCCGGAGACAACAGCTATACTGAACATTGTCAGTATTTTCGCTAATTGCCTGCGATAACAAAGTCTCAAATCATAAACAGAGATAATTTTATCGACTAATTTAAAGATTCGTTGCCATTGAAATTAGTGAATAACATTCAGGAAATTTTCGCAGTACTCAGATGCCATAAAGCATCATCGATGTCGAATACAAGCTAGCCTGATCGTACAGACACTTAGATATTCAGTGGTCAATTGTACCCAGATAGGTGGCCGTTCATCCGCCATTCGAGCGGCTTCCCGACTGGCCGGCCCGCCGGACAATGCTCAGTAGCCAAATTATTCTTAGTCGGAAGTGTCTTTCTTCCGGCTTAGAATAAGACTCGTATTTGAAATTGCGCAGTGGGTTTCTGCGTGAGTTCAAATCGACGGCTACGCTCCAGCAATTGTCAGCCAGCCCTGGAGGTCGGAATTGGACGCGCATCGGCTGACGAACAGCAATCCAAACAATTGGCACGCTTTAATCATAATTTATGACAATTTGATGCCCACAATAAATGTCAAAATGATACGTTCCCACCCTGTGATATCCGCTGCATTATTGGCGTTGCTCCTTAGACAATGATGTCGCGATATCATTGTCTAAGAACAGAATCGGTTCGCTAAAACCAATCAAAAAGACTGGCTAACGGGACAACCCCATTTAACCAGTCCAAATTTCAGTTTAGTCTTCAGAAGCGTTAATTGCCTCTAGTAGCATATCCAGCTGTTCGCATTTGCGAGATAAGTGACCAACACGTTCCTTTAAATGCGGGTAAATCGTGACAACCCGTGAGCGATCCTGCTGCCGCGCAGCTAACGCCTTTAAATGATCAAGTTCCGTATTAGCTTCTTGATATTCTTCAAGAATTTCAAAACGATTACTCACTGATAACACTTCCTTAGAACAAATTTATCCATCAAATTTTTAATCCTAAAAAAACGACAAGATTAATATACCACAATTGTTAGTAAGTTTAAATCATGAAATCAAAAAAATAATCCGGAGCACTCAGTCAACCAAGTGTCCGGATTATTCGTATTTAATAACTTATTTAACCGTTCCGGCGAAACTTGGCATGAAGTACGAACTGATCGTTTGAACTTGCACGTTTTCACCTTCAGTTGGCGCCGCCACGTATTGGTTGTTACCAATATAGATGGCATCGTGATAAGTGGCACCACGACTTCCCCAGAAGAGGATATCGCCAGGTTGCGCATCGGCTACGGAATGAGTCGTCACGTATGATTCTTGAGCAACCGTACTATGTGGCAACGTAATCCCAGCTGCGTGTTGGTAAACATAGGAAACTAATCCAGAACAATCCATACCTGAGAGACTTGCGCCACCCCAAACATAAGGAATGTTAGCACTAGCCAGCTTCAAGGCTAAACCAGTCACAGAACCAGTTGCTAAATCGCTTGAAGTAGTGGTTGAAGTACTACTGCTGGTGTTGGTCGTGGTTGCCGTGCTACTGCTTGCACTACTCGTGGCAGCTGATGAACTACTCTGACTCGTAGTGCTTGATGAAGTTGCAGCTGATGAGCTTTCACTAGCCGCACTAGTCGTTGAACTTGCAGTTGCTTGACTGGTCGTACTTGAACTAGTGGCAGCGCTAGTGATTGCTGCAGCATTGTATGCTGTTGAGCTAGCAGCACTACTACTACTACTGGTCGAGCTCGTTGCACTTTGGCTACTTGCAGTTGAACTAGCAGCTGATGAAGAACTCTGGCTGGCAGTTGACGAGCTTTGGCTGGCAGCTGAAGTGCTTGAAGACGTGCTCTGACTAGTTGTTGATGAGCTAGTAGCAGCACTTGATGCACTCGCACTGGTTGCAGTGGTCGTGTCAGTGTCAACACTGGCACTCGTCGCAACCGCCTTTAAAGTAGCCGTGGCAGTCGTAGACGTTGATGAGCTTGATGCACTCGTTGCGCTAGTCGAACTAGCATCACTGGCAGTATCCTGACTTACTGTCGTGCTGCTGGCACTGGTAGCTGAACTGGAAGCAGCGCTGGCTGTTGAACTTGAGCTAGCAGCGCTGCTGGCCGTCGTCGTGGACGTCGTTGCAGCAGCCGTCGCAGTTTTAGCGGTCGTCTTGGTCGTTGCTCCTGGTACTTGTAGCTTCTGACCAACCAAAATTAAATTACCAGAGAGGTTATTCAATTGTTGGAGGGCATGGACGGAAGTATTGTACTTGTCAGCTAGCGCCCAGAGACTATCACCTGCTTTAACGGTATATGTACCCTTAGTTGCGGTTTTAGTCGTCGCTGACTTAGTTGTCGCTTTTGACCCACTAATCTGTAAATTCTGACCCACATAGATTAAATCAATGTTGGAATCAGACCGAGTAATCGAATTCAATTTTTCAATACTTTGCACGGAAACGCCGTGCTTTTGAGCGAGGCTCCACACCGTGTCATTGGCCTTGACGGTGACTGAAGCAGCATTGGCAGCTTGGCCTGTAGCAAGCAATAAACCAACGGCACCAACCGTACCGGCTAGGACCTTGCCCGTTGTATGTGCTTGTGACATTTAATTCACTCCTTAGATTTCAAATGTTATCGTAACAAAAACGCCTGACAGCATAAGATTAATAAAATCTTAATTTGCTTTTACAAATCATAATTTTATTGTAGCACAATTTGAGAAAATACAAACTAGAATCACTCACTTTTTTACAAAACAATCCGGTTATTTTGAAAAATAGTTGTCAATGCCAACGTGAGCTTAACAATTGACATCGCCGCGTTTATGTGGATAAACATAAAGTTAGTTTTGATACTCACAAGCAATCATTTGCTTCAGTCAACCGCCCCAGTCAGATCATTAATGACCAATAAAAAAACGTTAACGCATCAAGACGTTAACGTTCGTTGAATTTTAAGATTAAATGCGTGGGTCAAATAATCGATCGACTGGTTGTTGCTCATGAATCAATCTAATTGCATCACCCAATAATGGACCAACAGATAACTGAACCAACTTATCAAACTGCTTCGACTCTGGAATCTGAATTGTATCCGTGACGATGACCTTTTCTAGCTTAGAAGCCTGCAGTTTCTGTACAGCATCTTGTGAGAAGATTGCATGGGTCGCACAGCCATAGACAGTCGCTGCACCGGCCTGCGATAAGGCATCCGCTGAAACGTCGAACCGCGTCCCAGTATCGATCATGTCATCGATCACGATGGCAATGCGGCCTTTGACATCACCGATAATACTATTTGGCACGATTTCATCATCATCTGGATGCCGATTATCAATGATTGCAATTGGCGCACCGAGCAGTTCAGCCATCTTCCGCGCACGGGAAACACCGGCATGGTCCGGAGAAACCACGACCAAATTATCCGTGATCCCCCGATCCTTAAAGTAGCTTGCCAGCAACGGTGCCGCGTATAAATGATCAACTGGAATATCGAAGAAGCCTTGAATTTGTGCAGCGTGTAAGTCGACTGTGATAACCCGACTGGCACGGTCCTTTTCCAACAACGTCGCAATTAACTTCGCAGTAATCGGTTCCCGCGACCGGGCTTTGCGGTCTTGACGCGAATACCCATAGTACGGAATGACGACATTAATTTGACTGGCACTCGCACGACGCAAGGCATCAATCATAATCAACAATTCCAGAATCGTATCATTGACTGGTTCTGAGATTGACTGAACAACGAAGACCTCCGCACCACGGATACTTTCTTCGATATTAATCTGAATTTCACCATCACTAAAGCGCTTAACAGAACTTTTACCGAGTGGAATTCCCACCCGCTGCGCAATTTTTTTAGCCAGCGGTAAATTGGAATTCAGGGCAAACAGTTTTAGTTTGGCATAAGATTCGTCTGTTGACATAGTGACCTCCATAAAAGTTGTTTGATGATTTGCTACTTTGATTATAGCAGTTACCCGCCCGAAAAACTGCTAGGAAAGCATATTTTTGACTGAAACAGCACAACTTTGGGCGACGGACCAGTTCGAAATTATTAAGCAAAGACTTTTTGAAAATAATTCTCTAAATATGCCACAATACCGTCCCTACCGAAATTTGTCTATAACAATCAACCACTAATTAGTTGCTTGTGGCATGAAATCTGTTGGCTTAATGCCAGCCATACCAATCATCGGGTCAATCTGCCGACTTAACACGAGCGTAGGCGTTAATACCGTGGGGCCCTGGGTAGGCTGCGCTGCCGTACTAGCCCCGGATTCACCATCATCTGCCGCCATCTCAACCGATTGGGCTGAAGTCACATCATCATCGTTTTCCGACTTGGCTTGAGTTGGTTCACCTTCTGTGGTGGTCTCAGAATCACCAGCCGCTGCTTCCACATCAGTTGCAGGTTCAGCCGACGCTTCCGGTTCATCCGCTTCGTCACTCGTTTCTATTCCCCAAACTTGACGGAGTCGTTTCGTTAAAGTTGTTTGGCGATTGACTGATTCATTTGTGACGCTACGTTCGAAGGATTGAATATCCCCAAGCAAAATCAGCATCTGTTCCGCACGCGTCACGGCCGTATAGAGTAAATTGCGTTGCAGCATTCTGGAAAATTGTGGCACCATCGGCAGAATCACCATTTTGAACTGACTCCCTTGTGACTTGTGAATCGACATACTATAAGCCAGAGTCAATCTATTCCAGTCGCTTCGTTGATAAGTCACTTCGTTTTGGTCAAACGCAATCGTGATTTGGTCCTTTTTGGACTCATTATGCGGATCACCAGCCAAGTCAATCCCCACGATCCGACCGATATCGCCATTAAAGACGTTATCTTCCGGTGAGTTGACCAGGTGTAAGACCTTATCACCAACTCGGTAGTCTTGGCCATTATAAGTCAGGTGCTTCTGCCGTGCAGATTTGAGCGGGTTAAAAATGTTTTGTACAGTCGTGTTGAGTTGGTCGATACCCGCCGTTCCACGATACATCGGCGCTAGAATCTGAACATCATCTGCACTAAACCCCTTCGCCTTGGCCTTACCGACCACCTGTTCAATAATGTGGTTAACTTGATAAGCGTTACAGCTAATAAACGAACGGTCTGGCTGATTAACGGTGAAATCAGCAGGTAACTGACCATCCTTAATGGCGTGTGCCAACGGAATAATGCTGGAATCATTGCCTTGTCGATAAATGGTCGTTAGCTCGATCTGCGGCAATTCACTAAACTGTAGTAAGTCATGGAAGACTTGCCCGGCCCCAACTGATGGCAATTGATCCTTATCACCAACGAAAATCACTTGCATCTCACTCGGAATCGACGTCAGCAACTGCTGAAAGAGCACCGTATCCACCATCGACATTTCATCAATGATCAGTAAGCCACCCTGAAGTTCCTTGCTAGGTTCTTCTGGGCCATCTTCACGACCAGTCAATCCTAATAGGCGGTGAATCGTACTGGCAGGCAACCCGGTAGTTTCTGCCATCCGTTTGGCAGCTCGACCAGTTGGCGCCGCTAACGAAATCGGAAATGGTTCATCTTTATACTGGTTAACATCGAGCACCACGTCATGCAGTTCAGCGTATAGCGCAACCAAGCCACGAATGATAGTCGTCTTTCCAGTCCCGGGGCCCCCGGTCAGTAAAAAGACGTGCGACGTGATGGCCGCTTTCAACGCTGCTGTTTGGGAGGCATCATAGGTGATGTTGCTAGCACAACTGACGTGCTGGATGGCACTTTCGACAGCTTTGTCTGTCAACGGGTGCTCATCTTCCTCGTCCAGTAACCGTTTCAGTTGTTCGGCGACCCGCCACTCCGCTTCATAGAGCCCTCGCAGATAAATTCGGTTCTCATCGCCAACAATCTTATTCTCCTTGGCTAAAACAACGAGTTGGTCGGCTAACTTATCCGGATCGATCCGCACATGCCGAGCATTCTCCAGCAACTGTAAGGTTTGATTCAAAAGTGGCTTAGCAGTCGTATAAGTATCGCCGTTCGCCACGCACAACTCATCGATTTCAGTGAGCAGCGCTGCTTTTAAGCGTTCATCCGCTTGCGGGTCGATATTGAGTTGAGCGGCAATCTGGTCGGCCTTCTTAAAACCAACCCCCTTGATATCTTCGACCAAGCAGTATGGATTCTCTTGAATTCGCGCGAGCGTGTCGCCTTGATAACGCGCATAAATGGCAGCAGCCAGGCGACTCCCAAAACCATACGCATTGAGGCCAATAATCGTCTGCTCGAGCCCATTATTGACCGTCAACGTATCGACTAAGGTCGCCTGGACGCCGGCGCGTAATCCAATCGGCTTGAGCACCTTGGGATCGGCCAAAATCTTATCGATCGCATCTTCACCCAACGTATCCACGATGCGCTCCGCCGTGCGTTTACCCAAGCCAGGAAAATCATTACCTGACAAATAAGCAATTAAGCCGCTGCGCGTTGTCGGCGTCTCATTTTGATAATTATCGGCCTGGAATTGGACGCCATACTTGGGATGGGTCACAGTCCGGCCAGTAAACCGATAAGTGGTCTCTTCCTGAATATCGGCAAAATTTCCAGTGACCACGATTTCATCTTCCGACCAATCGATGTTTTGCTCGGTCACTTTAACTAACAAAACTTTGTAGAAACTATCAGAACTACTAAAAAAAGTGGCAGCAACCTTGCCGACCACAAAATGGCTGACAGGGTTACGACCGACATCATCGGAAAATAAATTTGCTTGTTCGTCCGTCACGAAAAATCCTCCTTATTCATTAGACTGTTTATGTTCTGACTGACTCGCCAACATTTTTTCAATATCTGAGAGTTGTTGCTGATGGGCTTTAAAGTAAGCGGCATCTAGCTTTTCTGCTTTCTCAAACCACTTGGCATAGGGTTGACCCAGCACCATCGCAGTCAAGCCGATGTTAAACGCGGCTTTTCCAGATTGCGGATCAATTTTAAACGCCTGATGGTAATATTCCGACGCTTGCTGATTATTGCCTAATGCAAGTAAAATATCTGCTACTAACAAGTTGGTATCGGCTTGCTTGGGCTGAGCCTCCTGAGCAGTGATTGCCCAGACCAGGGCGTGTTGATAATCACGTTTGGCCATTAGCGCCTGACCGCTCATCATATACGCATCCGTCTTCAACTTAGGATCCGTGATTTGCTGATAAAATGGCAACGCTTTGTCGTACATCTCAGCTTGATAGTAGACGTTACCCAGCGCGTAGCGGAATAAATCACCAGCTGGTTGTTGCGATTCAAACTTGCCGAGAGCTTTCATTGCCAGTGCTTCGGCCTGCTCGTAATCTTTTCCGGCCGTCAGTAAGACCGTCAAATCATAATACGCGTGATAATCTTCTGGTCGGGCATCGATTTTGCCCACTAATTCATGAACTAACGCCTGTTGGGCCGCCTTATCTGGCCGCGTCTGCTTTGCCATACACACTCACATTCCTTTCATCATCAAATGGTATCCGTCGCATCTGGACGCCGTGATAAGTACGACGTATCATTCCAGTCTAATAATTTATAATGCCGGCCACGATCACGGGTCTCCAAAATAGTCGTCGACGTATTCGACAAGCCACCCCGTTGACGCAACGTTGCTAGGGATGCACCCAGCAATGAGTTCACTAGCGCATTCAATGCCGCCCCATGACTGACGATCAAGACGTTATCTTCACGACGCGGATTAGCCTGAACAATCTGGGTGATGGCAGGCGTCATCCGCTTCAATAACTGTTGAAAGCTCTCCCCTTGAATCGCCGTTGGATCGTATTGATCCGGATGATTGCGAAATGCATCAAACTCGGCTGGATATGTCGCTTCCACCGCAGTAAAAGCCATCCCTTCCATCTTACCCAAGTTGAATTCACGTAAGCGGCTCAGGACCGTTAACGGTAACTCTGGTTGATTCAAGTCATGGCGCAACGTCATCGCCGTGTCTCGCGCCCGTTTCAACGGACTCACGTATAAGTGACTAAAATGAATATCCTGCAATGCTGCGGCTAACTCATGAATTTCTTGATAACTCGCTGGCAACAACGGTGAATCTCCTTGTGACCCTTGGTAGCGGCCTTCAAGATTCCACTCAGTTTTGCCATGGCGAATAAATAATAATTTTGTCAATTGCTTACTTCCTCGTATTGATAACCTATATATTTCGCCGATTGGTCCGCGCGGCAACCGCTAATTATCAGACAACTAGCGACGGTTTACTGGCCCCAAATCGTGTTCTGATCGACTACCAGTACCACAGATGCCTGCTGGACAAACGACGACTACTTTATCCATTATGACAGTTTTCAGCTTGCTTTTCAAAATCTGTTCACCTATTTTGTCAATTTCCAATTAACTTAATAAAAATAAAATTATGTCAACTAGAACTAGTGACTTCCGGTCTGCTAACAAACCACCGATAGCTAATAAAAAAGAGTAGCCTGTCATCAAACAAGCTACCCTAAAATTCATGGTGCTGGAACCACTGCCAACGTCCAGGTAATGGTACTCTGATACTGTCCGGCTGAAGCTAACGGCGTTGCGGGTAAGGTCAAACTGCTTGGCGTTACATCAAAGGTTTGACTTTGACGTCCCGACTGGGTATAGACCGTCTGAGCAGTTCCATCCGCCACTAAACTTTGTGCCAGCTGGCCGTTCGTCGCCTTCAACTCAACTTGCGCGGTTCGAATGGCGGCACCACCAGTCGTCGCAAACGGGCTGAGACTCGCAAGTAACTGCCAATCCCCACCCACGGTTCGGTGATCGACAACGGCCAATTGCTGGTCGTTATTACCATCATATGCCACATTGGTTGCAACGGACTGCTTGGCCAAAGCTAAGGTCGTCTCACGCGCAAGCGTATTCAGTGTGACCGTTCCAAAATTCAAATTAGGCACCGCCATCAGCGCTAACTGCCCACCAGACTTGACCGTTAAGCGGGCCGCATTAGTGGTGACCGTCTGCGGTTTGCCATTGACTGGATAACTCAAGCTCGCATAGTACGCCGTGCCATCATCATCTGCGTTCGTTGGCGTTTTAACCGTGTAACTCGTATCCGTCACATTCAAGGCAGTGGCTTTGCCGTTTTTGACACGATACCAATTGGCAACCGTCACGCCCTCTGGTAACGCTGGCAAAGTAAACGTCGCTGGCGTGCCTTCAGTAACGGTCACGTCTTGTAGCGCGCCAACTTGAATCTGAACACTGTCGCTTAAGCCATTAGAGGTACCCGTAATCGTGACTAAGCCATGATCATCGGCCAGCCCTGAGTTATCTTTGGCAACATCTGCAGCGGTGACATTGCCGTAGTCATCCACAGAAGCTAAGGTTGGATCACTACTCTTCCACGTGACGGGGTCCGTCGCAGTTTCTGGTGTCAGCGCGGCGTGAACCATTGTCTCGTCTGAATTATTCAGCCACTGCTCATCGCTACTGACCTTGATACCAGTCGTTGCCACTCGTGACGGGGTTACCGTCACCTTTGCAATTTTCGACCAATAATCCGGAAAGGCCCCAACACCTGAGAAATCGTATTGGACTTGAAAATAAACTGGCGTCGTTGCCGTCACTTCGGGCGCGTTGTACGTATAGGTTCGACTGTTCGCGCCGACTTTTTGATAGGTCTGACCACCGTCAGTCGATTGCCACCAAACGTATTTCCGACCACTGAGTAGACTAGTTGCGGCTTCTAACGCACTACGTTGTGCGCGAACAGACAGTGTCACTGACTGACCACCAATGACATTACTATCGATGGGTTGTTGCGTAAAACCACCGGAAAGGTTCAAACCAACAATTGAAGTTGGCCGCGAAGTAGGTGGTTGCGGTGCCGTTTTGGCCGCTTCAACGACAGGAGTAAAATACCAGCAGACGAGTATGACGCTAAGTGTGAACCATACCCACCTAACCCATTTTTTCATCACGCCTCACTCCTTACGTGAACGCCGTTGACCGAACCAGTATGCCGCCATCAGCAAGGCTAACAGTCCGACTAGCGCTAAACTCCCCCATAACCACCAGTTCACTTTGTGCGGACCGACCAGTCGATGATTATGCTGACTGGCTCGTTGCGCAGTCAGGGTGAAGTTATGACTGAAGTTCCATACTCGCGTCCCGCTGGTTAAGTGCAGCTTCAATTGATAGTTACCAGCTGCTAACCGGTCAGATCCGAGCGCCACGTGGTAGTTAAACCAGCTATTTGGCGCCATTGAACCTGATTTCAGTCGTTGGGTTGCGACTGTCTTACGAGTTGCTCGGTCAATCACACGTGCTTGAATCGTCAACTGACCAAAAAGCGTTGGCGCCAGATTGCGCAGTTTGGCAAATAGAACTGGTTGACCATTGTCCGTTGTGACTTTAACTTGATCAAGCACCAGTTGGACGGGAATCGTTTCCTGTGGCTGACACCAGAGTGCAACCGCCGTCACTTCTGCGTAACGATTTTTCAAGACAAACCCTTGATCATTCGTTGGTTTAGTGGCACTGGCAGTTGGGTTGGTAACAAATAAGCCACCTAACACTTCACCTTTAAACCCATTTTTCGGAATCGTTACGGTGAAACCGACTGTCTTGGCCTGATGCGCAGCGAGCTGCACGGTGGCCCCAGCTGAAGTCATGTCCTTAAACGTGGTGGTTGCCGATGGATCTTGCCGATTTGACGGCACATACGCAACACTACCAGCATCCGAAGTCGTGGCATTCACCGGCGTCACTTCAAGGGTAATTGCCGATTTACTGGGATTGCTAACGGATACTTTCAGCTCCCGCGTACTTCCCGGCGTTACTTTTAAATTAAAATACCCGGCTTGTTTATCGAGCTGGTCTTTGGGCAGTAGAGGTGTCAACACAAAACCTGACGCGGGAGTGCTCGTCGCTGCATGGATTGGTTGCATTCCCAAGAGACCACCAAGCATTAACGCCAGCACTAACACCCACCACTGACTGATTTTTTTAAACCACATATCAACACCTCCCACGACTCATTGACTCATGTGACCTGTTAAGAAAGCACTAACTGACTACGAAGCGGCTTTTGGTGCAGCGGCAGCGGCTGGCGCATTTTGTAACGTCCAGTAAAGTGTTGCGGAATACGTCCCGGCCGAAACGTTGCTTTGCTTTGCAACTTGTAAGTTACTACTGGTGGCTGTTGTGGCGGTGTTGTCACCTTCACCAGTAGCAGCACTGGCGCTCCATAACGTTGCTGGGCTTGCGACCCAACCATTCGTGACCGTCGATTGACTCAAACTCAGTGCGGACGGTGCTGACGTATCCGTATTGTCGACCGTCCCCTTTGTCATATTCAAATTCAGAGTCGCCGTATCAATGGTTGCGGCGCCGGCACTGAATGGTCCCATTCCGACCGTCAAACTCCAACCAGCATGGTTACCACGATAATCGCTGATATTCAGATTGCCACGCCCATTACCATCGTACCCGGCACCACCTGAAGTGTTACCACTGGTTGCGTTCAAGGTCGTCGGACCCGAGGCAATGTTCTTGACGTTAGTTGAACCGAGTGCGATATTTGGCACGGCATTCAACGTTAATTCACCAGGCATTACTGTAAATTGGGCGTTAGATAACGCTTCAGCATTGCCAGTACTATCCGCAACGTAACCGGTGGAAACGGTCGTTAAGTTGCCATCCGCCGTTCCAGGTCCAGCAGCAAAGGCCGCCAGTGGCATTAACGCCAGTGATAGTAGGGTGACCCCACTACTAAGACCGGTCATCACTTTAAAAGTTCGCATGTTACTTCCTCCATTTCTCTCTTGACCAAATTGAATTGTTGTATCATTTTACTAATGACTTTATGATTACGCTTTCACCGTCCTCTTCCCCTGACGCCATCATCAGTTTAGCATGTACAAGCAACGAAAGAGTTGGTGAAATCTTGATTCATTAAGTTTCCGTATCAACAACTTTTCCGTCCTACCGCATGCTCGCGCAAGTTCTAAACGGGTTCCACGACAAAAAAGTCCGTCAAGGCAGAATTGTCTCGACGAACTTAACTTGATTAATTCAATTATTTTTTTAACGCGTCATCCAGCGCATTAACGCTCTTGATGGAACCGACAACGGTAATCACGTCATGCAACGCCATCATGTCCGTTGGCTTCGGCGAAACGTTGATTTCCTTACCATGCTTGATGGCAATCACGGTCAAACCGAATCGTTGCCGAATATTCAGGTCGATCAAATTTTGATTAACAAAGTTTGGATCAGTAATTTCAATTGCCGCCAGCGTGTACTCATCACTTAAATCAATGAAATTGAGAATGTGATTCGACAACAGTTTACGGACCACACTCTGGCCCATGTCACGCTCTGGGAAGATGACCTGATCGGCACCGACCCGTTCGAGCACCCGGCCTTGGTCGCTAGTCTCGGCCTTGGCAATCACTTTTTTGGCCCCCTGCTCCTTACTTAGCATCGTCGTTAGGATACTGGCTTCCATATTATTACCGATTCCGATAATGACGTAATCAAACGATTCCACGTTCAAGTCGCGCAATACTTCTTCATCACGGGTATCCGCAATCATGGTCTGTGTCGCAACATCCATCAATTCGTTGACCGGCTCTTCCTTAATATCCACGGCTAACACATCCTGATGTTCAGCCACCAGTGTCCGGACAACTGCTTCACCAAAGCGTCCGAGTCCAAACACCGCAAAACTTTTTCTCATGTCGTCCTCCTTATCATTTCACCATTCACGTTACCCAATTAAGATGTTTTCAGCCGGGTAACGAATCACGTTGACTCTGGCCTGACGTTTCGAAAGGGCGTACAACGACGTGAAAATTCCGACCCGCCCAATAAACATCAGCATCATAATGATAATTTTACCAATCACACTCAGGTTCGGCGTTAGTCCTAAGCTCAATCCAACCGTCCCAAAGGCGGACAAGGCTTCAAAGAGCACGTACTCGAGCCCAAAGCCCTTCGGAATACATTCCGTCTGCGTTAGAATCAAGGTTGCGACCGTTAGTACGACACTGGCCAGAAAAATCAACATCAGTGCCCGGCTAATATTCTCCTGACTAAAGCGGCGATGACTAAATTCCACATCTTCACGCCCCCGTAGCTGGGCAATACTTTGAAACATCAACACGCCAAATGTCGTCGTTTTGATTCCGCCAGCCGTTGAACCGGGTGTTCCACCGACAAACATCAAGATCATGATGACAAATAAACTCCCTGCCTGCAGTCCCTGCGTCGGCATCGTAATCAGTCCCGCCGTTCGCGGTGTCACACTCAAAAACAGGGTATTGATCGTGCGGTTAAACCACGACGTCCCCGCTGGCAGCAGTTTTAAATCCCGTTCCGTCACGAGTAGCACCGCAAACCCAATCACGAACAAACTAATGGTCGTTAGCAACGTCAACTTTGAATTCAACGTCAACCGTTTACGGACGTGGAATAACAACAAGTCACGCCAGACTAAGAAGCCCAGTCCACCGGCAATAATCAAAATCATCGTCACAATCAGCACGTAAGGGTCGTTGCGAAAACTTTGTAGGCTGTTCCCAAAGACATCGAAACCGGCGTTACAAAATGACATCACGGCATGATACATCGCCGTATATAAGCCATGCCGCCAGCCAAATCGGGGCACGAAATCTATGGCCAGAAGTCCGAGCCCACCGAGTTGAAACAGCAGCGACAAACCGACGACATATTTCATCACACTCTTGGTATCACTGAGACTTTCCAAGTTAAGTGACGCTTTGACCATCAGTTGAGTGGACAACCCAATTTGACGGCGCATGATATTAAAAAGCAATACAGCAAACGTCATATAACCGAGGGCGCCGATTTCTGATAGGGCTAAAATCACTAATTGACCAAAAGTGCTCCAATGTGCGGCAGTATTGACGACCGTCAACCCGGTAATACAGGTCGCGGAAGCTGCCGTGAACACCACATCGATCAATGACGTGTGCACACCAGCTGGCGTCGCCCATGGCAAACTTAATAACCCCGTTCCAATCATAATTAAAATGATGAATCCCGCCACCATCTTCTTAGAAAGGGTATCAAAAAGTCTTAGATGTGCTAATTTCTTCATACTAACTAACTTCTCCTTCACGATTCCAGCAGCAACACTGAAACCTCACTCCATTTAGCTTAATCAACCCCAGTCAGAATTGCAACCCGCAGTTTTTAATTCGTGAACACCTAATAGACCACTCGTTATGTTAGTTGATTTGTGTCATGAATCATGATTAAATCATGACAATTCTTAAGTTCAAAAGCAGCCAGCTGAGACCCGCTGGAAACAAAGCGAGTTACCGTAAACTTGCAGCGAATCTACGTCCTATGCCGGCTTACAGGTATTTCTGACAACGCTGGAACGCGATGGACACAGATTTAAGCCGACAACCCGCGTCTTAAATACTGGTCCTCCACGTTCTATGCAACATTGCCGAAATGTGCTCGGGTCAGACTGGGACTTCCGGTTAGCTACGCCAGAACGCCAAGCGGGAATGCGCCGCTTAACGCTCTAGCTAGGCTAATCCTCAGTCCCAACCCGTCTGAACCTCACACTCTAGAAGCCGCTGAGCATTGTCAGAAACACCTTCCAGCCTGGATTCCATTCGAAAGGCGGACATTTGCGGACTCAACTTTAGAACGACTGGTCATTGATTCGTAATAAACGGTACGTCTGTGATCTAACTGTCAGATTTGTTTTGATTTAAATTACTTCATGCCTCATTTATCTATCGTTTGGCTCGTCTCTATGGAAGTGGCCAAATTGCTAGCTCTTACAAGTGGAGTTTCCGAGTCAGATTGATATGAATCACCACCTCAATGTCTAGGAATCGTTGGTCCTGACTCACAGTTTGCCTGAAGGACCAGGCATCTAATGTTAAGTGGTCAATTGTACCAAGATAGGTGACCGTTCATCCGCCATTCGAGCGGGTTCCCGACTGTAGGGGCTGGCTGACAATGCTCAGTAGCCAAATTATTCTCAGCTTGAAGTGGGCTTCTTCCGGCTTAGAATAAGACTCGTATTTGAAATTGCGCAGTGGTCTTCTGCGTGAGTTCAAATCGATGTCGGCTTACGTTCCAGCAATTGTCAGCCGGCCCCGGAAGTCGGACTAGGGTGCGCATCGGCTGACGGACAGAACACCCATCTACACTTTTTAATCATCTTCTATGCTAAGGAATAACCAGCACAACGCGTAAAAAAGCCCATTAGTAAGCACTGGGCTAACTAATGGGCTTCAACTGAACAGATGATTGCTGTTAGACGTACTGTAAGACGCGCTCTTCATTATAAGCAGCGTCAATCATACCAGAGCCAAGGCACTCTTCGCCGTTATAGAAGACGACTGCCTGACCAGGGGTAATTGCGCGTACGGGTTCGTCAAACGTTACCGTAACTTCCGTGTGGTCGTCATTGAAATGCACCGTCACACCGGAGTCTTTTTGACGGTAACGGAACTTGGCCGTCACGTGGAAGTCGTTGCCGAGGTCTTCGTCAGTGACGAAGTGCAAGTCGGACGCCTTCAAGTGAGTCGCATATAGGTGTGGATTGTGGTAACCCTTGCCGACGTAGAGAATGTTCTGCTTGAGGTCCTTACCAATCACGAACCATGGCTCGTTATCCTCACCATCGCCACCAATACCGAGTCCCCGACGCTGACCGATCGTATAGTACATCAAACCGGCATGCTCGCCTTTGACTTGACCATCAAACGTCATCATCTTACCGGGAGTCGCTGGTAAGTAATGGCCCAAGAATTCCTTGAAGTTCTTCTCACCGATGAAGCAGATACCAACGGAATCCTTCTTCTTAGCTGTTGCCAAACCAGCGTTTAGCGCTAGCTTCCGTACATCCGGCTTAATCATCTCGCCAAGTGGGAACATGACCTTTTGTAAGGTCTTGGAATCCAACTGGCTCAAGAAATAAGTTTGGTCCTTATTGCTATCAACGCCCCGTAATAAGTGCATCGTGCCATCTTCGTCATGCTGCAAACGCGCGTAGTGGCCGGTTGCGATGTAGTCCGCACCTAAATCCATGGCGTAATCTAGAAACGCCTTAAACTTAATTTCCTTGTTGCAAATGACATCAGGGTTAGGCGTGCGGCCCTTTTTGTATTCATCTAAGAAATACGTGAAGACCCGGTCCCAATATTCCTTCTCAAAGTTGATTGAGTAGTAAGGAATTCCAATTTTGTCAGCAACTTTTGCCACATCTTTATAGTCCTCGGTCGCGGTACAGACACCATTTTCATCCGTATCGTCCCAATTCTTCATAAAGACGCCCACCACGTCATAGCCTTGCTGCTTTAAGAGCAGTGCCACAACGGATGAATCAACACCACCACTCATGCCGACAACGACACGCGTGTTACTGTGATCAGTCATACTTTTCACCATCATTTCCAAAAGATTCTGGAGAATCCACGATTTGAAGGTCGTACAAGTCCAGTAAGTACCATTATAACAAAGAAAACGCCGGCTGCAAGCCAGGCGTTTCATTAATTAGCCCTCAGTGAGGACGTCCCGCTCAATAAAGTTGGCGAGAATATAGCGTAATTGTTCAACGGCTTCCGGATGCGCGTCATTTTTAAAAATATTGACGCGTTGAACGCCGTTACCGGTGACCGTTGTCATTTTAAAACCGGTTAAATCGGCATTGACCGTCACCTTTAATTTAAAGGCTGCTTGGTATGGCGATGTCGGATCCAATGACCGTCCAAAACTGAACGCACCTGACCGTCCCTTCACGAAGCCCAGGTCTAGCAACGTGTATTTCTTAACCGTTGCACTTAAGGTATAGGATGTCGTATCACCATCTAATTGAACCGTTTTTGTATAAGCCATTTGATGGGCCCCCTATTTCTTTAATAATCGTTGGGTCGTCTTCGTCAATACATCGATAAACTGGTCTAAGTCAGCCTTCGTCGTATAGCGCCCAAAACTAAGGCGAATTGATTCCGTGACCCGTGGAGAATCTTCACCAAACATTGCAATCAAGACGTGGGAAGGTTCCAGACTACCCGCGGTACATGCGGACCCACCGGATACGGCCACACCACCCAAATCTAAGTTCGTTTGCATCGTATACGTTGAAATCCCTTTGATCCAGAGATTCAACACGTGCTGCAAATTGTTCTCTCCGAGTGAACCGTTGACTTCAAAATCAACCCCGTTGGCCGTCAATTGGTCCACAACATACTGCTTGAAGTCCCGATATTTAGCTTGTCGGTGTGCTTTTTCTTCAGTCGTCAATTCTTGAACCGCCGTCGCAAAACCAGCGATTGCTGGCACGTTTTCGGTCCCAGCACGACGCTTATCTTCCTGCTCGCCACCTTTGACGAAGCTTGGAAAGTTAACGCCATTACGTTTATATAAGAAGCCGAGAAACTTAGGGCCGTTGATCTTATGCGCTGACGTCGATAGCATGTCGATATGGTCACGCTCAACGTCAATATCTAACAATCCATAAGCTTGGACGGCATCCGTATGGAACCACGCTTGATGATCCTTCAGCAACATCCCGATTTCGTGAATCGGCATCTGTGAACCGACCTCGTTGTTCCCCGTCATGATTGAGACCAAGATCGTATCTGGTCGCAACGCCGCCTTCAAGTCGTCCAAACTGATTTGGCCTTGCTCATTGACGGGCAAATAAGTAATTTCAAAGCCATGTTCTGCCAGAAAAGCCGTCGACTTTAAAATTGCCTGGTGTTCAATCGCCGTCGTGATAATATGCTTACCTAAATGTTGCCGGGTCCAGGCCGTCTGCATGATCGCCGTATTATCACTCTCAGTCCCACCACTGGTGAAAATAATATCATCGTCGGGGGCATTGATACTTTGGGCAATGACGTGCCGGCTATCATCCAATACTTGCCGTGCAGCCCGTCCAAAAGCATGGGTGCTAGAGGCGTTCCCGAACGTTTGCGTCATTTGCTCAGTCATCGTCTGAACCACCGAAGCAGCCATCGGCGTGGTGGCCGCATTGTCTAGGTACACTTGCTTCATGTCGTCATACTTCCTTCTAAAAAATCTTCATTTACTTCCTATCGTAACCAGTCCACAGTTAATTGCCATTCAGCTGTCGTCCTACCACTGTCACCGTACGGAAGTGTCGTCACGCGTCTATCGCGTGCCGCCGTGTTGGACAAGGTTACTCTCGTATTAATCTGTGGCTTGGTCTTGTGCCGCAAAGAGGGCCAATAACATGGCTGCTGATTGTTTACCCGCTTCTAGAATAAATTCGTCAAAACTGACACCGGCGTTTTCATCACCAACATCTGACATTGCCCGAATCACCACGTAAGGTGTCTTGAATTGATGGCAGGCTTGACCAATCGCAGCGCCTTCCATTTCACTGGACAGTGCGTCTGGAAAATGTGCCAAGATCTTATCCGTCGCCGCTTTTCCAGCAATGAATTGGTCTCCGGAAACAATCAAACCAGTCTTGGCATTCAAACCAGTAGCGGTTGCTGCTGCCATGATTTGTTTGACCCAGTTGGCATCCGTTTCGTAATATAGTGGTTGTTGTGGTAACTGGCCGTACTCGTAATCAAAGGCCGTCGCATCGACATCATGGTAAGCCGTGGCACTGGCCACAACGACGTCTCCGACATGCAAACCAGCACCGATTCCGCCAGCTGAACCTGAGTTGATAACGACATCCACGTCAAAGTTCGTAATCATCAACGCTGTCGTCATTCCGGCTTGAACCTTACCGATACCTGACTGCACTAAGACAACTTCTTGGTGGTCGATCGTCCCATCATAAAACGTGATGTCTTTGATTGGCACGACCCGTTCGTCTTGCAGTGCCTCCCGCAAAGTTTTGAGTTCCTCTTCCATGGCACAAATAATTCCAAATTTCATGTTGCGCTAACCCCTACTTTCTATGGTGTTAAAAATAAAATTAAAAAGACAATGATAATGCCTAGTATTAGTCCAGCAATCACCCAATTGAGCTTCCGTGCCAAGCGTTTGGTCTTTACTTCTTCCAGTGCACGATTATTTTCGGCCGCATAAGCCTGACGCGACGAACTGCTCGTCTCTGGCTCTGAGGGTTGTGTTGGTTCATCGTCTTCAACTGGTTGCCGGCGTTGTTGCCGATATTGCTGTCGGGTGACACGTTCGTCATCAGCCACTATGCTTCAACTCCTAACTCGGGGTGACTTTGCCAGTACCAAATCGCCATTACTGTTTTCGCATCCTGGATTTGTCCGGTCTGCACTTGTTCGACGGCGGTAGCCAAATCCAGCTTAATTAGCCCAATTTGTTCATCAGGGTCTTGTGGTAGCTCTGTCGCAACGGCTGTTAAACCGGTCGCCACGTACAATTTCATAAATTCATCGGTAAAACCAGGTGAGGTATAAAATTGGGCGACCGCTTCTAATCGGCTGGCGGTCAGTCGGGTCTCTTCATTGAGCTCCCGTGCGGCTGCTTGGTCCATCGTTTCTCCGGCTTCGACCTTGCCAGCCGGGATTTCAAGCGTTAAGCCACCCGTTGCCGCTCGCCACTGCCGTTCAACGATCATTTGGCGTTCTGCCGTAATCATTAGCATCGCGACCGCTGGCTGGTGCCGCACGATTTCGCGAGTCGCCGTCGTTTGGTCTGGCAACGTGACTTCTTGACGTTCAACTTGCACGAGTCCACCTTGATAGACCATTTTGCGACTTTGAACGCGTTCTTCAAATGTCATCACTCAAGCACCCCTTTCAGTGTCTGCTCTCTCAATAAGGATACCGATTTTTAGGACCGAATGCAATTTTCAGTCGACCGATTACGATAATTTTAACGAACCGCATAAAAAATGACCCAACGAGCGGTCGTGACTGCTGGTCAGGTCATGGTTCCAGTTCATCAATTCGCGGTCGTGATGACCCCTTACACTTGTGCTAAATTCGACACAAAGTCTTCGTACGCAGCTTGTTCGCCGGTTTCGGTCGCAGTCGCCGTACTGTAATCTCCACGTAAGGCTTCCTCAAGTGGCAAGGTGACGATGCGAACAAAGGTGGCATTGCCAATCAGTTCCATCCAGTATTCTTCATCGGCACCTTGATGAACGACTGTCTTGACCATCCCACCAGGATTAGTAACTTGAATTTCTTGGTTGAAATCAGTACTTTCTTGATGCAATAAGACGTACATTAATGAAGATGCAGACATCGCAGTCCCACAAGCATTCGTAAAGCCAACGCCGCGTTCAAAGGTCCGCACAAAAATTGAGTTAGCGCCTAAGACTTCGACAAAGCTGACGTTCACGCCATCAGGAAAGATGCTGTTCTTGCCATCATTCATCCAGGCACCGATTCGTCCTAATTCAGGACCAACTAAAGTCTCGTGGTCGACAAATGCAATCAAATGTGGATTAGGTACAGCAACCGCTGAAAACTTCAAATCTTCAGATAGTGCTGGAATCTTCTCGTTGATAATCGTCGCCGCGTCATGGTTGGCGTGCATACCTAAAGTTTGCGCGTCAAATGAGACGGGTGAGATTTCAACACTGTATGCAGGCACATGAGCGGCAAAGTCAGCAACGGCCTGTACTTTTAAGTCCGCATACATGGTCTGGACCCGAAAATCTTCGACACTATTTTGGGTTCCCAAGTAGCGTGCCACCGTCCGTAGACCATTGCCACACATGCTAGCCTCGGTGCCGTCTGCGTTAATGACCCGCATGCGACCAAGGACTTGCGAATGTTCAGATTTATCGACGACTAACACGCCATCGGCACCATCATACAAACCGGCGCCGTCCCGCTTACAAACGTTAATTGCCAATTGCTTCAAATCCGCATCAGATAACGGTGCTTGAAATTGCGTTTGATCTAATAAATAAAAATCGTTCCCAGAACCGTGTACCTTGATCATTTTCACAGCCATCAACATCCTATCTATATAATCTTAATCCTAAATTAAACTACTTCATTATCATACTGACTTTTTCATGAAAATTCAATTCCAAAGGACCAATTCTCATGAAACCTGGTGATTAACCCTGCTAGTCTTGGTGTTGGTTCAAATTTTTTTGTCGTTCAACCAAGGCCTGATTGATTTTAGTGACTTCTAAAAACTGATAAAACCGGACGATTCCCCACAAAATCAGATAGCAGCCTAAAAACAGGCCCCAGAAGCTAGGAATGTGCCAGTGATTAAACCAAATCGTACCGATGGTTAACCCAAATGTACCTAGCAAATGCAGTCCTACTGCCACTAAATATGATAGCCGGTCCAGTTCAAACAAGTCTGTTAGCAGTCCAATCAACGCACTCATGATTAAGACACTCACAACATTCCTCATTGTAGGATGCGTGGGCTGAATGTTGAGTGCAATAATGACCAAATAGGCAACTGCGCCGTAACCACACCCAATCATCATTCGTTGTAAGCTTACTTTCATGGCGGCCCCCTATATTCCTAGGCTTTTCATCAGCGTCTTCACATATTTACGGCTGACCTCAGTCTTGATTTGATTCGTGAGGACCGCAGTCATATTACCAGAAAAACTATCACTCAGGCTCAATAAATGGTTCAAATTCAAAAATGCGTGTTTCGAGACCTGCACAAAATCCAGATTGGCCAGTCGTTGCCGCAAATGGCTAAGCGGTTCTTTGGACTGAATGAGATGTGCGGTCGTATAGACCAGAAGTTGCCCTTGTTGAACATCCGCCATAATAATATCGGCAGTCTTCACCATCATCAGTCGCTCGCTGGTCTTCAACGGGATAATAGTTGGATGTGCAGTTTGGAACTGGTCAATATACAGCATCAAAGCTTGTACTGGTTCACCTAGTTGAGACGCTTTGACCAGTACTTCTATCTGAGATGGCGCCAGTTGTTCATCTCGTTCAAATTGACTGTGAACCACATTGACCACCCTCCCATTGATAAAGCGTTACCGTCGCCATTGTAATTGTTGTCGCCAAACCGGAATCAGCACCAGTAACAAGCAACTGACCAAGATATAGCATATTATCTGATAGGTCTGTGAGGCTGTCAACAAACCCGACCAGTTGATACGGACACCCATCAATCGCTCAAAATCGTTTTGGGCAATGCTGCTATGAGCAAAAACAGTATTTAAGGTGTCATTCATTAGTACCTGACGATACAGCGATGCCGCGTAACTTCCAGGCGTTAATTTGACTAAGGTCTGAGCTGCAGTTGGAAGCGAACCAACCGGTAGATACAGCCCAACCAGAAAGCCCGTCGCGGTGCCAATAATGGTCGCAAGTTTGCCAAAATTATCGATGGTATGAATACGGGCGATAATCAGTGCATTCACGACCGTCGCCAAACCCGCACTTATCATCATTAGGCCAACAACATCCAGCAACTGTGCCCCGCTAAACCTAAGACCATCAGTAAAACTAAAATAGCCCCACATGCCAGCGAACATGGCTAGTTGCATGACAATACCGACAATGGTTGCACTCACCAAATAACTTAATTCCAATCTGACTGGTCCCACATCCGTGAGCAATAAATCCCGGTCAACCTGGCGCTCACGGTCTGAGACGAGCTGGCCCAAACCAGCTAATGTCGTTGAGATGCCAGTCAAGACCAGAATACCGGCAATCAACCAACTATCCAATAACTGATCCGTTTGTGGGAGCTGTGACCATTCTCGGTGCATTCCGGCTTTAAGAAACACTAAATACAGAACAAACGCAATTCCCGCGCTTAACAGTGACAACAGAACGCCACTGTGATTTCGAAAATAGAGCCGACAGTTGCGTTTAATCAAAGCAAGCATTTAAGTCAACTCCTTTCCGGTCAAGGCCATAAAAGCATCGTTCAACGAGCTAGGGCGATACTCGAAATCAAGTAAATTTGGCTGGCAGATTGTCAAAATCTGTATTGCAGATGCCATATCGGTCGGTAGACAAATCACTTGATTGCCAGTAACGTGAAACTCGGTCTGTACCAAAGTTGCCAGCACAGTAGGTTGTGCGTTGGGTGCCACCGTCAAGACCAATTGTGGTCGGCCATAACGTTGCTTGATTTCAGCAGCTGACCCATGTGAACAAACACGGCCATTTGTCATAATATAAACATTATCAGCGGTGTCGGCTTCATCCAAGTAATGTGTCGTCAGGACAATTGTCAATCCCTCTCGTTGTTGCAAATCATGCAATAATTGCCAAATTACCGTTCTTGTTTGAATATCCAGCCCAGTAGTCGGTTCATCCAAGAACAGAATTTCAGGATGATTGAGTAAGGCCCGTGCAATATCGACTCGCCGTTTCTGACCTCCGGAAAGTGTGCCGTATCGCTGGTGAAAAAAGCTGGTCAAACCAAGTTGTACCCGTAGTTCTGCGACTCGTTGCTTGGGAACATCACGGTATTGTTGGGCACGTAATCGTAAATTTTCTTCAACTGTCAGGGCATCATCCAGCACACTGCCTTGAAAGACAACGCCTGGCTGACGAGTGCGATTCATCTCAACGGTTCCAGCAGTCGGTGTTAACTGACCAATCAGCAACTTGATCAACGTACTTTTGCCCGCACCATTCGGCCCTAGAATGGCAGTCATACGACCCGCTTTAATTTTCAGGTTAATATCATTGACCGCAACGTGTTGCTTGTATACCTTTGTTAAATGCATCGTCGCAAGTAATACCACAATGACCACCTCCCATTTAAATACCGTCAGCTTACACACTAAATACAGATTTGTCTCGTCTTTTTAGCTAAGTCGTCAACTATACCGGCTAAGTGGTCAAATTTCAGTCATAACCGTCAGCACCATCTAGTCGCCTAACGATTGGATTAGCATACTGCCCCATAACGCAACGGCACGATTGAACTAACCCAGGTGCCGGCAGAAAGCAGTCAGTTTCACCCCACGTCCCACAAAAAAAGCCCCCAAGCAGTCCAACATGACCACTCAGAGGCAATTTTTACATCAAAAAATATTTAGATTAAGCTTCCAAACCAGTTGCGACTGATTCAGGGTAATTCTCACGAACGATGGCGGCACACCGCGCACAGAGCGTTGGGTAAGCATCGTCACTGCCGACATCCGTCTTGACCATCCGGCAACGGGCACAAACCTCGCCGTCAGCATGGCTAACTTTGATGGCAACCGTATCGCCAAAGGCTTCGGCATCAGCGGGTGCATCGCTTAATGCGTGCATATCAAGCGCTGAAACCATCAACATTTGCCGGACATTAGTGTTCAAACCGTCCAAGAAGGCTTGGGTATCCGCATCCACGTACAAGTCTAAGTGCGCTTCTAGGGACTTCCCAATCAGCTTGGCATCGCGAGCTTCTTCGAGGGCCTTCAAAACGTCACTCCGAAGATCCATGAACCGTGACCACTGAGCCGTTAATTCAGCACTATTGGCATAGTTTTGAACCGTTGGCATGTCGGTCAACTGCGCAAATTCTTCTGGTTCCTTCAAGAATGGCCAAATTTCTTCGGTCGTATGTGGCAACATTGGCGTAAAGAGCTTCGTCAAAGCAACCAGCACGTCGTAGAAGACCGTCTGCATCGAACGCCGTGAATGACTGTCTTCCGCATCAATATACATAATATCCTTCGCAATATCCAGGTAGAAGTTGGATAAATCAACCGTTAAGAAGTTGATCAACTTCTTGTAAATATCGAGGAAGTCATAGTGATCGTAATGATCTTTGATTTCAGCGACAAAGTCATTCAACCGGACAGCCATGTATTGGTCAACACTAGCTAAGTCTTCAAATGCGACCCGGTCCTTCTTCGGATCGAAGTCAGTCGTGTTGCCTAACATGAAGCGCACCGTATTCCGGAACTTCTTGTAAGCATCCGCGACTTGTTTGAAGCTTTCCATTGAGACCCGCACGTCTGAACTAGTATCAACGGAAGCGACCCACATCCGAACGATTTCAGCACCCATTTGCTTGATGACATCTGCAGGGGCAATCGTATTCCCCAGTGACTTACTCATCTTGCGACCCTTGTCATCCAAGGTAAAACCTTGTGATAAGACTTGCTTGTAAGGTGCATGACCAGAAACCGCCACACTAGTGATCAAACTTGAGTTGAACCAACCACGATATTGGTCGGAGCCTTCCAAATACAGGTCAGCAGGATATTTGAGGTATGGCCGTTCCGCTAAGACACCTTGGTGTGACGAACCGGAGTCGAACCAAACATCCATAATATCAGTTTCCTTCGTAAAGGTCCCCTTTGGTGAATGTTCATTCGTGTAGCCTTCTGGTAATAAGTCCTTGGCTTCACGTTCAAACCAAATGTTCGACCCGTACTTGCCGAATAAATCAGCCACGTGATTGATGGTTTCTTCGTCCATGATGGCCGTCCCATCTTCGGCATAGAAGATTGGGAGTGGCACACCCCAGACCCGTTGCCGTGAGATGACCCAGTCACCACGGTCACGAATCATGTTGTATAGCCGCTTCTTACCCCATTCTGGGAAGAATTGAACATCGTCCATCGACTTCAGAATTTCGTCACGCATGTCACCGACCGAAGCAAACCATTGTGGCGTTGCGCGGAAGATGATTGGCTTCTTAGTCCGCCAGTCGAAAGGATAACTATGTTCGTATGGCATGTACTTGAGCAACAAGCCGGCGTCCTTCAATTTGCCTAGCGCAATTTCGTTGGCATCGTCATAGAAGACACCCGCAAAGTCAGCACCAGCCTCTTCAGTCAGTACCCCTTTGTTGTCGACTGGGGCAAAGATTGGCAAACCGTATTTTTGACCGATCCGGTAGTCATCTTCCCCATAGCCAGGTGCGGTATGCACAAGACCAGTACCAGAATCCAAGGTAACGAAATCACCAAGCATCGTCAATAAGTTGCGGCTGTGGTCAAATGGATGTTCACACAAGACGTTTTCGAGTTCAGCACCCTTGACCGTCTTGAACACTTGAACATCTTCCCAGCCAAACCGTTCTGCGTTTTCATCCAATAATTCGGCTGCCAACACGAACTTCCGGCTTTCACCAGCTGGTTGAACGACCACGTAATCAAAACTAGCGTCAACGGTGATCCCTTCAGAGGCTGGAATCGTCCATGGCGTCGTCGTCCAAACCACGAGGTAAGTATCGTCATCTAAGACACCCTTGCCGTCGATGACCCGTTCACCGTAGAAGGCAGATGGTGACGTTACGTCATGATATTCAACTTCGGCTTCTGCCAAGGCTGATTCAGAGGACCATGACCAGAAGACTGGCTTTTTGCCCCGATAAATCAGGTGGCGCTTAGCGAAGGCCCCGAAGACCCGCACTTGTGCGGCTTCAAATTCAGGCTTCAACGTTAAGTATGGGTTGTCCCATTCGCCGCTGACCCCTAACCGTTTGAATTCTTCACGTTGGTGGTCAACTTGTTCTAAGGCATACTTGCGACAAAGTTCACGGAATTCATTATCCGACATCTTCTTACGGTCGTAGCCAGCTTGTTTCAACTTTTGTTCGATTGGTAGGCCGTGGGTATCCCAACCAGGAACGTACGGTGCCCGGAAGCCATTCATCGATTTATAACGAACAATAAAATCCTTCGTAATCTTATTTAAGGCGTGCCCCATGTGGATATCGCCGTTTGCGTATGGCGGGCCATCATGTAAGATAAAGCTTGGCTTACCTTCATTCAATTTTTGCCGTTGTTCATAGACTTTGTTTTCAGCCCAGAGGTTTTGCCGTTCAACTTCCTTGACCGGTAAGTTCCCACGCATTTTAAACTTGGTCTTACCGAGGTTTAATGTTTCTTTAACGCGCATACTCTCACTCCTTAAATTTTTTATCAAACAATCATTGGTTTGGAGACACAAAAAAACTCCGCCCAGCCAGGGACGAAGTTATCGTGGTACCACCCAATTTTAGAATTGTTTAGATTCTCTCTTAGCATGGATAACGTTCATGAGACGGTCACCCTTACTCGCTTCAGGGTGACGTTCGGAGATGATGGACAACTGATGAAGGGACGACCGCCTTTCCATTATCGGCAGCTCTCTGGGCGTATTCATCAGTGTTGACTGTTCTCCTCGACACATTCATGTGCTTTAATTGTCTGCAATGATCAGCACTTAGTTAGCCGCGTTGTCATCGTCAGGGAAAATAACCACCGTTTGTTGTGGGGCTTGATCCCCACCATCGGCAACTGGGGTTTCGCCACTCGTTGCTTCCGTAATTTCAACGGTTGCTTCTGAGTTTACGCTCGCATCCCCCGAGTTGTCAAGACTATCTTCCTTCAAAACGTGTTGAATTTCAGTATAGTCTGCGGTATTGGTCTCGCTAAGTAGTTGGTCCCAATCCTTGCTCTTAACCACTTCCAATTGTGATTCTAACATCACTTGGAGGCGTTGACGGAAGACCCGTGTTTGTTTCTTCAAATCGTCCGTTTCAACAGATAAGCGCTTGGCCTTTTGTGAAGCGTCGTCAATCATTTGGTTCGACTTGTCAGTGGCTTCACTGACAATGTCAGAAGCTTGCTTTTGGGCTTCCCGGGTAATGATGTCGGCTTCCTTCTTCGAGTTGGTCTTAACCTTGTCAGCAGCTTCTTGGGCCACTAAAATCGACTGGTTCAAAGAATCTTTTAATTCGTTGAAATACTTCAACTTGCCTTCACTCGCGTCTAAACGTTCTTGGAGGTCCTTATTTTGTTTTAAGGTAATTTGATAGTCTTTGATAATCTGTTCCAGAAAATCATTGACCTCATCAATATTGTAACCACGTAGTTTCGTTGAAAACTCTTTGTTATGAATGTCATCCGGACTTAACACCATTAGAATTCCTCCAATATTTATTTACTATGAATAATATTTAACGTTATTCGCAGTCGCGCCTTCTTGGTCTCGCCGCTGATTTCGGCGAGTCGCACGCGGCCATAGTGGTTCACACTAAGCATATCGAGTAGCGCCAATTCATAATCGGCTTTAGGCAACTCTGCCCAGTTCAAGCGGACCTTGCCACCCTCGATCAATTCCTTAGCGTGATGCCGCGACAAGTTGAATGCGGCTTTGATGATACTATCCGCGCGTAGTGAGCTGACCGTCGTTGTGACAGGTTCCCAGTCATCTTCACGAGCAATTACTTCGGATCCTGCAACCGCCGTTAGATGCACTTTCGTCTTACCAAACCGATCAATCTGATCATTAAAGTAATCCGCCATCTCAGACTCACACACAAACTGCCAGTGCTCACCATCAGTGATAATATCACCAAAGACATCCCGCTCTACGCCGGCATTTGCCAACGTTCCCAGTATTTGACCATGTTTGAGCGTCGCAAACTTGACTGGGTAGACAATGTTGAATAATGTGATTTGAAAATCTGCGGCCTCGGGTTCGTAATATGGCGGATAAAATAAGATCCGCTGCAATTCTGCACCCTCAAAACCGCCATACGCGCGCATCCGTACATCATCCAGCTGGTTAGCCAGTGTCTGGGCAATGTACACTTGACGTGGGTTCAAAAACGCCGTTAAGATTGGTCGGTACTGGTCCGCAACTTGGCGGAGCCACCCCGTGACCTGTTCAATAAATGGGGCTTCACTATCGCGAAAATGTTGTTTTAGATTATCATTCACGATACTATCCTCGTTATCTTAATTTAATACGTCAAAAAGCTTAATAGGTAAAACAAGCCACTTTCAGCAAATTGGAGCACTAACAGCGCAATGATTGGTGAAAAATCCAACCCGGCAATTGCGGGAATGAAGCGCCGAAAAATACTGAGAAATGGTTCACAGATCTGTCCTAAAAATTGCCCGATGCGCGTATTATAGGCACCTGGGAACCAAGACATCAGAATGTAAACCACAATGGCTAATTGGTACAGTTGAAATAACCGACTAATAATCGTCACTAACAGAGGCCACTCACTCCTTATAATTTGCTGGAATCAAACTGACTAGTTGTGCTTCCTGACACTTCGTAGTTTTCTGGAATGCAAAGGAAAATCTCGTCGCCGATGCGTTCGATCTCGCCATTGATGGCAAAGACCGTCCCAGTCAGAAAATCAACGATTCGGCGTGCCATCTCATCATCCACGTGATCAAAATTAACGATCACGGCTTGATTTTTAAGCAATTGGGTCGCAATTTCCTTAACATCCGAATAAATTTTCGGTTCGAATAAGGCGATTTTACTATTCACTGATTTACCACCTTGCATGGGAACAACTTTCGGTGTCGAACGCGTGTTGGTCGCTGGTTCAGTGGGGGCCGCCGCTTGTGAAGCTTGGGTCGGTTCCTCATACTGATCATCAGAATCTCCAACACCAAAAAAGTTACTAATGAATCCGGCCATATGCTTGCGCTCCCTTCACTGTCTTACTTACGCCGACGCTTGAAGAATGGTGGCGTATCTAGTGAATCACCACTGTTGTCATCCTTGCTGTCGTCAGCTTGTGAATTATCATTAAAAACATCAAAATCTGTCTCTTCAACGTTGTTAAATTCTTGACCATTGTTGACTGGCCGTGAATTGTTTGGTTCGCGCCGGATATCCCAGTTACCGAATGGATCGTCAGCTTGAGATTCACTTGGTTGAGCCGCTTCGCTAGTTGCGGGTTGGTCTGTTGAGTTGTTGCTAAACATCCCACCACGTTGTTGGCTAGCAGCAGTCCGAGTTGATTGGTTACCCAATTTGAGTTCCCGTTGCTTCTGGTCGATACCAGTCGCAATGACCGTCACCCGAACTTCATCGCCTAAGCTTTCATCAATCGACGTCCCAAAGATAATATTAACTTCGGTCGTTGCAGCTTGGCTCACGATGTCTGAAGCAGCTTGTGCTTCATATAAGGACATGTCGGGACCACCCGTGATGTTCAATAAGACTTGTTCGGCACCATCGATTGAAACTTCCAATAATGGTGATGAAATGGCTTGTTTCGTCGCATCGGCAGTCCGATTTTCGCCAGTGGCAGAACCGATTCCCATCAATGCGGAACCTTGGTTTTGCATGACCGTCTTGACATCCGCAAAGTCCAAGTTGACGTAGCCTGGTGAAGTAATCAAATCAGAGATCCCTTGAACCCCTTGACGTAAGACGTTATCGGCTTCTTGGAAGGCTTCCATCATTGGGGTCTTCTTATCAACGATTTCAAGCAAGCGGTTATTGGCAATGACGATCAACGTATCGACGTTGTCCTTCATTTGGGCAATCCCTTCCGCCGCATTGCGTGCCCGCTTCGGGCCTTCAAACGTAAATGGACGTGTAACCACACCAACTGTTAAAGCGCCTGAATCCTTGGCGATTTTAGCCACTACGGGTGCAGCACCGTTACCAGTACCACCGCCCATTCCGGCAGTGACGAAGACCATGTCAGCGCCCTGTAAGGCTTCCGTCAAGGCTTCTTCACTTTCTTGTGCTGCTTTGGAACCAACATCAGGATTGGAACCAGCGCCAAGTCCTCGTGTTAATTTCGGTCCAAGCTGAATCTTAGTCTCAGCATTGGATGTTTGTAATGCTTGTACATCGGTGTTTGCAACGATAAATTCGACGCCCTTGACGTCTTCTGCAATCATCCGGTTAACGGCGTTTCCACCACCGCCACCGACACCAATGACTTTAATATTAGCCCCTGAGTTCTGGGTTGAATCTAAAGAAAATTCCATGTTTTTTCCTCCGTCATTTCTATCCGATTATTAATCAAAGAAGTGGTTGAAGAAGCCCTTGACCCGTTCAACGGTCCCCTTATGATTTGGATCAGCCTGTTTCGGTTGCTCCTGTTTAACTGGCTGTTTTTTAGTTGTTTGTTTCGGTTGTGGCGCGGTTGGTTCTGGTGCTGGTGTTACTTCTGAGAATTCTCGAGCAACACTCGCACGAGTATCTCCCGTCAAGGCACTCTTCACGAGCAACGTGACATCACTTAAAGCCGCTTGGTATTTGATAACAGCTAACGCTTCATCAAATGACGGATGCCTTAAGCCCATCTGGTTAGGTGTGAAGACCCGGACCCGCGTGCCAAAGCGCTGTGAAGCAAGGTCCGTAATGCCAGGGATCGCGGCAACACCACCTGTTAACACGATGCCACCTGGCAATTCCAGAGCCCGAATCTCATCCAAATGTTGTTTGACCTTGTCGAAAATCTGATCAAGCCGTGCTTCGATGATTTCTGCTAAGTATTGCTCACTGATTTGTTCGGGGGTACTCTGCCCAACAACATCGACTGGAAATAGCTCATCATCCGAGGCCTGCTGAGCATCGGCATAGCCATAGTCTCGTTTGAGTTTTTCGGCATTTTCAATCGACGTATTCAAAACGACTGAGATATCCTTCGTAATATACTGGCCGCCTTCTTGATCAACATAAGTATATTTGAGTTGGTGATCATGGATGACCGCAGCGGTCGTTTGACCACCACCCATATCAACGATGATCGAACCAAAATCCTGTTCACCATCATTCAACACGAGTGAGCTCAACGCTAAGGGGGCAATCACGATTTGTTCAATCTGAAGGCCGGCCTTTTCGAGTGCCTTACGGGTGTTGTGAATGATCGTTTTCGGACCAGTAAACAGTGTCCCGTGCATTTCAAGCCGGACACCGACCATTCCGCGTGGATCCTTGATGCCATCAAAGCCATCAACGACGAATTCTTCTGGAATGACATCTAAGACTTCCCGTTCTGGTGGCAAGCTTTGAACTAATGCGGCCGCCGCAACGTTTTGGACATCTTCATTATTAATTTCTTTGGATTCATCCGCGACAGCAATCATGCCACGGCAACGTTCAATTTTGACCAGGTTAGCGGGAACTCCCGCAATCACCTTTTTTATTTCGATACTTGCTTTTTCTTCAGCTTGGCGTACTGCTGATCGAATCGTTTCGGCCGCCTTGTCAATATCGACAATGACCCCACGACTTAAACCATTAGAACGTGCGCTTCCCACACCAATAACGTTCATTTGCCCTTTAACACGTTCAGCAACAATGACTTTTATTGAGGTGGTCCCTATATCAAGTCCGACATAAATTCCTGAATTATCCATAATAGAGGAACCTCCTAGTAATTTACATAAATATTCAAGGATTCGCTGACATATCCAGTTAATCCCTAGTTTACCATATCCTAAGCGCTTTTAAAAAGGTCACACTTAGCATTCTATCAATTATTCTGATTCTTGAACGAATAGGAGTAAGCTCCCACCTCAAGATTGATGACACCCTTGGACTTCATCTTGGCTGAAATCCCCGGATAATAGGCCATCTTGCTAGCAAAAGTACTGATGGTCGCATACACTTCATTGCCATCATTCATATACAAGTGGACCCGTTCCGGATTCGATTTGTTCGGTGCAAACTTGATTTCAGAGATATTATGTTTGACCGCGGATGATAACTTCGCGTATTGGGCAATCATTTTCTCAAGCCGCTGACCACTCTTGAAATTGGCATAGATCGGCGAACCACCACCGGGCTGCGAATAAGTGCCCTTTAAAATCAACCCGTTCTCCAAGATGCGCCGGTAGTGTTGACCGGTTGATAGATAACCAGCGATGCGAATCTCTTTGACCGTCACTCGTACCCGATTATAACCAACTAACTGCGTGGTTACCTTGCCAATCTGAGGTTGCGCGTGGCGGGCGCGTTTGGTCGTCTGTTGATCATGACCAATCACGGACCAAAGTGCGACGCCAGTATCGATCTTAGTGGCCGTTTTGACCTGAGCTGTCGTTAGCTGGTTGGTCCCACGAACTGTGACCGCTTGAACATGGCTTAGTGGTGCGATAAAGTAGCCGGCAACCGCCGCACCAACTAAAAAGATACTCATCAGAATCGCGACCCGCTTGAACAGTAGCCGCCGCCGCTGCGTTTTCAGCTTGGGCAACTTATCACCGATTCGGAGTCGTTTACCCGACCACCGATGATGGCGCTTCTGTTCGGCACGTTGGTTCTCGGCCGCTTCACGCTGAAACCGTTCCCATGGGGTGAGCTGCTCCGGGTGCTCGCGTTCTTTCGGCTTTTTACGGAAAATGGCCATCACACCCACCCTTTCACTCTAATCTCAGTGCGACTTAACGACTGATTCTAAAACATGTAATAATTGGTCCGCTGCATCTGGCATCCCAAGCTTCTTGGCATTTGCTGCCATGGCTTCACGGTGCGTGCTGCTCTGCAATAATCGATCCAAAGCTGCGACCAGTGTTGCCCCGGTCAAGTCCGATTCTTTAATCAGTTCAGCAGCACCCGCATTAACAAGGCTCTGAGCATTCTTAGTTTGATGGTCGTTCGTCACGTATGGGCTTGGCACCAAAATCGATGGAATGCCCAACGCCGTAATTTCCGCAATACTGGTTGCGCCGGCCCGGCCAAGAATCACGGCTACCTCAGGCAAAATCGCAGGCATATTTTTGATATACGGTACGATTTTAACATTCGGTGCCAAGGCTGTCGCGGACAAGCCATCCTTAATCTTGTCATAATGAACCTGACCCGTTACGAAGAGCGTCTGATAATCGCGCTTGTCCAGCTCAGGTAAGGCTTCAACGGCCGCAGCATTGATCCGTGCGGCCCCCCGACTACCTCCAAAAATCAAAGCAGTCGGAATTTCAGGATCTAACTCAAACTGGGCCAACGCACCAGTCTTCTTGATATTCGCGACTTGTTGGGCGCGGGGATTACCCGTCATGACAACTTTTTGCTCTGGAAATTGTGACCGGGCACTCTCAAACGAAATCGCAATTTTGTCGACGAAGCGACTCAAAAACTTGTTCGTCACCCCGACCACGGAGTTTTGTTCGTGAATGACCGTTGGAATATGCATTTGGCTGGCCGCAAATACGACAGCCCCACTGACATAACCCCCAGTACCAACCACGACATCCGGTTTAAACGTCTTGATATATTTGCGAGCCGTGACCACACTCTTTAAGAACAGGTAGACCGTCTTCACATTTTGTAAGGATAACGACCGTTTGAAGCCTTGAATCTTGATCGTTTTAAAATCAATCCCGCGTTCGGGCACGATTCGGCTTTCCAGTCCGCGATGAGTTCCAACGAACTGTACTTGAGCTTCTGGATCGTGTGCTTTAAGCGCGTCGATCAGCGCCAAGGCGGGGTAGATGTGACCACCAGTTCCACCGCCAGAAATCATTAGTCGCATTAGTTTTCTTCCGCCTTTCCGGTTAATTGTTCGATGGCCTTGATAAAACGGTCACCGCGAACTTCAAAGTTAGGATACTGATCCCAGCTCGCACAAGCTGGTGAGAGCATGATAATGTCGTTGGCTTGACTGTGTTCCCAAGCAATCGGTACGGCAGTTTCACAATTATCGGTAAAGACAATGTCGTCGATACCGGCTAATTTACCAGCGTCCGCCACTTTTTGAGCAGTTTCACCAAAGACGATTAACGTCTTAACGTGTTCTTTCAAAGCTGGTGCTAGTTTTTCAAACGTATTGCCCCGGTCCAACCCACCGGCCAGTAGAATCACTGGTTGGTCAAACCCTTTGAGGGCCATTTCAGTCGAAACTAAGTTAGTTGCTTTGGAATCATTGTAGAATTGCCGATTTTGATACGTTTCCACGTATTGGGTCCGATGCCGAACACCTGAGAAAGTCTTCAATACTTGCACGATACCGGCCGTTGGCACCGCTTGGAGCTTGGCAACCGTAATTGCAGCCAATGCGTTCTCAACGTTGTGGTCGCCCGGAATCCGAATATCGGCTGCATCCATGATATATTCATCCTTAAAATACAGCTTACCATTTTCTTCGTAGGCACCAGCTTTCGTGTTCGCTTGCCGTGAGAATGGGACCACCTGTGCAGCTGACTGCTTGCTGAGTTCACGCCATTCTTCACTATCCCAGTTGATGACGAAATAGTCATCTGGCGTTTGGTTCATCGTAATCCGCATTTTGGCCTTAACGTAGTTCTCACGTGAACCGTGATAATCCAAATGGGTCGAATAAATATTCGTAATGACCGCAATGTGCGGGTGTAAGGTACGTATCCCGCAAAGCATAAAGCTCGACAGCTCCGTGACCATCGTGTCGGCCGCCGTCGCTTTTTGGGCGATTGCCGAAGCTGGCACCCCAATATTACCTGCCACGTAGGCCTTACCAGCATCCGCGCGCTGGTTTAACATCATGGTGATCATGGTTGTGGTGGTCGTCTTACCATTGGTTCCCGTCACACCGATCAATTCACCTTCCAAAATTTGGGAAGCAAGTTCCACCTCAGTAATGACCGGAATCCCCTTGGCCAAAGCACCACTGACGATTGGGTTAGAATACGGAATACCTGGATTTTTGACAACGACCTTAAAATCCTCATCCAGTAATGACAGTGGATGGCCTCCCGTAATCACTTTGATACCGTCGCTCAATAGTTCCTGGGCGTCCGGATTATCATCAAATTCCTTTTTATCGTTAACGGTCACAAACGCGCCTAATTTGTGAAGCAATCGTGCGGCGTTCACCCCACTCTTTGCTAACCCTAGAACCAAAACTTTTTGGTTACGATACTGCTCAACCGACTTCATAAACCAAGATCTCCCTGTATTGTTTATAGATACTACTTACGCATTGTGCTAGTTAATTTGTCACGAATCATGATTAAATCATGCCATTTCTAGGTTCAAAGGTCGCCAGCTGAGACCCGCTGAAAACAGTGCGAGTTAGCGTAAACTTGCTGTGGCTGACCATCCTAGGCCGACTTCCAGGTATTCTGAGCAATGGCCGGAACGTGGTGGACGCAGATTTAAGCCGACAAACCACGTCTTAAATACTGGTCTTTCACTAACCAAGCAAAGAACGCTTGCTAAGTGAAATTTCACCACTGGGCCTTGCCCAGAACACCTTCCAGCCGGTATGGTATTCGAAAGGCAGATAGGTGCGGACCAAATTTTTTATTGGATTGGTCGTTGGTTCTTAGTATACGGTCATTTTGACATTCAACTGTTAGACTAGTTGCCATTGGAATTAGTCAGTAATATTCAGGTGACCTCTTGATACTCAAATGCCATAAAGCATCAACGGTACCGATTAAGAGTCTGCCAGAAGGACCAGCCATTGAATATTCAGTGGTCAATTGTACCCGTATAGGTGGTTGTTCATCCGCCATTCGAGCGGCTTCCCGACTGGAGGGGCTGGCTGACAATGCTCAGTAGCCAAATTATTCTTAGTCGGAAGTGGTTTGCTTCCGGCTTAGAATAAGACTCGTATTTGAAATTGCGCAGTGATTTTCTGCGTAAGTTCAAATCGACGTCGGCTACGTTCCAGCAATTGTCAGCCGGCCCCGGAAGTCGGACTAGGACGAACACCGGCTGACGGACAGTAGGCCAAACAATTGGCGTGATTTAATCATCTTTAATGCTACAGAATAACTAGCACAACGCGTACTACTTAATTAACTTATTTATGTTACCACTCGACCAAGCGTTGGTCAGTAGTTGTTTGCCCAACAGACTGTCAGCCACTAGTCCCGTCACATAATTTGCGGCCAACTTTGCGCCATCACTTGATGCAGATGACGATTCAACGGGAACTAGCTGTATTCACTTTAACGAAGATATGTGCTGACGACCACTGGATAAACTGGGTAAAATTGGCCCGCAAAATACAATTATGTACGGTTGACTAGGAGTTATTTCCTAATCAACCCATTAAACGGCTTTGAATTAAACGATGCTTGCAACACTAATGATCGCTGCAACTAAACCGACTGACCAAAAAACAATGTCAATCTTCCATTCGCTCCAGCCCTTCATTTCGAAGTGGTGGTGAATCGGACTCATTAAGAAGATCCGCTTACCAGTCAACTTGAACGAAGCGACTTGTAAGATAACTGAAGCTGTCTCAATCACGAAGATAATCCCAATCAGTAACAAGGATAATTCATGGTGCAACAGAATTGAAACCGCGGCTAATGCACCACCGAGGGCCAAGGACCCCATGTCACCCATGAAAATTTTGGCTGGTTTGTGATTATAAACGAAGAAGCCCAGTAACGAACCGACAACGGCTAAACAGAAGAGCATCACGTTGTACTGGTGTTGGGCATGCGCAATGATGGCATACGCCCCAAAGGCAATCGTCGCCTGACCAGCAACTAATCCATCCAAGCCATCGGTCAGATTGACGGCGTTGGAGAAACCGACTAACCAGATGATGACAAAAATCATGTACCAGATGCCCAGTGACCAGTCACCAAGACCCGGAATACGTAGGGCCATTGGCAAGTGTTCGTGTTGATAAACGACCGTCAAAATTACAGCACCGACAATTTGGCCTAATAACTTTTGCCAAGCTTTCAAGCCTTCATTTTGTTTCCGCCATAACTTGATACTGTCATCCCAGAACCCTAAGGCCCCGTAGAGCACGAGAATGAATAACAGAATCCAAGTCGTCGGTTGCAGCTGGTGTTGCCATAACCCGACCCAGAAGGTGGTGATCAGAATCGCCACGATGAATAGCAAGCCACCCATCGTTGGTGTTCCTGATTTCTTTTCATGCCACTTAGGACCGACTTCGCGAATCATCTGGCCCTCTTTACGAGCGCGGAAATACCGAATCAATGACGGCATCAACGCGAATACAATTATAAAACCGCTGACTAGGGTTGCACCCCACACTAATAAACTCACAACAATTCTCCATTCTAAGACTTGATTACCTACTTCAATGTCACACTAATCGCTTGTTTGGCTTCAATCGGGTTGCCGGCCGTCACACTCTGCGTCTTGACATAACCGGTCCCACTTGTCGTGAGTTTGATCCCCGTTAAGGTTGCAAAATCAGCCACTTCACTGGCAGACCAACCAGATAAGTTCGGCATATACATCTGACCGTTCGTCACTAAGATGACCCGTTGACCACTTGAGACGACCGTGCCTGATGAAATCGACTGCTTGACCACACGGCTCCCTTTACCGACGACCACCACGTCTAAGCCCTGTTTCTTGGCAGCTTTTTCGGCTGCACTAGTCGACTGACTGGTCAAATCTTTCATCTTGACCGTTGCGGCCGTGGTTTCGCTAGCTTTTTGTTCTTCCAACGCACGTTTCATGACCGTGTCAAAAATCTCAGCCATGTCTTCTTCTGCGGAACTACCGTTAAGTGTCGGCTGTTTCATCGTAATGTACATAATGTACTTCGGATTCTTTGCCGGCGCCATACCAACAACGGAATACAAGTAAGTATTATCACCTTGCTCGTAGGTACTCCCGTTGCTGACTTGGGCCGTACCAGTCTTGGCAGCAATCCGATAACCCTTGATTTTGTAGGCCGTCCCGGTCCCATATGACTTGTAGACCACGTCTTGCATATGGTCAAGGACCTTGCTGGCCGTCTTCGAACTGATTGGTTGGCTGACGACCTTCTTTTTGCCCTTATAAACTGTTTTGCCAGTATTCGGATTAGTGATCTTTGAAATAAAGTATGGCTGTAACATCTTACCATGATTAGCGATGGCTGTGAATCCACGTAGCATTTGCATCGCCGTGACCTGAATCCCTTGTCCAAACGCTGTATCTGCTTGTTCGATTGGATACGTGAACTGAATCGACCCACTCTGTTCGTTGGCGAGGCCACTATTCGTACTCTCCCGCAGGCCAAAACGCTTGATATATTTCAACCAGGTCTTAGCACCCATCGTCTGTTCGAGTTGGGCCATCGCGGTGTTACTGGAAAGGGCAAATCCCTTGGCATAGGTGATGTTCCCCCAACCATTGGTATTCCAGTCCGGCACCGTGCTCTTACCAATCTTATATTCACCCGTTGGCACCGTCACGTTGGCGTTATACTTGCCACTATCAATGGCCGCCGCCATGGTGAAGACCTTCATCGTGGACCCTGGTTCGTAAGTATCTTCAACGAGCAAGTTTCGCCACATTTTAGATAAGCCGGACTTAGTTTGCGCATTGAAAGTTGGCCGTTGGGTCGTGGCTAGAATTGCTCCCGTCTTGGCATTCATCAGCGTTGCGGTCATTGACTTTGGCGATACCTTGGAATTAATCTCTGAAACCTTGGTCTCGAGCAACGTTTGCAGCTTGGAATCGATCGTCGTATAGACGTTATCGCCATCCTTCGCCTTTTTACCCGTCTCGGTCGTGCCTTGATAGCCACTCTTGGTGACCGTCTTACGGCCGTCCGTGCCGGATAACTGCTTGTTGAACGCTAACTCAATCCCCATCGAACCCGTCAGGCGGGTCTTATCCGTCCCTTTTTGTGACTTCGACGTGGTCAAGCCAATCAGTTGCGAAGCAAAGGTGCCGTTTGGATAGAGCCGCGCTTCTGATTCAATAAAGTGCAATCCGGGGACGTTCTGCGCGTCAATTTTTTCTTTGGTGGTTAGCGAGATATTCTTACCCGCAGTCCCAAACTCGATTTGGAACTTACCGGCACCCTTTTGTAGCGTCGCGAGCGCCTTCTTGTAACTGATTGGTAAATATTTGGAGAGCACCTTGGCAGCCTTGACCTTATTTTTGACGTACAACGCCTTACCACTCGCACTCCGTTGGTTTTTGGCCATGATCGCATAAATCGTATAGGTACTCGTATCCTCGGCGATTGGATCGCCATTCGCCGTATAAATCGTGCCGCGTTTGGCCGTGATGGTTTGATCCTCGGTATATAACTTCTTGGTTGCCTCAACCAAATTAACACCGTTCACGTGGCGCACGATCGCAATATATGAAAAACGAATGACCAAAACGCCAAAGACGGCAATCGCACCGAAAAATAGCCATTGGCCAAAGATTCTACGATTTTGTTTTGGTGTCCGTTTCGAAGTCATTCGTTGTTTGTTCTTATTCATTTGTAAACATTCCTTATGCTACCGTTGTTGAGCGATAACCCGTACTGCTTAGCAATTTTATTTAAACGGCTTCGACTGGAAAGTTCACTGATTTCTTGGGCGGCCGACGTATTCTTCGCCTGCACCTTCGACACTTTCTCCTGCACCGTCTGTAATTCACTTTCAGCGTTAGTCGCCGTAATGTTGGTCGACACTAACATAATGGCTAAACTGAACACCACCAAACTCAAACCAACACATAATACTTTTTCGAACATTGAGAATGCAACGCGCTGCGTCTTGATCGACGGGTTGGGGGTTGCAACAGTTGTCGTCTTATGTACCGGGGTGGTTGCGCCAGGAGTCTGTTGCGGCAGCTCCCGCGCTAATCCATTTTGGGCCATGTTAATCACTCCTTTAATCAATCCTTAATATTAGTTATTCGTCATCTTAATCCGTTCGATGGCACGTAGCTTGGCGCTGTGCGCGCGTCGATTGGCCGCAATCTCGTCAGCACTAGGTAAAATCGGCTTGCGACTGACGAGTTGGTAATCTGGTTGCATCTCAGCGGGAATCACTGGCAAACCAGGTGGTAGTTCCGGTAACGCACTGTGTTCTTTGAAAATCGTCTTGACTAACCGATCCTCCAACGACTGGAACGTAATCACGCTGACCCGTCCGTGGACGTTAATCAAATCAACCGCCTGTTCCAAAGAGGTCTCGAGGACGCCAAGTTCATTATTGACCGCAATGCGAATCGCTTGAAAGACTCGTTTGGCCGGATGTCCACCGGTTCGGCGCGCACGTGCTGGAATCGCATTTTTAATTATTTCAACTAACTGGCCAGTCGTCTCGATCGGTTGCACGGCGCGTTCACGCTCAATCATCCGTGCGACTTGCTTGGAGAATTTCTCCTCACCATAGCGGTAGAAAATCCGTACCAAGTCGGCATATGGCCAGGTGTTGACCACCGTTTTGGCCGTCAATGCCTGGCTCTGATCCATCCGCATATCTAAGGGTGCATCATAACGGTAAGAGAACCCGCGGGAGGCGTCATCAAATTGTGGTGACGAGACCCCTAAGTCATAAACAATGCCGTCCACGTGGTCCACGCCTTGTTCGGCAAGCGCCGACTTTAAATTAGCGAAGTTATTCTTGATAAACGTGACCTGACCACGTTCTAAATACTCTGCTAAGTTCGACTGATTGTAGTCGATCGCCGTCTGATCCTGGTCAAAACTGTAGAGATGTCCGTCCGGTCCGAGCTGTTGCAAAATCTCTCGAGAATGGCCACCCCCACCTAACGTGCAGTCGACGTAGATCCCATCTGGTCGGACATTCAGTGCCGCAATTGCTTCGTGTAAAAGTACCGTTGTATGTTCAAATGTCGCCACGCGTACGCCTCCTTTCAATCTATTCTAAAAGTCAATCAAATTCTCTGCCAAATCATCGAAGTTCGCTTCCGTCTCAGTCTCAAACTGTTGCCACTGTTCAGCACCCCAGATTTCAAACCGATCAGAAACCCCCACGATGACACACTGTTTCTCTAATTTGGCATACTGTCGCAACGTGGTTGGAATCATCACCCGCCCCTGCTTGTCTAATTCACACTCAGCTGCTGCTGCGTAGAAAAAACGGACAAACGCCCGGGCGTCCTTGCGTGTTAACGGTAAATCATCCAACTGTGCTTGCAGTGTTGCCCACCGTGCGGCTGGATAACCGAAAATACAGCCATCCATCCCACGGGTAATTACAAATGAATCTCCAAGTAACTCGCGAAACTTGGCGGGAATGATTAGCCGACCCTTAGCATCCAAGGCGTGCTCAAATTCTCCGAAAAACATCTTAGACGCCACGGCCAATCAACCCCTTTCATTAATCATAATTTAAGTCTACCACACCCCCCCACTTCCTACCACATCGTTTTGTTACTTTTCCAAATTGTTAACAAAATGTCAAAAAAAGCCCCACCTAACGTTGCTTTCGTTAGGTGGGGCTTAGTGGGGGAACTTTTTTCATTGTAAAAAGAAATGGCTGCCCAGTGCGAGCAAATAGACGACTAGCGTTAACAATTCCGTCCCGCGCCAAAACAGCTTGAAGAAGCGCCAGTATAGGATTTCTCCGCGTTCAACTGCCTCGATGATCGTCAAACCAATACCCAAAATCATCAGCGATAGGACTTCATAGGGCGCTAGCGAACTATCCGTTGCTTGTAAGGTTAGATAATGGGTGAACACCATTAAAAATGGGGGCCAAAAATCCATTAATCTTAATCCGTGCGGCCAAAAACGGTGCAATACTCGTTTCAGCACTAAAATCACGGCTGAAACGGCCGCTAATAAAATCAATTGTCCGTACCAGGTGGTCCATAAATCACGCATGTCCGTTCTTGCCTCCCCCATCAATGTCAGAATTGATTATAGCCATTATTGTTTAACTTTTCAATCATTCTAAACAGCCCTATAATAAGCTTAAACGTTTCATAGGAGGGATGACCGTTGCTACAATACTTCGCGACCGGCAAAAATGGCCTACTGACTACCCCTGACCATCAGCAAGATACGTCATATTGGATCAACGTTGAACGGCCAACGATTGATGAAATCGACCAACTCGTTGACCAATTCGACTTACCACGCGACTACTTAACGGCTGTCTTAGACGACGCCGAAGTTTCGCGCACCGAACAACTGAGCGCGACTGACGATGACCAACCAGTACTGATCGTGATGCAGTACCCCAAGTTAACGACGAGCGATTTAGGCTACTTAGAATTTCAAGTCTATCCATTTGCATTGATTTTAGTCGACCAAGTCGTGCTCACCGTCAGTAATTATTCAGCCAGCTTCATTCAAGATTTCGTGATGGACCCTGAATCATCGAAACTCAGCCTGGATAATCATGAAGATTTCGTACTTGCCATTATGTGGTACATCGAGCACAGCTTCGTGACGGCCCTCAACTTGATCAATAAACGGACCACGACCCTTGAATCTCATTTAAACCAAGCGACTCACAACGCAGAGCTCTTCCGGATCATGTCTTACCAAAAATCACTGATTCGCTTCAAGGCCGCCCTGCAACAAAACGGCCCAACCCTCGATGCCATTGAATCTTCAGTGGGCTACTTCACGGCCGCTCATCATCAGTCATTGACGGCTGATATTAAAATTGAGACCCAGCAAGCGCGTGATATGACCGACACGACCAATCAAATTCTGCAGCAATATAGCCAGCTCGTTGGCTCAGTGATTTCCAATAACCTGAACGATGTTATGAAATTTTTAACCTCTTTGACCATGGTCCTCACAATTCCAACGATTATCGGTGGCATCTACGGGATGAACGTCAAGCTGCCCGGTGCGAGCCTCGTCCACGCCTTTACCTGGATCATGGCAGGCACCATCGTCCTGTGTATCATTAGTATTGAATATTTACGAAATCATGACTATTTTTAATTTCAATTGAAAAAAAGTTGATTCCACGTTAAACTATGAAAGAATTACTCGAAAAGTGTGGTGCATACAAACAACATGAAGAAGAAATCAACCTTCCAAAAGATTACCATGGTCGTTATCTGGTTAATGATTATTTCAACAATTGGATCATTAGTTCTCACCGCCCTTTCTGGGTTGGGCTTACTGACCTTTTAATCAAGTCCAATTAACGGCTGCTATTCTCACAATCCTGTCAGTCCCACCGGTTGCCACGCGCATCCTGGGGCTGATTTTTTTGTGCGGATTTCTTTATGACAGATGGAAATTCAAAGTCAAGAGCGGCCAGCTGAAAACCGCTGGAAACAGGACCATCAACTAGATTGCTGTTCGTCTGCCAGGGACGCGCCTTATTCCGCCTTCCGGGGCCGACTGACAATTGCTGGAGCGCAGCCGATTTGAACTCACGCAGAAGACCACTGCGCAATTTCAAATTCGAGTCTTATTCTAAGCCGGAAGCAACCCACTTCCGACTAAGAATAATTTGGCTACTGAGCATTGCCAGCCAGCCCCTCCAGTCGGGAATCCGCTCGAATGGCGGATGAACGGCCACCCATCTGGGTACAATCGACCGCTGAATATTAGATGACTGGTCCTTCAGGCAAAGTTTAATCGGTATCGATGATGATTGATGACATTTAAATGCAGAAAAGATTGCCTGAATATTATTGATTAATTTCAATGGCACTAGTTTCAACGGACACTATTCACTATTCTTGAATTTAGTCGATAAAATTACCTTCATTTATAATTCGAGACTCGGCTACCTTTGGCAACTAGGGAAAATACAGACAAGTTCCGTGAAGCCGCTGAATTGAAAAGTTAAAACATGGGTAAGGGAGTTTTGCTATCTTTAGTAACCAGTCTGACAATTGACTATCAAAATGACCGTATGCTAAGAGCCAACGATTAATCCAACAAAAAGTTGAGTCCGCACATGAAAAATCAACTACATAATGTGTGTCTAGCATTAAATTCGTGTCCACTTCAACTCTGATGCCGATTATTTTAGCAACTTACCGCTGTCTCATCGCAAACTTAAGACTACAAAAAAATCAGATGAACAGCCCCTAACAGGATTGCTCATCTGATTTAGTTTTAACGCTTATTGCTAAATTTAGACATTAGCCAACTGACTATGGTGTTTCACTAGTTGGTGCCTCGTCCGCCGTTTTTTGACGGTAGACCTTACGTGGTTTACTGCCCTCGGACGGTCCAACCACACCACGCTCTTCCATCTCATCGACGATCCGAGCAGCGCGGTTATAACCGATTCGGAAGCGGCGCTGTAACATTGACACGCTCGCTGACTGCTGCTCGGTGACTAATTCGACCGCGTCCGCATAATATTCATCTTCACCATCACGCGGATCACCAGAACCACCAGCATCCGCCTCATCATCTTTGACTAACATACTGTCGTCATAATCAGCGGTCTGTTGCGACTTGATAAAGTTGACGATGGCTTCAACGTCACTATCTGAAATATAAGCGCCCTGTACCCGCAATGGTTTGTTCATCCCCATTGGCTGGTAGAGCATATCCCCACGGCCCAGCAACTTTTCAGCCCCATTGGTATCAATAATGGTTCGGGAATCGGTCCCACTCGAAACGGCAAACGCCATTCGGGATGGCACGTTGGCTTTGATCAAACCGGTAATGACATCCACTGAAGGCCGTTGCGTGGCCAAAATCATGTGAATTCCGGCGGCCCGAGCCATCTGACCCAAGCGAATGATGGCATCTTCAACTTCACTCGAAGTCACCATCATCAAATCTGCTAATTCATCGACGACGACAACGATATACGGCAAGACTGGCCGATTTTGGCCATCCGCTGCATTTTGTTGCCGGATATACTGGTTATACCCTTGCATATTGCGTTGTTTAGAATCCGCAAACAGTTCGTAACGCCGCTCCATTTCAGCAACCACTTTATGCAAGGCCCGAGCCGCTTTTTTGGGCTCAGTTACGACTGGTGTCAACAGATGTGGAATCCCGTTGTACACCCCTAATTCCACCTTTTTCGGGTCAATCAGCATGAACTTAACTTGACTGGGCTTCGTATTCATCAATAATCCCGTAATCATCACGTTAATCGCAACTGATTTCCCACTACCGGTTGAACCGGCGATCAACAGATGTGGCATCTTGGATAAGTCCGCAACGACCAGATTACCCGAAACATCGCGTCCTAATGGCACTGCCAGTGGTTTTGTTGGGTGAGCAGGCTGGGCCTCCACAATGTCACGGAATGACACCGTAGAAATTTGCTTGTTGGGCACTTCAATTCCAATCAGCGATTTACCTGGAATCGGCGCTTCGATTCGTAAATCTTTCGCCGCTAAGGCCAACGCCAGATCATCAGCCAAGTTAACGACCTTGCTAACTTTGACCCCGACTGCTGGGTGTAACTCATATTTCGTAACGGACGGCCCCAAACTGACATTTTTCACTTCCACTTGTACGCCAAAACTCGCCAGCGTTGTCGTGAGTTTCTGTGAGTTACTTTCAATCGTTGCATACTCATCACTTTGATCCGTTTTGGGAATCTTGGTCAGTAATGTTGGCGCCGGTAATTGATAATCCGCGTCATCCATGACCTCGGTCCCTTGCAAGGCTTGATCTGCTTCCGAGTCAGCGTTCGACTCTGTCGTTGACGCCGCATTGGATACTGGCGTTGCTTCACGGTCACTAGCAACGGTAATATTCAGATCCGCCTGTGACTTAGCTGCCGCAGAAGTCGCAGAACTTGGTGCTGCGGTTGCGCTAGTCGGTGCCGTTGATTTGGGCGCTTCTGAAGTCACCTCTGGCGCGGGTTTGGACTGAGCCGCATCCGCCTGATTGGCACGAACTTGTTGATGGACTCGCCACCGTGCAATCTGAATGCGAACCCAGTGTGCCAGTTGCTCGTAGCCAGACTGCAACTGATGCCCTAACTGAATCAGGGCTGCGCGTAACGCCTGCATCGTTTTATGGAACGGCAGATCAAACGTTACATACACGCTGGTAATCATTAAAATCAGGGCAATTAAAACGGTGCCGACATTGGCTAACAATGGATACGTCACACTGTACCCCGCAGCGCCAACTAGGCCACCACCGAGATTGCTAGCCATCCCCCCTTTGGCAAAGTCGTTTTTGATCAAATTCAAAGTCACACGCCAAAAATCGGTGTGGCGATTGAGGGCATTAAACATCGGAATTTCTAATAATAACAAATAGCTAAAGAAGAATAGATTACCACCGACCCACCAGCGCCAAGTTAACCGAGGCCAGCGCCCAAAAATCATTAAGTACACCATTACCAACAACGTGAGGCCTGCAAATATCTGATAGGCATTCCCGGCAATTGCCCGGAAAAATTCGGCGAATACCATCCCCACTAAGCCGACTTTTAGCAATGCCAGCACGGTAATCAGGAGACCAATCAACCCAATCACATTTCCGGTCATCTGCCGCTTGGCCGCCCCCGTTGGCTTCTTTTTACGCGTCGAGGTTCGGCGCTTTTTCGTTGTCGCTTGTCTACGCGCCACGCTTCGTTCATCCTTTCTCAATCAATACTGCTTCCATTATAACAAACTCAAGTTCCCCCGTCCTCATCAAAAAATGGCGAAATCAGCTAACGACTTGTTCACTTGCAACACTGGTTAAGCACGAGTTGTCGGACGATTTTAGTGATACAAACACGGTACCAACTCGATCGTGGCATTTAAACGGCTCGCTCAGTTTAGATTCTGGCGCGACGTCTGCATCTGGCTATTGACAATTTCACCTGACGAAGCCGGCCGCAATAACGCGAAAAAACGCACCCTAACGATTACCGCTAGCGCACGTTGGTGGTTACTTTAATTTGTCGTTTTCATAATGGTGCGACCGTTCCAGATTAGGAAAGTTTTGTTGCCGCAACGCTTCATAAATCACAATGGCTGCTGAATTCGAAAGGTTCAGCGCGCGAATATGTGAATCATCTTGTGGAATTCGAATCGCCTTTTCAGGATATTTCCGCATGAATGGTTCCGGTAATCCAGTCGTTTCCTTCCCAAATAGGAAGTAATGATCCTTACTCGTGTCGTGATAGTCGACATCGGTATAGTCATGTTCCGCGAATTTAGACACCAGGTAGAGTTGTGCCAGATCCGGAATGCTGGCTAAGAAGTCCTGCAAATCCGCATGATAAGTAATATCAACACTGTCCCAATAATCTAAGCCAGCCCGCTTTAAATGCTTGTCATCGATTTTAAAGCCTAAGGGTTCAATCAAGTGTAAAGCCGTATCCGTTCCCGCACACGTCCGCGCAATATTGCCCGTATTAGCAGGCATCAAAGGTTCAAATAATGCAATATGGTTTGTCAAAATAATCTTCCTCGTTCAAATTTAGTCTCTGTGCGAGGTTGGCGTCTCGCAATCTCATTAATCATACCATGTCTCAGCGCTGACCGCGAATTTTGCGGTTAGTACTCATTGTTCGCCTTCTTAACTAATCTTCGCTATACTAATCGGCGTACCATGTTAAAAGGAGGAATTTAAAATAATGAAAATTATGATTATCGGTGCCACTGGGATGGCTGGTTCTGCGATTACCAAGTTGGCACTTGAACGCGGCCATGATGTGATTGCCATCGGTCGTTCTGAAGAAAAGTTGGCGAACTTACCCGCTAATGCGCACTTAGAGACTCGCGCAAAGGACGCCTTCAGTTTGACCCTCCCAGAACTGCAAACAGTCGACGTTGTGGTTGACGCCATGGCAACTAGCCCTGACAAAGCCTATTTACACGTAGACCTTGCCACCAAATTAGTGAGTCAGCTGCGTGAACGTCAACAACCGCGGCTGGTCTTCATTCTCGGGGCGGGTAGTTTGACGACCGGTGACGACGCTCACCTCTTCGTTCATGATATCGAAAGTGACCCGGCCAACGCCTCATTCGTCGCCATTCCTCAAAATCAGTTAGCAGAATTGAATTTCTTGCGGACCGTTACCAACGTGGACTGGGTCGGCATCTCACCCGCCGCTAACTTTACTCCTGGACCCGCTACGGCCATCCAATATGGTCACGATACCTTGCTAACGGATGCCAATGGAGATTCAACCACCAACAGTGGCACGATGGCAGTCGCCGTGCTCGATGAGATTGAGCAACCACAACACCATCAAGAACGTTTCACGGTCGCCAATCAGTAAGCTTGATTTGGCGCTATTCTGAAATGGACCGCTTATTACAGCAAAATTAAATCAGATATAACTGGTAGTCGTTACAGCTGCACATCAATTTGCGCGGGTTGTAACGACTATTTTCGTCTCTGTCGGGTACCCCCCGTCCCTCACTGGTCTTTAATTAATTTTTCAGCAAAGCATGCTAAACTATTGCCATGCTAATTTGAAAGTGGGGATTTCATGCAGAACCGTTTATCAGGGCGCAATTTAGGCTTCATCGGAACCATGCTATTCGGCTTGTTCTTTGGTGCCGGCAATCTAATCTTTCCCATTTATCTGGGACAACAAGCGGGTCATCACGTTGGGTTAGCCATCATTGGTCTGTTGATTACTGGAATTGGATTACCACTCCTCGGGGTCATTGGTATGGGGCTGACACGCAGTCAAGGGGTGTTCGACCTTGCGTCCAACGTCAGCCGACCGTATGCTTATGGGTTTACCGTGCTACTCTATTTCACATTAGGACCCCTATTTGCGATGCCCCGGCTTGCCACGACGGCCTTCCAAATCGGACTGGCGCCGTTTTTGTCAACTAATGTACAGCCAATCGTGTTGCTGGGCTTCTCACTAGCCTTTTTCATCGTGACATGGTTGCTGGCTCGCAATCCTGGCAAAATCATGACCTATGTTGGCAAATGGCTGACACCAGCCTTTTTGATTCTGCTAGGACTACTAATGGTCGTGGCAATCGTCAAGCCGTTGGGGTCATTAAACGTCGCCGCTAGTGGCGCTTACGCCAACCACCCATTATTGACGGGCTTTACTGAAGGGTACAACACGATGGACGCCCTCGCGTCACTTGCCTTTGGGATCGTTGTGATTGATGCGATTCGTGATTTAGGCGTGACTGAACCGGGCCAAATCGCCACGGACACAATCAAAGCCGGCTTAATCAGCATGAGCCTGATGGCCGTCATTTACGGTCTGCTCGCAATCATGGGCACAATGAGCCTCGGACGTTTCAGCCACGCGGCCAATGGTGGCATCACGCTCGCGCAGATTGCCAACGCCTATTTTGGGTCGTTTGGTAACCTATTACTGGCACTAATCGTGATCATTGCCTGTTTAAAGACCTCGATTGGCTTAACAACAGCTTTTGGCGACACATTACACGGGATGTTTCCGAAAATTTCTTATCACTGGCTGATTACGATTGCTTGCCTGATTCCAGCAATTCTAGCAAACGTCGGTCTTACAGAAATGATTCGCTACTCGACACCCATCTTAATGTTATTGTACCCATTAGCAATCGTCTTGATTTTACTAGCCGTCCTGGCACCCTGGCTAGGCCAATCCAAGTGGTTATACGCAATGACGACTGCTTGGACAATGATTCCAGCAATCTTAGCCGGTATTAACGCGATGCCCGCTGCCTGGTTACACGCCGCTTGGCTACAGGCATTAATCAAACTAAATAGCTGGCTACCACTCGCCAACCTCGGCTTAGGCTGGAGCGTACCAGCACTAATCGGGTTTATCCTTGGCTTGCTACTGAGCCATCGCACGACCGTTCGCTCCTGAGCGACCTTAATACATTGAAACAACAAATAAGCAGACCAATGTCGCAATCGTGAAATTGATTGCGACATTGGTCTGCTTTCTTATCGTTACTCACGCAATATGATCGTTCTTATCTAGCATTGCTGATGATTAAATCATGCCCATTTTCAAGCTCAAAAGCAGCCAGCTGAGACCCGCTGGAAACAGTGCGAGTTGCAGTAAACTTGCAGCACATGTTCGTCCTAGCCGGCCTACAGGCATTTCTGACAACGCTGGAACGTGGTGGACACAGATTTAAGCCGACAACCCACGTCTTAAATACTGGCCTTCCACTAACCAAGCAAAAAACGCTTGCTAAGTGGAATTTCACCACTGAGCATTATCAGAAACGCCTTCCAGCCAGGGATCACATTCGAAAGGCGGATATGTGCGGACCCAACCTTTGAGGAGCTAGTCGTTGACTCATAGTAAACAGCTATTTGACATCCAACTGTAAGACTAGTTTCTAATGATAGCAAAGTCTCAAATTATAAACGAAGGTAATTTTATCGACTAAATTCAAGACTAATGTCCGTTGAATTTTGCGAATAAAATTTAACTGATTTTTTCAGTAATTAAGTGTGATAAAGCATTATTGAGGCCAATTAAAAGTTTGCTTGAAGGACCAGTCACTTAATATTCAGTGGTCAATTGTACCCAGATAGGTGGCCGTTCATCCGCCATTCGAGCGGGTTCCCGACTGGAGGGGCTGGCGGACAATGCTCAAGGGCGAAATTCTTCTTGTCCGGGTGGGGTTCCCGGGCTAGAAGAAGACTCGTATTTGAAATTGCGCAGTGGTTCTCTGCGTGAGTTCAAATCGATGTCCGCCCTGTTCCAGCGTTGTCAGCCGGCCCCGGAAGTCGGACTAAGGCGCGCCTCGGCTGACGAACAGGAATCTAAACTGGCATGATTTAATCATAAATACATCCTCATCGATAATACCTAAAAATGGACACAAAAAAACGTAGTATTTCGGTGTGGGCACGGCGAAACGCTACGTTAATGAAGTACAACTCGGTAGTCACCAACGACATGTCGATGTTAACTACCAAACGATTTCTCAAAGGTTATCTTAACACCGGTGTACCAATCATGCAAGCGCACGTGCTAACCTTTTTGCATCGTCAGTAAACTGACATCGACGGTGATACTGGTTAAACCCTGCTGTTTCGCGGTTGCGAGCTGTTCAGCATCCGCGCCCCAGTGTAACGGCGTCATGACCAATAAGTCATTGAAGTCGATGTCATCTAAGGTCACTTGGTAGCGAATCTGTTGCCGTGTCGCGGTTGGGTAGTGTTGTGCAAACAAGTCCAATACTCGTTGATTATCATATTGATACTGCCGATCAGTCGGTTTGAATAATAAGTGACGTAACTCGACTAAGTATTCTGGATTTGGAACAATTTTTAGTAGTTGCCCACCCGGTGCTAAGACCCGCTCGAACTCTTGATACGCAGATGGTGAGAACACGTCCATGATGGCGGTAAAGGCCGCATCCGTAAATGGCAATTGCGCCAGATCCGCCACGCAGTAATAGGCCGGCGTGGTTAATTGCGTCGCCAAATTCACGCCATCCTTACTGATATCAAAGCCAATTCCGACGTCTTGTGGATTGGCATGTAAGTTTAATAGGTCAGCTAAAGGTGTCCCTTCACCGCTCCCAATATCTAATATTCGCTGGGGCGTCTCAGGCAACGCCGCATTGATTGCTTGAACGATTGGTCCAAAGAATCCAGCTTGTAAGACACGCCGCCGCGCTGCCAACATTGACGCATCGTATTCACTAGCGACTTGGTGCGTTAAAAAGTACAACGTGCCCTTCTTCGAGAAATCCACTTGATGCCCATTCGGACAACGTAAACTGTGGCCTTCAATCGTCTCATAGGCTTGGTTACAAACCAAGCACCGAAAACGGCTGATATTTTGTTGTACAAACTGAATACCACGGTCAATTTTTTTCACAGGTCTCACCTTACCTTGGTTATTTTTATTACTCGTGTCGTCTGACGATGTCTGTGATCACAGCGGTAATTCACCGACTGAAGATGGACATCCGACCATCGATTTTACTTTCTCAATCTGCGGCGTGAATCCCACCACAACGGATATTGCACGCTTCCTCTGAAAGTCCGTGCGTCCATCATACCATATTGTGACGGACAAAATAGTAGTCCTTACGATTTAGATGTGGTATCTTAATGACTGTTCTAAAGGCTGATTGAACTTGGCTAAATGAATTTGCGACTGCATGACATACATTTATGACATAAAGGAGACTTATTCAGATGGCAAAGAAATCCAAAATTGCAAAAGAAAAGAAGATCGAAGCAACGGTGGCAAAATACGCCGAACGTCGACAAGCATTGAAAGCTGAAGGTAATTACGCTGAGTTAGCTAAGTTACCGCGCAATGCATCCCCCGTTCGGATCCATCGGCGTGACATGCTCGATGGTCGGCCCCACGCCTACCTTCGTAAATTTGGCATGTCGCGGTTAAACTTCCGCCGTTTGGCCCACGCCGGCCAGATTCCTGGCGTTAAAAAAGCAAGCTGGTAAAGTGCAAGACCGTGCCATTATGACGGTCGACTGAACGGCTTTGTCACAGACTAAATAAAAGGTTCCGGAGAAATGACGACACTTCTCTGGAACCTTTATTTTATCCATTTAAGACCACTGGCCAATCAATCACAGCCACAACCTATTTTTCAGTCTTATCCGCTGAAGCTGATGGCTCTGGCTCATATAGGCCGGACGAGCGCCGATACCAGCCGAATAAGTGGGTCCATAAAACTTTCAGGATTGCGTATCCCGGAATCCCAAAGATAACGCCCATCAAGCCAAAGATTTTTCCAGCGGCCAGCAGAACCACCAAAATCGTGATGGGATGGATATCCAAACTGCTACCTAAGACTAATGGTGAAATGAAGCGGCCTTCAATCGTTTGTTCAATCACAAAAACGATCAAGACTTGTACGAGCATCCAGGGCGAGGTCACTAGCGCAATCACGACGGATGGCACCATGGCGAGGAATGACCCCAAATACGGAATCAAGTTCAAAACACCGGCAGCGATTCCCAGTGTCAACGCAAATTTGAGCCCGATAATGCTATAACCGACCGCAAACATCACAGCGACAAAGAAGGCAACCGTCAACTGGCCACGAATATAGTTACTAACTTGTGAGTTGATTTCGGTCAAGACATCTAAAAAGCCTTGACGAGCCTTCGTTGGTACGAACTTTGCCATGTACTTTGGCAATTGATGCCCATCGCGGAGTAGATAGAACAAAATAAACGGCATCGTAATCAGGCCGATAATCACCGTTGTGACGGTGCTAAAGACCCCCGTCAACGAGGTGACCGTACCCGTGAGATATTTAGAGAAACGGCCACTGACCAACTTACTTAAATCAGTATTCCAACTTTCGAGTTGCTCGCGAACCCCACTCAGTTGTGGGTCATTGATCCAGCGATTGACCTCGGTGCTGGCGTTTTTCCAATAGGTCGGCCAGTCATTAATAATCGACACCGTTTGGTCACGAATCGTCGGGATGATTGCGATGATTCCCAACACGATCAGCGCAGTAACCACGACAAACAATCCAATAATCGTCCAAGTCCGGCGTACATGATGCCGTTTTTCCAACCGATCGACTAGCGGATTCAATAAATAGTAGAGCACCCCCGCCAGAATAATCGGTAACCCGACGATACTGAAGAATTGACGCACCGGCGTTAACAACCAATCCACTTGTTTGCCCATAAAGAAAATCAGAAGCACGAGTAGGATAATCACCAAAATTTGAATCGTTCGACGCGGCGACCACCGCCGCTTTTGTGGGTCAGGTTTCAATTAATCCCCTCCCTACGATTGATATGTGATGACACTACCAACTTTAATCTTCGGTAATTGGTGTGGTGTCAAATAGAGGCCGTTATCCATCGGCTTTTCTGGTACCGACTTGAAGTAGAGCGTCGCATGACCAATCGAAGTTAAATTGGCTTCGACTAACCCACCCGCGTATTCAACAGTATAAGTCTGTTGATCGATGGTAATGGTGCTACCGACAACCAGTGAGAGCTGCGTTACGGGCTCTTCGAATTGTTGGACGACCGCAATTTGTTGCAACGGCGCCGTCGCCGTTTCGTCAAAAAGCACTAAAATTGGTTCTTTCGGATCGATGGCATTGTCGCCAATCGATTGAACTGTTGCAGTTACTGTCATATCAAGACCCCCATCGTTTTTAATGATTGCTTTAATTGTAGCATAGTCCCAATCGCTGACGCCAATTTGTCATCGCTTACACCTTGATTATCTATGCTATACTAAAACTATCTATTGAGGAGGTCTGTTGCACAATGCAAGAACAAATTTTATTTGGAACTTATACGAAAAAGGCAAGCCAGGGCATCTATCAAGGCACCCTCGACACAACTGCCAAGACGCTAACGAATGACGGTCTGTTAGCTTCGGCTTCGAATCCGACCTATTTGGCACTCTCAGCCAAACAACGCCTTTACAGTGTTGACAAGGAAGATGACGAAGGTGGTGTCGCAGCCTGGCAATTAGATGGTCAAACGGCTCACAAACTAAATACGGTCGTGGCGCCCGGAACGCCACCTGCATACGTTGCGGTTGATGAAGCACGCCAACTCGTCTACAGTGCCAACTACCATAAAGGAACTGCGGAAGTGATGAAGATTGCCGCTGACGGCGCCCTCACCTTGACCGACACCGTTCAACACAGTGGTAGCGGTCCGCGTCCTGAACAGGATGGCTCACACATTCACTACACTGATTTAACGCCAGACAATCGCCTCGCCGTCATTGATCTGGGTAGTGACAAGGTTTACGTTTACAACGTCAGCGATGCCGGTACATTGACTGAACAATCGGTCTTGACGATGCCCGCAGGCTTTGGTCCGCGGCACTTAGTCTTCAGCCCAGACGGTCAATACGCCTTTTTAGCCGGTGAACTCTCTAGCCAAGTGGCCACTTTGTCCTACGACGCAAAAACGGGGGCCTTCACTCAACTCGGCATCGTCAAAACGATTCCAGCCGACTATACCGCTCACAATGGTGCCGCTGCCATTCGGATGAGTCACGATGGGCATTTCCTATACGTTTCCAACCGGGGATACAACACGCTGGCCGTCTTCGCGGTTGCGGCGGATGGTAGTCTCAGCCTTATCCAACAGATCAGTACGGAAGGCGATTTCCCACGCGATTTTGATCTAGACCCAACTGAAGCCTTCGTCGTTGTCGTTAACCAAAATACCGACAATGCCACTTTATATGCACGTGACCTCACCAGTGGTAAACTGAGTCTATTACAAAAGGATGTTAGCGTCCCAGAAGGCGTTTGCGTGCTATTTAAGTAAAGGATGAATCCCATGTTATTAAAAGAAGTCTGTGTTGAAAACTATACCAACATTCCGGCTGCCATCGCCGCGGGTGCCAATCGCATCGAACTCAACGACAATTTAGCCGTTGGCGGGACGACCGTTAGTCGTGGTGTCATGGCTGAAGCCACTAAATATACCAGCGAGCATCACGTCCCATTAGTTGCGATGATTCGGCCGCGTGGTGGCAACTTTGTCTACAATGACACTGAACTTAAAATAATGGAGGCCGACCTGCTACAAGCGCAATCATTGGGCGTGGACGGCGTGGCATTCGGTGCATTGACCGCTGATAATCAACTAGATGTCGAAGCCTTGGAACTCTTGATTGGCGCAGCCGGTGGTATGTCCATCACCTTCCACATGGCGTTTGATGAAATTCCAGTTGCTCAGCAAGCCGCAGCGATTGACTGGTTAGTTGATCACGATGTTGATCGCATTCTCACGCACGGTGGCCCGTTGACCCAATCGATTGAGGACTGTCTGCCACAGCTCCAAGTGACGGTGACTCAGGCGGCTGGTCGTATTCAGATTCTCCCCGGTGGCGGGATCACAGCCGACAACGTTGACCACATCACGTCGACACTCGGCGTTAACCAGGCCCACGGCACTAAAATCATTAAGTATTAGCATTTAACACACACTAAAGGCGCTACTCATCTTCTGATGAGTGGCGCCTTTTTTGGTTATATTCAGTTAAATACGTCTTGTGGCAGTTAATTTGTCATGAATCATAATTAAAACGTGCTATTTTCTGAGTTCAAATGCAGCCAGCTAAAGACCGCTGGAAACAGTGCAAGTTACCGTAAACTTGCTGTGGTGGATGCTTCCTAGTCCGGCTTCCAGGCATTCCGAGCAATGGCCGGAACGTGGTGGACAACACAGATTTAAGCCGACAACCCACGTCTTAAATACTGGTCTTTCACGTTGCCCGCGATATTGCCGAAACATGTTCAAGCCAGACTGGGACTTCCGGTTAGCTACGCCAGAACGCCAAGCGGAAATACACCGCTTAACACTCTAGCTAGGCTAATCCTCAGTCCCAACCCGTCTGGACCTCACAGGCTGAAATCACTGATCCTTGCCCAGAATACCTTCCAGCCTGGACAATAATTGGAAGGCAGACATGTGTGGCCCAACTTTTCATTGAATTAGTCGGTGATTCCTTAGTACGCGGGAATCTTGATCTTCAACTGTCAGACTGGGTTCTAACAATCGCTAAACTTCCTTACTCATTTCGAATCAGCAACTTCACAGAATTTCTCAGAAATTTCTCTAGTTTTCTGAATTAGCAAAGTCTTGAATTCTAAGCGAGGATAATTGTATCGACTAAATTCAAGGTTAGCGTTCGTTGAATTTAGTGAATCATATTCAATAATCTCCCCGTAATTAAATGTCATAAAGCAGCATCAACATCGCCTAAAAGTTTACCTGAAAGACCATTCACCTAAAATTCAGTGGTCAATTGCGCCCAGATAGGTGGCCGTTCATCCGCCATTCGAGCGGCTTCCCGACTGGAAGGGCTGGCTGACAATGCTCAAGGGCGAAATTCTTCTTGTCCGGGTGAATTTCCCGGGCTAGAAGAAGACTCGTATTTGAAATTGCGCAGTGTTTTTCTGCGTGAGTTCAAATCGATGTCCGCCCTGTTCCAGCGTTGTCAGCCAGCCCTGGAAGTCGGAATCGGACGATCATCACTGACGAACAGTAAGCCAAACAATTGGCACGTTTTAATCATCTTTCATGCTAAATAATAACTCGCACAACGCACCATATTAAGCATCAATACGACCCGCAACACTCAGGAATTTGCGCGCTGATTATTCGCAATTAGTTGCACAATGTCGGCCGGTAGCGGTGCAAACGTGGTCAGTGACTGTTCAATAAATGGATCATCAAACGTCAATTGCATGCAGTGTAGGGCCTGCCGGTTGAGCCAGGGATCACGTGGACCGCCATAGAGCGCATCTCCCACCAACGGATGACCGCTAGCGGCAAAGTGAACGCGAATCTGATGGGTACGCCCAGTGTGTAAACGCACCCGGACGACAGTCATGTTACGTAGTCGTTTGACGACCCAGTACTCGGTTAAAGACGGCTTGCCATCGGGGCGCGTGGTTCGTTTGATAAACGAATCCGGCGCCCGTCCAATTGGCGCGTCTAACCAGCCATGCTCATCCGGCAAATCACCACTGACCACGGCTAAATACATCTTGCGCATCGCATGCGCCTTTAACTGATGATCGATGATTGAGTGGGCAAAATGGTGCTTAGCGAATAGCACGATGCCACTGGTGTCGCGGTCCAAGCGAGTCGTAATGTGAACGACCTCGTTATCATAACCAGCCGCGCGATAGTACCCTTTTACACGGTTGGCAAGCGTATTATCTGGCAACGCGTGGGCTGGCACTGAAGCCACGCCAGCGGGCTTGTTGACGATTAAATAGTCGCGATCTTCATACAAAATATCAATTGGCAAATTGGAGACGCCGAGGTGGTCGTTACCGACTTCTGCCGGGGTAACCATCGTGACGGTCTCACCACCAGTCAACATATGAATCGCAAGTACCGGTTGATCATCGACAAGAATCGCACCACCGTGAAACTTCACTTTTTTCAGCAAACTCCGCGTGACCCCGTGTTGGGAGAGCAGCGTCTTGACCTTCATCGGCTCAGGCGCGTGATTGATCCAAGTAAACCTCATTGTTCGTCCAACCCAATGAAGGACGTCCCGACCCGTTTCCAGAAGCGATTGTGCCGGTGCTGCGCAAAAGCGATGCGCCGATTCGCAATCGAATAGCGAATTTCTTCGATCGGACGTGGTTGGGTATCCAACTGGTCGGCCGTAAAGACAAAATGTGATTTTTGTTGCGGCCGAATCGTAATCGTTTCATACGGTGCCACGATGACTGGTGAGCCCAGTGTCCGGAACACGCGGTTGTTGATCGACGCGATTTCCGCCATCTGGAGCGCGTCCAATCGTGGATGAATGACCGCACCACCGACCGATTTGTTATAGGCCGTGGAGCCCGTTGGTGTCGAGACACAGAGGCCATCGCCCCTGAAACGTTCAAACAATTCATCCTGAATGTAGACATCCGCCACCATCGTACTCCCCAGCTTTTTGAGTGTGGATTCGTTCAACGCTAAGTAATGATCAGCCATCTGGTTGTCCGCATAAGTAATGTCCACTGCTAGCAACGGATAAGTGACACTCTGGCCATTATCCTCTAGTAGTCCAGTAATCAGTTGGTCAATCTCATAGTCGCGCCAGTCAGTGTAAAAGCCCAGGTGTCCAGTATGCACACCGACGAACCTGACTTGGTCAACCATGTGGCTGTAGTGATGGAACGCTGATAAGAGGGTCCCATCACCCCCAACCGAGAGTACGATATCAGGATGGGCATCGTCAATTTCAAACCCGGCAGCGAGTAATTTCGTATGCAGTTCACTGGCGACTGCCGTGGACTTCTCGCTCTCATTTGCAAAAATAGTTACTTTCATGAATTTTGATCTTCCTTTGTACTGTCAGGTTCATCATTACCTGGCCCTTTGCCGTATGAAAACAAGCTCTGAGCTTCCTGGATTTCCTCGCGAATTTCTGACATTTCTTTATCAAGACTGAAGGCCGCTTCGGCAGCGCGTTGCAATCGTTGACTCAAATTTTCGGGAAAGTCCCCTTGATATTTATAGTTAAGTGAATGTTCGATGGTCGCCCAAAAATTCATGGCTAACGTCCGGACTTGGATTTCAGCGAGGATTTTTTTCTCACCACCGACCATTTGAACCGGATATTCGATGACGATGTGGTATGAGCGGTAACCAGACGGCTTTTCATTGCTGATATAGTCCCGTTCTTCCAGAATCGTCATGTCGGTCCGTTTACGCAATAAATCGACGACTTGGTAAATATCTTCTACGAACTGGCACATGATTCTTAAGCCAGCAATATCCTGCATATCTTGTTCCAGCCGGTCTTCTTGAACCTTACGCCGGGTCATTTTTTCTTTGATACTATCGACGGGCTTGACTCGCCCCGTTACAAATTCAATCGGTTCGTGCTGATTTAAATCGCGAAATTGTTTCCGCATTCCCCGTAATTTAACTTTCAACTCATCAACGGCTTGTTGATAAGGCAGTAAAAAATGATTCCAATCTTCCATCGGGGCACCTCCGTTTCAATCCATACCCTAAAATTTTACCATAATTTGGCGGAATAGAAAGTTAACGTTCTCGAGAATGAACACTAAGCTTACGATTCTCGCCAAACTGCCATTGAGGAAACAAAATACTTTACGAATTTATCAAATCGGTGCATGATAACTGGTGAAGGTTTAATCTAAATAACGAGTTGAACTTAACATTAAAAAATTCATGAAATTAAAAACTTGCAAATACCACGTTTGATTGGTATTCTGCACTATGACGCGAATAGAGAAAGTGGAGGAATTATGACGTGTTAGAAGTGTATTTATTTGTAAATCCGTTGGCAAACCAATGCGTACGCGACGAACAGAACGTGTTACGGTTGGCAAATGACTCAGACAAACAAATCCAATTTCAATTCGTACCGTTACTTAATATCAGTGTGATTCAACGGGCTTTGAAGTCCCAAGGCATTAAGACGACTGACTGGCATGCCCAGAATCAACAATCACAGACTTTGTATCGGGTTATTTTGGACTACAAAGCGGCCCTGTTCCAAGGCAAAAAACGTGGGCGTAACTTTTTAATTGCGCTCCAATCTGCAATGCTCAAAGCCGGGCAACATTATTCGGAGGAGCTTGTCAAAACCGTCGCAACTGACTGTCGAATTGATTTGGACATGTTTATGGAAGATCGGAATAGTGAACTGGCTAAGCAGGCCTTCCACGCCGATCAACGACTCGCATCCGAAATGAACATTACCGAAGCCTCATCCGCGGTCGTTTTCGACTGCGATCAATATGATTATGGGGTCTTACTCGAGCATTTTAATTACGAGACACTCTTTGACCTCGTCAACGGCAATCTGGATCCATTCCAAGAAGCCAACCGGACCACAAATACAAGTTGTGCCAACCTTTCCAGTGCACAACTACACGTTTTATAATTTCAGTAATTGCAATTATTCAACTGGACAACCAGTCAAAAAGCACCTGACGATCATTTTCGCCAGGTGCTTTTTGACGTTGTCACCACTAATTCCTATTGGGCAGCAGTCACCAATTGTTCAAATTCATCCAAGCGTTCAGCAAACACTTTGAATGCAGCATCCAAGTAATCCGGCTTAGTCATATCGACACCCGCACGATGCATCACATCGATTGGGAACGCCGAAGACCCCGCCTTCAGATACCCCAGATAATCCGTAACTGCGTCTGGTTGCTTACTACTGATCCGTTCAGCCAATGTCGAAGCCGCCGCGAAACCAGTCGCATACTGGTAGACGTAATAGTTGTAGTAGAAATGCGGAATTCGGGACCATTCATCCGCAATCTGCGGATCACTGACCACCGCGTCACCGTAGTAGCGTTGATTGAGTTGCAAGTAGTATTTCGATAGCCGGTCAGCGGTCAAAGCTTGCCCTGCTTGGTCTTGTTCATGAATCCATTGTTCGAATTCAGCAAATTGCGTTTGACGGAAGACCGTCCCCTTGAAGCCGTCGAGATAGTAATTCAAAACATACGCCCGCATCTTAGGGTCCTTTTCAGTCTCCAAGAAATAATTAGTCAGCAAGTTTTCGTTGGTCGTCGATGCAATTTCAGCCACAAAGATCGAATAGTCACCATACTGATAAGGCTGATTATGGGTCGTGAAGTATGAGTGCATGCTATGTCCCATCTCGTGGACGAGCGTGTACAAGTTATCGATATTGTCTTGCCAATTTAAGAGCATATATGGCGCCGTATCATACATGCCTGATGAATATGCCCCACTCCGCTTACCTTGATTTTCAACCACATCGATCCACCGTGAACCAAAGGCCGTCTTGACGTGTTTGATGTAATCTGGGCCTAAAATCTTTAACGCCTGTAATGCCGTGGTCTGGGCTTGCTGATAAGTATATTTGATGGCAGGCTTCTCAGCCAATGGTGTATACATATCATACATATGCAATTGGTCTACCCCCAGCAGCCGTTTACGGAGGGCCACGTAACGATGTAATAAGTCCAGATGGTCATCAACCGATGTCACTAGCGCGTCATAAACTGACGTTGGAATCTGGTTGGCTGCTAACGCCGCTGCCCGCGCATCCGGATAGTGATGCGCCTGAGCGACAAAGTTATGCACCTTTACTTGACTCGCTAGGGTTGAAGCAAGGGTCCGCCGAAACTGGCTATAAACCCGGTATAACGCTTCAAACGCTTCGCGACGAACGGCTGGATGCACTGATTCTAACAACACGCCATATAACCCCTGCGAAAGGGTCACTGGGTTACCGTCATCATCCTTGACTGTTGGAAACTTGAAGTCAGCATTGTTCAAGACGCCAAAGGTCTTCGCTGACGCGCCAAAAATATCACTGGCACCAGCAAGTAATGACTCTTCGTTTTCTGATAAAACGTGCCCCTTCTGGAGCCGGACAGTATCGAGTAAGTGCCGGTAATCACGTAATGCGACGTTTTGATCCAAATAAGTATCAAGTTCATCCGGTGTTAATTGCAAAATTGCCGGTTCAAACCAGGCAGTGGCGGCGGATACCTTGGCCGTTAAACTGCTAGCCTGATCGTCAAGTGCGGCGTTGGTGCTGTTGCCGGTGTCCTGGTCACTCTTCAAACTTGCGTACACGGCGACCTTTTCAAGCCGTCGATAAACATCCAGGACGGCCTGAATCCCTGCTAATACGGTATCAGCGGAGTCCGTAAAATGTTCTTTCAATGCCGTCACAGCTGTCAGTGCGGCTTTAACCTGCGCGACATCCGCTTCATACGCAGCCTGAGTGGCGTAGATTGGGGTCAGATCCCAAGTCAGTTCTTCAGGAACGGCTGAACGGGTCGGCAATTGTTTGGTTGCTACCATGCGAAAACCTCCAATTAATTCAATATAGCACTAGATTACCACAGTTTGGACCGGTCGCCGCAGATTGTGTTCTAAAATTTAGGCCGTTCCCACTTAAGTGCTGCCTGATTCAAGGTCCAATCGCGCCTACGTCGCTGAATCACGTGCTGTTGATCCAGACGAGTCGTGACGGCTAAAAGCAACTGCCGATGCAAAGTACCTTGATCACGCAAACAGGCTTGCCGCGCCAGTAATGGCAGTAATTCCGTCCATAATAACGCCTGAAGTCGTTCATGAGTGATAACGGTCGGCTCCTGCCGTAATTGACCAAAAACATGACCGTACCACACCAAATACGGTACCGTCAGCAATGGTAGTTCCGGCACCCTGGGAATCGTCCAGTCTGGCAGTTGCGCAATTGTTCCGCCGCGTTGATAGCAATACCGCTGCAAGTCATCAAAAGCATGCTGATGCCGTAATCTGGCCAGTAGTAACTGCCGATGATAATGCTCGAGATGTTCTTCCGGTGGTGTTGGATTACTGACAATCGGTTGGAACTGCTGAAATGCTGCCACCGGTTGACGGGCTGATTTCAGTGACCAGCGCTGATATGTCAAGGGTTCAGCATCCAGCGTAAGAATATGGTGAATCAATTGTAAACTGGCGGTTTCCACTTGCCAGAATAAGAGATGAACGCCCCAGTGCGGGTGATATTGCAGAAATTTCAAAGCTTTGCTGGTCGACCGTAACTTGCGCTGATAGGGTTGGCCGAGAATCCAGAGCACTTGATAGCCATGTCGCCAATAGCCCTGCGTACGGGCTGCCAACCGCGTCACGGATAAGGGTGAGCACTGAAATTCAATAGCCAGCGGTGGTGTTACATCCGTCTGCACCAACAAATCTGGTCGCTGATGCAACGCCGTTAAACCCGCTTCAAGTTGGACTGAATAGCCGCTAGCAGCGAACCAGGCAGCTAATTGCTGCTTGCCAGTCACGTGCTCGTGCGTTTCGCCCTCAGAGAACACCTGACAGTCGCTGCCTTGAAAATGGGCAAAGTGCGCCGTCATCACGCTTCCCCGTTTGAGCCGAACGGGGCCTTGGCACCCTGGGCAAATATATGGAATCTGCCGACCAGCTTGACTCGCATTGACCAACTGATGATGCGGGTCTTGTGCAATTAGCATTGTCAGCCGCCCCCCTTTCAAGAAATAAATACGCAAAGAACTTGAAGTTCCGTGAAATTTTTGAAATCTGCCACCAATGGCACCAGCACGCGATTACCCATCCTTTTCGGGAAGCCCTGAATAACTAGCACCATATCGGAAACGACGTCGTCTCGATTCAACATGTTCAAAAAGTTACCCCCTTATCGGCTTCAATTGACTGCAGTGACGCACGTCAATGAAAATGCGTATTCCAATTGTCACACCAGGGAATACTCAGTTGTTGTCGTCGATTCAACGGCACAAAAAAAGCCCCAATCTGGCAATCACTTGTCAAATCAAGACTGTTTAAGCTTAATGAAAATAGTGGCGAATCGTTTCAAGTGCGGCGTTTGACATGATTTTTTCACCATGTTCAAGCAACACGTCAGCTGAGATATTCGCTAAGTGGGCATATTCTAAGGCAACTGCAACATCATCTTTGATGGTTGCAGTTGAAGATTGGTCCACGAAGAAAACCAATTCTAGATAGTATTGATCACGATACTTAAACAAGTTGGAAGCCAAACCTTCTGGCCGGAATAACTGTGCCAACGAGACCAAATCTTCAAACTGGTCAAATTTCAACACGTATTCTTTAGTTGGCGTATCAGGATCATCGATATATGGATCTAAATCGTTGGTATCCTTAGTCGGATTATGACTAACACCTTGTCCATCTTCCACTCGATTTGTATCGGTCTGCATTAGTTTGCGTTTCAAGTAATCCGAGACGTCATCTTGTGAATCACCATCATCCGACTGATTAGGCGACTGGGTCGCTTTGGCAATCGTATCTTGTAAATTATCACTATTTTTACTAATAAATAATTCTAGGCCATTGCGGTTCGGTAGTACTTGAAAAGTCACCGCATCGTTGTCTTGAAATTGATGATCAACATCAACTTCCTCCAAGATGCTATAAAAGAAACTTTCAATTTGCTTATGATTCCCTAGTAAATCCAACACGCGTATCCCGCGCTCATTGAGATCATCATTTCCAATAACGACGCGAATCGTATCTTCGTTGATGCGTTCCATCTCCATTACAGATCCACCCCTTTCTAAGTGTCAAGGGACATAATCACTATCACAATTCTAACTTATTTTCCTTTATTGTAAAGTAATCTATCTGAAAATACAAAAATTGGCCAATTAGTTAAGCTAACTAGCCAATTATCGTCACATATTTGCTAACTGTTGTGCTCGCAATAGTTCTAAAGTGCGAATTTTCCGTGGTAAGAAGCGTCGAATTTCATCTTCATTATAGCCCACTTGCAACCGTTTCTCGTCCAACATAATTGGCCGGCGGAGCAAGCTTGGATCATGAGTAATCATATCAAATAATTCATTAAGCGATAAATCATTAATATCCATGTTCAGCTGTTGAAAGGCCTTCGAACGCGTTGAAATGATTTCCTCAGTCCCCGACTCTGTCAATTGTAAGATACGTTTGATATTCTCAATTGAAATTGGTTCAGTAAATAAATTGTGTTCTTGAAAATCAATGTCGTGTGTCTGTAACCAGGCCTTGGCTTTGCGACATGAGGTACAACTTGGTGCGGTATATAAAATAACCATACTGGGTCCTCCTTGGCATCGTTAATCAATTTATATAACATAATTCATTATACGCTACCGATATTTAATTGTGAATAGACTTAACAAAATTCGTTCATTTAAAATCAATATTTTAATATACACAATACGTTGATATGTCAATTATAACTAAAATAAATCGCTTTTATTATAAATTTTGTTATTAACAATATCGTACACAATTCACTTTCACCTTATAATTTCGATAATCAGTTTACAGAAAACTGAACTTGCCAGCTTATGATTCATTTAAGTGAACTGAATACTTCCAGCAGCCGCCATTATGATTAAGACACTGCGTCTTTCTCCACAGATTCAATTCTTAAAGTCCGATAGTCTTCAAGTCTCCTACAAACTAGTACAGCTTATTAGACGACAACAATTAGCCGAAACAAAAAGATGTACAGCGCTATCTCGCCGTACATCTTCTAAAAATATTTGCTTGAAACACTTAATTAAGTCCTACTCCCGACGTCATATCCAACATCACGCGAGATCCAGCTGCAGAAACTTCTGAGCAACCACAACTTTAACGGCACTACCTGCTGCGGCCTGAGCTTCCTGACGTAACTGTTCAAACGGCACATCTTGCGGCAAGTGCGTCAATAATAATCGATTGACCTGGGCCTGTTTGGCAATTTCACCCGACTGTGCGGAGGTCATGTGCCAGATTTTACCCGTTTTTTGTGCGTCAAAGTTCGTATCAGTCATTAATAACTGTGCACCCTGCGCAAAGCTGGCTAAATCAGGTAAATAGGCGGTATCCGCAGAAAAGACTAGCGTTTGACCCGTCGCGCGTTCGACTAACTTAACGGCATAAGCTGGGACCGGATGCTTCGTCGGCAGGAAACTAACGTCAAATGGCCCAATCTCATTAACCGTCGATGGATCATAAGCACGGCCTTCCGTCGCCCCAGCCCAAGTTAAAGCGCCAAAGTTTAACGGATCGGCAGTATGCCCATAGATTGGTAACACTGGGACGTGGCGTTTTCCCTGACGAAGCTGCCAGTAATATTGTAATACCCCAACATCAGCAGTATGGTCATGGTGATAATGACTCAAAAGCACACTATCCAGTTGTATGGGGTCTAAAACTTCCTCTAAGGCGTTCAGCGCACCCGAGCCACAATCAAGCAGCAAATGGTAGTCTCCCGCTGTGATCAAGTAAGAACTCGTCCCAACCCCATCATATGGATACCCACCATAGTAACCAAGCACAGTTAGTTTCATCTTCACTCTTCCCTTCAATTTTATCTTTCCACCCTATTCTAAACTAGGCTGACGAAAAAATGAAACTAACAACTTAACATATTTTCAATTATTTTGAAAAAAACGTATAATAATAAGTGTAATAACTAAGGAGTGATATTGATGAGTGGAAAGATTTCAGCAACATTTGGGACGCGTAAAATTCTTACCATGATCCAACAACAAAACGCCGATCGCGACTTGCTACTGATGCAAGCTAATGCAACTGAAGACCGGTACATGTTACTCGATTTGACTGGTGAAGAAACGGTCTTCTCCAGTCCAGTCACATATGATGTCTTGCTTTCAAAAGGAACTGCAGATTGGCACGGAATGACCAGCTTTATTTTCATCGACCTACCCGTTGAGGAACAAAAGGTCTTCAATTCAAAATTCAGCAGTTTCCGGCATGATTACAACAAACCCGATGGCCTCAAGCACTTTTGGATTCTTCGTAAATCCAAGAACGACGCAGCTTTTGTGATCGTCACAAACTGGCACAGTGATTCTGAGTATGCCGTTTGGTTACGGAGTGAATCCTTCAAACCTTTCGCCAAATATATGAACTCAGATTATGGTTACCATGAAAGCCGGTATTCATTCGTCCGTTCATTAAAATCATAGTTCAATTATGGCTAAAAGTCGTTGCTAGCGTGCAGCGGCTTTTTTTGACTAATTATTTAAATCGCCAATTATGTGCGATCACTTGCATAGCGAATTTTTAACACTAATACATGATAATTATTGACCAGAATGCACTAACATGATTATGCTTCGACTCAGAATCATACGTTATTAGCCTATCAGGGGGCTCACAGATTGTTTTAAAATCAAGTTTAACCGATTTAGCCTGCTGCTGTGCAACTGCATTATACGATATTTATTCGGCCATATGGACGTTTCATTTTACGGTTATTACCATTGTAATGGGTTCAAGCCAAAATCTAGGTCAAGATGAGGTCCTGGCTGTTATAACGTGTGCTGCAAATCACTGATTCCATGCTTTATTCTTGACAGCTTACGCTCAATAAAAAACGTATTCTAAACTTCTCGGCTTTTGAGATATTTAGAATACGCCTCTCCTCCAAACGCTATTGTAGAACCTTTGTATTTTATTAAAACTGATTTATTACGACTCAAAAAACTGACCTTTTTAATACTTTCCATTCATCATAAGTCCAATCAATAGGATCAAAAATCCGTTGCTTTTGTAAAAAATCCTTTGCTTTCAATACTAACGGCGACGAATTTTCAATTGTAAGTTTCTCTAAAGGTATTCTGACCGCACCCAAAGAGTCCTGACCAATAAATTGGGAGACAGAATAGTTTAAATCACCTGTACTACTAACAACTTCATAGAAGACACAGATATGTTGATTATAACGCCAACGTTCATAAGACCACGGATATTTGAAACTTGTAACTCCTAACTGTGTCAATTTATCTGGCTCTAATCCTGTCTCTTCCTTGATTTCTCTCACAATGGCGGACTGCAACCCTTCCCCATCTTCTAGACTACCACCTGGCAAGTCAAATCTATTGATATAAGGCCCGCCGTTTTTCTTAATTACCACCAAACCTTCATCATTTCCGATAATGCCATACACACCAAAAGCGCGATGAAATTTCTTAGTCATTGTTTTCTACCTCATATTTAACCAAATGTCTCTAAACTTCCTCAAAAGCCGAGAAGCTTAGTACACTCTTTTTGTATTGGAAATAAGCTCTAAAGCATAAATCAATATGGTCAGTTATTTAGGGTCTATGATATTTAGTGTTGATAGATAATATCCATCAACACTATTTTTATGTACAACAAAAGGACATATCGTCCTGTGCTACAATTAAGTCGACCAAAACCAATTGAAAGCGAGT
>NZ_JAMSKY010000039.1:1787-3468 GCF_023806745.1 Lactiplantibacillus sp. B652 | reverse complement strand
ATCAGACGCTTCGCTACTAAATTTCGCTCCCCATCACAGCTTGTCCTTAAAGTGAAAAGCATTTGACTCTCCACAAGACTTACTGCTTGGACATTCTAATCCAACAGAATGCACATCTTAGCCTCCTGCGTCCCTCCATTGCTCAAACGCACTTAACTAGTACAGGAATCTCAACCTGTTATCCATCGTCTACGCCTCTCGGCCTCGACTTAGGTCCCGACTAACCCTGGGAGGACGAGCCTTCCCCAGGAAACCTTAGTCATTCGGTGGATAGGATTCTCACCTATCTTTCGCTACTCATACCGGCATTCTCACTTCTAAGCGCTCCACAAGTCCTCACGATCTTGCTTCACCGCCCTTAGAACGCTCTCCTATCACGCGACCTAATGGTCGCATCCATGGTTTCGGTAGTATGCTTAGCCCCGGTACATTTTCGGCGCAGGATCACTCGACTAGTGAGCTATTACGCACTCTTTAAATGGTGGCTGCTTCTGAGCCAACATCCTAGTTGTCTATGCAACTCCACATCCTTTTCCACTTAGCATACATTTAGGGACCTTAACTGATGGTCTGGGCTGTTCCCCTTTCGACGGTGGATCTTATCACTCATCGTCTGACTCCCGGACATGAATCAATGGCATTCGGAGTTTATCTGAATTCAGTAACCCAAGACGGGCCCCTAGTCCAAATAGTGCTCTACCTCCATGATCCTTAATCCGAGGCTAGCCCTAAAGCTATTTCGGAGAGAACCAGCTATCTCCAAGTTCGTTTGGAATTTCACCGCTATCCACACCTCATCCCAGCAATTTTCAACTTACACGGGTTCGGTCCTCCAGTGCGTTTTACCGCACCTTCAACCTGGACATGGATAGGTCACCTGGTTTCGGGTCTATAACCTCGTACTCAAATCGCCCATTTCAGACTCGCTTTCGCTACGGCTCCGACTTTTTAGTCTTAACCTTGCACGGGATCATAACTCGCCGGTTCATTCTACAAAAGGCACGCCATCACGCATTAACGCGCTCTGACTTATTGTAGGCACATGGTTTCAGGAACTATTTCACTCCCCTCCCGGGGTGCTTTTCACCTTTCCCTCACGGTACTGGTTCACTATCGGTCACTAGGTAGTATTTAGCCTTGGGAGATGGTCCTCCCGGATTCCGACGGAATTTCACGTGTTCCGCCGTACTCAGGATCCTGAACTGAGAGAATTTGATTTAATCTACTGGGCTATCACCATCTATGGCGGATTTTCCCAAATCCTTCGACTATCAAGTTCTTTGGTAACTCAAATGTTCAGTCCTACAACCCCAAAGTGCAAGCACTTTGGTTTGGGCTGTTCCCCGTTCGCTCGCCGCTACTTAGGGAATCGAAATTTCTTTATATTCCTGCTGCTAATGAGATGTTTCAGTTCACAGCGTTTACCTCCAACTAGACTATGAATTCATCTAGTGGTAACAGTTGATTAAAACTGCTGGGTTGCCCCATTCGGAAATCTCCGGATCATAGCTTACGTACAGCTCCCCGAAGCATATCGGTGTTAGTCCCGTCCTTCATCGGCTCCTAGTGCCAAGGCATTCACCATGCGCCCTTGTTAACTTAACCTCATTTACCTAACGGTAAATGCGATTAATGAGTTTAGCGATAATTAAACTTCAATAAAAAACTCAAAAAACGCGGT
>NZ_JAMSKY010000039.1:0-1689 GCF_023806745.1 Lactiplantibacillus sp. B652 | reverse complement strand
ATGTGTAGGTTTCCGTAATATTCCTTAGAAAGGAGGTGATCCAGCCGCAGGTTCTCCTACGGCTACCTTGTTACGACTTCACCCTAATCATCTGTCCCACCTTAGGCGGCTGGTTCCTAAAAGGTTACCCCACCGACTTTGGGTGTTACAAACTCTCATGGTGTGACGGGCGGTGTGTACAAGGCCCGGGAACGTATTCACCGCGGCATGCTGATCCGCGATTACTAGCGATTCCGACTTCATGTAGGCGAGTTGCAGCCTACAATCCGAACTGAGAATGGCTTTAAGAGATTAGCTTACTCTCGCGAGTTCGCAACTCGTTGTACCATCCATTGTAGCACGTGTGTAGCCCAGGTCATAAGGGGCATGATGATTTGACGTCATCCCCACCTTCCTCCGGTTTGTCACCGGCAGTCTCACCAGAGTGCCCAACTTAATGCTGGCAACTGATAATAAGGGTTGCGCTCGTTGCGGGACTTAACCCAACATCTCACGACACGAGCTGACGACAACCATGCACCACCTGTATCCATGTCCCCGAAGGGAACGTCTAATCTCTTAGATTTGCATAGTATGTCAAGACCTGGTAAGGTTCTTCGCGTAGCTTCGAATTAAACCACATGCTCCACCGCTTGTGCGGGCCCCCGTCAATTCCTTTGAGTTTCAGCCTTGCGGCCGTACTCCCCAGGCGGAATGCTTAATGCGTTAGCTGCAGCACTGAAGGGCGGAAACCCTCCAACACTTAGCATTCATCGTTTACGGTATGGACTACCAGGGTATCTAATCCTGTTTGCTACCCATACTTTCGAGCCTCAGCGTCAGTTACAGACCAGACAGCCGCCTTCGCCACTGGTGTTCTTCCATATATCTACGCATTTCACCGCTACACATGGAGTTCCACTGTCCTCTTCTGCACTCAAGTTTCCCAGTTTCCGATGCACTTCTTCGGTTGAGCCGAAGGCTTTCACATCAGACTTAAAAAACCGCCTGCGCTCGCTTTACGCCCAATAAATCCGGACAACGCTTGCCACCTACGTATTACCGCGGCTGCTGGCACGTAGTTAGCCGTGGCTTTCTGGTTAAATACCGTCAATACCTGAACAGTTACTCTCAGATATGTTCTTCTTTAACAACAGAGTTTTACGAGCCGAAACCCTTCTTCACTCACGCGGCGTTGCTCCATCAGACTTTCGTCCATTGTGGAAGATTCCCTACTGCTGCCTCCCGTAGGAGTTTGGGCCGTGTCTCAGTCCCAATGTGGCCGATTACCCTCTCAGGTCGGCTACGTATCATTGCCATGGTGAGCCGTTACCCCACCATCTAGCTAATACGCCGCGGGACCATCCAAAAGTGATAGCCGAAGCCATCTTTCAAACTCGGACCATGCGGTCCAAGTTGTTATGCGGTATTAGCATCTGTTTCCAGGTGTTATCCCCCGCTTCTGGGCAGGTTTCCCACGTGTTACTCACCAGTTCGCCACTCACTCAAATGTAAATCATGATGCAAGCACCAATCAATACCAGAGTTCGTTCGACTTGCATGTATTAGGCACGCCGCCAGCGTTCGTCCTGAGCCAGGATCAAACTCTCAAATTAATGATGAGTTCTAAAAAGCTCATTTAATGTTGTACTAAAATTTATTTGCTAGCGAATTGACTTCGCAAATGTTTTGCTCTTGATTCAAAATCAA
>NZ_JAMSKY010000038.1:0-4695 GCF_023806745.1 Lactiplantibacillus sp. B652 | reverse complement strand
AGTGCAGCGATAATTTCTGTGGTAAGTTCATTCATGGGGAATGCCTCCTGTGATGTTTTCTGTGATTACTAAATATCATAAGGGAAGGCATTCCCTATTTCTATACAATTCAGAAATCTTTTATGCATTTACACAAGATATTTTACGCTCTCCTGTAAGGAGGGTAAAATAGAAATTAAATAAAAGTATACTAAATATATTTAATACATTTAATATACTTAGTATATTAAATGTATTTATTTTTTCCGCCTCATATCATAGATTGCTCTTTCCGAAGCAGTTAATGTTGCTAAATAAGCATTCATTGCAACATCTACAACTTTATACATTGGCATATCTTTAGCGTAACTTAGGTTTTGAATGAGTTCTAATACTGGTGGATCAACCTGTACAGGTTTTCGATCCTTGGCCTTAAAACCTTTTTCGCCATAAGTGATTTTGGCGTCATCATCTATTTTCGTTGGTTCGTTTCTAACATCAATTTTAGGTTTTGAATCGATATTATCTCTATTCAGCAATCCCATCTAATTGTATCTCCTTCCCAGCTGGTAATGTAGTATTAGTCATTGAATCAAAATAATGTGATTCATATCGAAAGTCTTTAACATCTCCAGTTTTTTCAAATGATTCAATTCTCAATTCTAATTCGGTAAACAAATCTGCAAATAAAGCAAACATTTTTCTGTCATTGTAATCGTTTAATGAAAAGCCATTTTCTCCAAATGCTTCAAGTCGGTCGTGATTTTTAACAATAGTGTGAAAAACATTATCTTCACCGTAACGCGCAACAGTTTTTTTGTAATTTAAAAGTTGTGTCTTTTTTCTGGAGGAAAGTAATGCAGGTAATATGCCAGCTACTTGAAACTTTGCTTCGTTTGGGAAGTTATTCAACATGGGTTGTAAATAATTGCTAATGAAATTACTTGTGCCTTCCATTGCCATTCTTTTTACTTCTTGTACAGCAATAATATAATCAGTAACCATTATTATTGCGTCCACTACTGAATCGGTAGACGGAGCTACATCGAAAAAAATGTAATCATACTTTGGACGGATTTCATCGACCATTTTTTTGAAATAAAAATACCGTTCACGTTTGTTTTTAGAATTATCAATTATCGAGTCCACTAATTCGTGTTCGGCAATTGACCCTGCAATTATGTCTAAGTTTTCAGTTAAAGGCATAATTGCATTTTTTAAAGTTCCAGTTTGAGCAGCTTTTACAAATGATTGTGGAAATTGATTTACGTTAAAGGTTCTTTTGATGTTATTAGTAGTATTCGCTTGTAAGTCGACATCGATTAAAAGAACTTTCTGATTGAATAATGATGGCTTACTGGCTACTATCGCTAATAGATCTGTATCTGTTGTTTTACCGACTCCGCCTTTTAAGTTTGTTAATACTACAACACGGCCCTTTTTCAATTTAAGAAACCTCCTAAGTATATTTGATATATTCAGTAATTTAAATATACTAGATATATTCAATATATTAAGAATACTAAATATATTGCGAATTGTCAAAAATATATTTAGTTGATTTGACTTTACTTTTGTTCATTCCTACAGTATCATTAAATATAAAGATAAATAAAAAAAGCGTTGTTTTGAAGGCTATTGGAAGTAACCTTCAAAACAGCAAATCAAGTACCAAGGCTACTTGATCGCCTTTAACGCTCGTCTTTTATAGATGGCTAGCTAGGATGTGAACTACTAAAAGCAGTCAACTCTAGTTGCCTGATAGGAATATTATACTAAACCTATTAGGAATATGCCAGTCGAAAAGTCGAGTTAAACGCATACATAGGTTTAGTTAAAGCAGATTAAGTTACCCCAGTGGGCGGCTTAATCTGCTTTTTGTGTAGTTAAGCCTAGAGGGAGAAGTGCTCCATGTTTGTTGAGACCTGTTAAGCTAATCCCAATTAAAAATTAAATAAACAAAAAAATCCCCGTGGGGTCTAAGCCACGGGAACTCATAGAACTATCAACGAATGAGTTAATTGTACTCGTGCCAGTTATGTTTGGCAAGAATGCAGTTTGATGAATTTGACCGCCCTAAGAGCCAAGTTGGGGTTTAAATACCAAGTAGCCACGTTAACTGGAGCGATTGCTTAAAAATCTAGTGTTTGAACGTTTGTTTTTAATACATAAAAATGATGACTAAGAACGCTACGGCGTTCTTTTTTAGTAGGGGGTGAGCAGTATGTCAACGACGAAAACAGCACAACAAGCGATTGATTTGATTTTGCATCAAGGGTTACGGGAAACTAAAGCCCGGCATAGTAACAGTAACGTCTTGAAGTTAGAAAAATCGGTTTCGGGGCAACAAAATAAGCAAGGTGCGATTGCCATGTATCGTAGTAAAGGCCAAATGGCGAAAAGCTGGGGGACGATTTATACCTCCAAAGAAGCAGTCTATGATAACTATACTAACAGCACGCATTGGACGCCCAATGTTTTTAATTATCTTACCTATACAGATGCGACTAAGCATTATGTAAAAGGGGCTAAGGAACAAAATTTAAGTCAGATCAATACGTTAGTGGTTGATGTTGACTACCGTGACGCTGAGGAGCGCCAAGCAAAGTTTGCCGAGGTTTGGGACACGGCGATGTTGGACGTACAGTTTCTTCCAACCTTAATTTTGGCGACTACCAAGGGCTATCATATCTACTACGTCTTTGATAGGCCGGTTTTCGTCCGTCGTCATGCCAATGGTCAATTGCCAGCCGTCAGGGCTGCTAAAGCCATTGCTAAGTCGTTAAAGCAATACTACGCGCAAAAATTGCCGGCGGTTGATGTGACCTGCAACAGCTTTGGTGTTTTCAGAGTTCCGCGGCCGGACAATATTGAATACTTTGAGCCCAAAATGACGGTTGACTTCCAAGCTTTAATGACTTGGAGTATTAATTTTGCGAATGATCAGCACCAAATTAAGCCCCAAACTACTCAACGGTCTTTTTATGCTCGGTGGACTAGTCGCCAGGTTGACCAACCGTGGTTTCAAGCCTTAATTAACCAAACGGACATTGATCAAAACGTGGGCTATGGTCGGCACAATACAATCTTCACGCTGGCCTTAGCTTGTTATTCTTCAAACGTGTTACAAGCCCAGTGTTTTGACATTTTGGACGAGTTTAACAGTAATCTTACCCACCCGCTGGCGACACAGCACGTTCAAAAAGTAATTAATGATGCTTATTCAGGTCAGTTCCATGCGGCCAGTCGTGAATATGTGAATGCGTTGCTAGAAACTTGGGTTCCCGATGCTGACAGGCGAGTTTATTTGCAGCGTTCGCAAACGACCTGGTACAAGTATGCGAAGCCACGTTCAGAACGCGTTAATAGTCATGTCCATGAATGGCAAGCAGATCTTATGGCTTACTTTAACCAAAGAATTTTCCAGGACAATAATTGGTTTACCAAAACGTCTTTACGGCACATTTCCCAAGAATTAAATATTTGCTTAGGTAGTCTAACCAAGGCCCTGAAAGATCTAATTGATCAAGGCTTAGTTTATCGTGAAAAAGGTAGCGGTCGGCAAGCAACGAAGTTTGCGACTCGTAGTAGCTTGTTACAACATGCGATGAGGTTACAACGCCAACAGCGATTAAACTATTGGATAACGGTTGCTCGGTTATTAGAACCCTCAGAAGAATTAGTGGCGCTACAACAATTGAGCCTTGATGCTCGCCAAGATCATCATCGCAATGCCCAATTGAATTTGCTAGATACGGGTTAGAATTTAGTGTTCTAAAATGCCATTACGTATCTATAGTTCTGGACACGGGTTTCTTGGTTGGGGACTGGGCAGGCCTGCTGGGTGTTAACTGGGCTAGATTAGGGTGTTATTTAGTTATTAGTCGTCCCGTCGCCTCCAAACCGTTTAGAACTAACTTCTCACGTGAGACGCATGATCACGATTCAAGCTACTCCGCCTAGGCGGGTTTTAAGCCGGGAATATTCGGCCATTATCAGTTGAGTAGTGTTGCTTGCTTTTGATGAGCAGTAGGTAAGCTAACTGTAAATCGAAAGTGAGGGGTTTGGTTATGACAACGTTTTTTCAGTGGTTAGTGGTACTAGCGTCCGGGTATCAAGTGCCCGAAGCATTGCTTAATAATAATCAGTTAATTGATAAGCTTTTTGGAGGTGGAGAAGGGACTAATACGGCTAGAGTAATAAAGTTTTATTTAGAATGGCATAATGTGTTACACACGGATATTTTAGCGGTTCAGAAGATTATTGGGACGGTCAATGGGTGGATTTTATTAGGCCTGTATCACACGGCGCAAGCTTTAGAGAGTGTGTTTATGGCGGTTTTAAAACTGTTTGGTTTTTTTGCTAATTTTAATGTTGGTGAAATGGGCATCCTTTATAAGACCATCGTGTTATTAGGATTTGCGCTTTTAACGATTGGTTTAGGTTATTTGCTGGTTGAGAATATTTTTCGGGCAAAGACGAAATTACACGAGGTTGTCACTAACCTGGTGGTGGTAATTGCAATCTTAGTAATGTTGCAATTTGGCACTAATTTGTTTAGTCAATTCGCGATGGCTGGTGCCTAAGATATTGTAGGTAATAAGAACGTGTTTAGAATCTTTTCAAGAGTATTCGCAGGAAGGCTAAGCTAATCATCATCTTACTGGTGTTCAGCTTTCGCTCACAATTGCGCCAGAGGCGCCGATATTTTCCTAG
>NZ_JAMSKY010000037.1:0-4776 GCF_023806745.1 Lactiplantibacillus sp. B652 | reverse complement strand
TCAATCATAACCGACTAAATAAGTAGCCACATCTTGACCAGCATGGTCTTGAGTGGGTACTTATTTTTTTGTTGTAATCACAATAATCATTAGGTGGTTTATTAGTAAAAGCGGTATACTTATCATTAATATGAAATATATAAATAAATGATTAAAGTGAAAAAGCGATTAAGGATTTGGGGTGATGGAAAATGCAAAAACGACGGTTACAACGTGCACGTTTGACTGAAAAAAGAACTTATAAAATGTACAAAAAGGGCGTTTCTGGTCTGCCTATAACAGAGAATAATAGTGGCACAGTCTAAAATACATGATGTGTTTGAGAAAAACTTTCAAATAAGCTTTGTCCCTATATTAGGGACTATAATTAACAAATCACCCCTCGAAAACATTGAAAGAATAACCCCCAATATCTATAATGTAGATATTGGGGGCTATTTTGTTGCTTTTATAAATAAATAACATCTGCTTTTCAGAAAAATTGTTGGACCTTTGTACTAATCGAACTAATTTCTTGCTGGGATAAAGTGGCCACAACTTCGCCATCTGATCGTTTTGTGGGATCGACAGCGCGGACATGTTGTAAGAGCGCTGTTCCGTGAATTTTCCCGTTATCTATCCTGATAAATAACGGCGATTTAGCATACTTTTCTAGGGTACGATATTTGTCAGAAGTGCTGATTGGTACAACTAGCACCGTATTAAAATAGCGATTATAGTGATCGTTGCTCACAACTAAACACGGTCGCTTTTTCTTAGTTTCAGTTCCTTTGGCTGGATCTAAATTAATCCACAAAATAGCGCCTTGTTTTAATTTCATTAATCAAAGTCTTCACTTTCTATGTCCTTACCCCAATCAAATTCCGTGGTACTGAGATTTCCGAACTTTTTTTCCTGTTCATCAACAAGTTGCCATAGATCAGGTTTACTACGAACAATCATTACTCTACCATTTGGCTCAATCTGCCATTCAATTGTGTCAGTAGACCGAACTTTTAACAGCTCACGTACTGTTTTAGGAATTGTAATCTGATTTTTGCTTGTGATCTTCGAGCTAACCTTAGTTACATTACCTGCACTCACAATACCATCTCCTTACTTTTTCCTTACAAGAAATAATAACATAACTGCTTTAATATCTCAAGAAAAGGGGCTAAAACTATGCAACAGGTTGTCTTACCTATCAAAGATTCAAACGTTCTCAAAGAGGTGCAAGATACCTTACTCAACAACTTTAAAGCTGGCCGGCGTAACTATACAGTTTTTCAAGTTGGCAAGGCGACGCTGTTGCGAGTCAGTGATGTCATGCGCTTAAAACAGACCGATATTTTTAATCCGGACGGTTCTATTAAACAAAATGCGTTCATTCATGACCGAAAAACGGGTAAACCGAATACCTTGTACCTTAAACCTGTTCAAACAGAGCTCTTATTGTACCGTCAATGGCTGCTTGATCATAAGCTGGATTCTGAATGGCTCTTTCCGTCCATTCAACACCCAGAACGGCATATTACGGAAAAACAGTTCTATAAAATCATGAGCAAAGTCGGCGATCTTTTAAGCATTAATTACCTTGGTACCCACACTATGCGCAAAACTGGGGCTTATCGCGTTTATACGCAATCCAATTACAATATTGGCTTAGTCATGAATTTGCTAAATCATTCCAGTGAGGCGATGACTTTAGCTTATTTAGGCTTAGACCAAGCCAGTACCGAAACTATGTTAGATCAAATTGATTTTGGTTAGTTTTCTTTGGATTTTTAGTTGTTGCCGAAGGCAACTTCTGAGACAGATTTTAAGCATAAAACCTCCACTAATTTTTAGTGGAGTGTAAGTGCGCATTGACCTCGTTTCACTAGGTCTGCTGATAACCATACAATCAATTTTTTTCATTATTTAATTAAGCATATTTTTAATTCAATTTATGTTTGCACTTAACTGAGATTTTTATGTTTTAAATACTTAAAAACTATTGCAGATTCCACTGTTTTAAGCCAATTTTTTTAATCGTTCTGTGCAAAGAATCTTTATGAGCTTGGTAACAAATTTTGAATAACGGTGCTGTAAGATCTGTGAATTTAAACTGAAAGCATTATTTTGATGTTAGGAGTAATTAAGATAGACGAAAAGAAAGTATTAAAAACCATTGATGAAATGCTTGCTGATCCTTGGCAAGTTGATATTCAAGAATTGTTTGAAGCTTCTTTCAATGAACCTGACGAGATCAAAAAGAATTTGTATGATTCCCTGTATACTTATGTTTTGCAAAAAAGACAAGAAGATATTATTAATCGTCCTGGCTTCGTTATTTAGCCCTCTAAAAGCCTGCTGAGGGCTTTTTATTTTTGCTTTGGTATAAATATATATAAACAGTCTCAAAATCTCTAGAAACGAGAAATAAGGCCCTTAAAAACGAATATAGCAGTTAGATTCTTGTTAAGATTCAAAAAAACTAACTGTTTGCTGTCAATGGTAGCGGACGAGCGTAGCGCGGGAGCATAAGGAATTGACAGCTCTAAACCAGTCTTAACACTGAAATGGCGAAAGCCAAAGTTTTATAGAAACTTTGCTTTCCTGCCTAACGGCGAGTGAAAAAGCGGTCAAGCTGGTTCAGCTTGGACGGGGTTCGGGGCGTCAGCGCCCGAATAAACGTGGCTTGCCACACCTTTTAGGCAACGAACAGAGTGAGGCGCAAGGAGCATAGCGACTGGAGTTTAATGTGAGCCTGTTTTTTGGCTCACTCCTTTGTGTTTTTGTTTTAGATTTTGATCTTGTACAGTGGTGCCTCTTTTAAACCTCTTTTATAAACCTCTTTTAAACCTCTTTTAGACCCCTATTGCGCCTTACTCCCCCAAGGCGTACAGAAGTTTATCGACTACATTTTGTCTGTTTATCGACTACATTTTGTCTGTTTATCGACTACATTTTGTCTGTTTATCGACTACATTTTGTCTGTTTATCGACTACATTTATTTACTCCTGTATTCAAATAAGGTAGTATTATTCAAGGAGGTTATTTTATGAGCAATGAATTAGTCAAATATGACCCTGAATTAAATACAATCCCCTTGCGAAGGTTTACTCCTGTAGAAATGAACTTGTTCTTTTCTGTAGTTTCTAGAATGCGTGATAAAGGTGATGATACTGTTAGATTTACCTTTGATCAGTTAAAAGAGTTAAGTGCCTATAAGCCAACCGCAAATAATCGGTTTATTGATGACATACAAAGTACATATCAAAAAATACTAGGTCTTAGATTTGGCTCTCGAAGTAAAGATGGTCTTGATAGAGAGATTTTTGTCATGTTCACTCGATTTGAAATTAAGGGATCTGCAGACGTTCCTTATGTTGATATTCAAATTTATCCCAAAGCGTTGAAACTTCTAAATAATCTCGAAAGTTGGGTTCGTTATGCTTTGACAGAGTTCCGAGATTTAAAGAGTAGTTACGCAAAAACAACTTTTCGTATGCTTAAACAATTCCGAACCACTGGTTATGCTTATTTTTCTAAAAATGATTTCTTTGAACTACTAGATATTCCACAAAGCTATTGGAGTAAGCCTGCGAACGTTGAATCTAGGGTTATTCGCCCAATTAAGGAAGAACTAACCCCTTTGTTTAGAGGCCTAACTATACGAAAAAAATATGGTAAAGGTCGTGGGAAACCAGTGATTGGTTATACTTTTACTTGGAAACCTGAAAAGAAAGATGCCAATGATTTTTCTCAAGGAAAATTTCAAGATGAACGTCAAAAACTCTTTAACATTCAGCACAATGATGAATTATCAGATAAAGAAAAGTGGCGTGCAATTGACAAAGTTAAATGCTTACCTTTAGGAACAACTGAAAAACAAGCATTGGCTGAAAAGCAGATTGAACATGATAAAAAAATCAGAGATCAGGCAAGACAAGAAGTACTTGCCGAACTCCGAAAGGGGTTTGGCAATCATGCCTAAAACCATTAGAGAACTTGCTAATGAATTGAAGGTCTCCAAGCAGACTATTCAATATCACTACCAAAGGCTACCAACAAAGAACCGACAAAAAGATCGTCAAGGTACAAACATGATTAGCCTTACAGCTGAAAGGATTATTAGAGATAAGGTAGCAAAGCCTTTGGTAGCAAATAACCAACAAACAGGTAGCAAAAAAGAGACAAAGACTAGCGAAGAAAATAATGAGCTAATCGCTACTCTAAGAAGAGAAGTAGCAGATTTAAAGTCTCAACGTGACAAACAGCTTGCTGCCAAAGACCAACAAATAGAGCATCTAACAAAATTAATAGATCAGCAACAACAACTACAATTAACAACTGTAGAAGAAAATAGAGAGTTAAAAGCCCATATTCAAAAAACAAGTGATTTACTTGAAACTTCTGGGACATTTCAGAAACAACAAAATAATACCTCAGAAGAGGACGTGTATAGAAATAGAAGCGATAAAAAATGGTGGCACTTTTGGTAAAGCTTTCTTATATTAGCCAAAATGTTATATAGTTAATTGACTGAAGAAATCGTATTAAGTTATGACCAATATTCCCTGTAAGCAAACTACACGCGTTTTTTTGGTAACAATTTTAATAAATCTACACTGGTATGGATTGCTCAGAAGTCAATAAATTGGACTATTTTTATTTGCCACTTATTATTTTGATAAGGCAAATTACAAGTTTAATCCGAACAAGCCCGGAATCTTTCAATGGCAGTCTGTTGATGATGTATTTTTAATGGTCGTTGATTAATTAGTTCAAGTGCTGCTAGGATCTCATCAGTC
>NZ_JAMSKY010000036.1:0-4947 GCF_023806745.1 Lactiplantibacillus sp. B652 | reverse complement strand
GCAACATCAACGAGAGTGTCTGGAAGACGCTCATTGACTGTGAAACCTTCCTGAAGATTATTCCATGTTCACATGGCCTCACCTAGCAGGGGATCAGACTGTCCTTTATTAAAAAGTACAGCGACTTTTTCGAAATACGATTTATCTAATAGATACTCATTATGTCTCATCTTTTACACCTGTTTCCATTTGGAATTCAGATAAGAAATCACGCATATACTTTGTTCGACGACGGGCTTCTTGCTTTCCCATTCTGGTATTCATTGAACCTGCTAATTTCAGCAGCTTTTCATAAAAGTGATTGATGGTTGTACTTTTGTGATGGCGATAATCATCGTGTGTTTTGATTTTCTTCACTAATATTTTGGGATCGTATATTTCTTGTCCAGCGTGCCCGCCGTAAGCAAATGCACGTGCTATGCCGATTGCACCTAGTGCATCAAGTCTATCAGCGTCCTGAACACATTTACCTTCGTTAGAAAGCTGGTAATGGTGTTCAAGGTTGTCCGCATATGACATATGCTGAATAATATCTAAAATGTCTTCTCTAGTCGGAGTTGTAATATTCTCATGATCAAGTATAATTCGTACTTCCCTCAGTCTATTCTCTTTATCCGCAGTGACTTTTTCGTCTATGGTGTCATGCAAATAGCTAGCTGCTTTCACAATATACAGACCAATATCGGTTTCATCTTTTTTAAAATCGTTTATATATATTCTTTGAGCTAGCTTAGCAACTCTTTGGGCATGAAGAAAATCATGCCCGGTTGGATCAAAAGCCATATTTCCCTTAGAAAACGATTTTATATCATCTAAACTCATTAATCTTTATCTCCTTTAGTCACTTTATTTTTTAAAGCTATCAGGCATAGGGAAAGCGTGAATACTGCAACCAAAAGTAAAATCAAGAAATTGATTGATAATCCCCATCTTGTCCCCAAAATTACACTTTTCTGTTGCTTCTGTAGCAAAGAAACGATGGACGACGATATTGCAATTCCAACCGCTCCTGAATAAGCTTGAACGGTCATGTAAATCGAGTTACCATCATTTACTAAACTAGCAGGTAGTTGAGACAAACTATAGGTCATGATGTTACTGTAGCTAAAGCTCAGTCCCACCATAAAAAGCATATATATTAAAATTAGCCCGCCAATACTTGGCGTAAATAGGTTGGCGCCCAAAAAGGTCAGTCCAATTATTGTACAACCACTTATAATTGGTAAACGGGGCGCAGTTTTATCGTAAATAATCCCCGCAACCACTGACAGTACTGCATCAATCACAGCGGCAGGAGCAATTAGAAATCCTGCCAAGCCAGGTGACTGGGCAAAAAGTATTTGTAGCACATTGGGGATTAAGTAGGACATACTCAAAGAACTGAATTGCAACAAAAAAAAGGCACTTAACAACTGCAAAAAACGTTTGTTTTTAAAAAGAGCTAATTCCAACAATTTATGGTTCTTATTTTTCTCATTAAGAAGGAAAAACAAGCCACTAAAGAAAGCTGTTCCTAGTAAAAACAAATTCAATTTAAAAGAGTTACTATTAGCGGTTAAATTAACAATAAATATCAACGTCGTTGTCAAAAAGATGGCTAAGCAAATGCCCCCACGTAAATCGAAGGAAACGTAATGAACTGGTGATCTTTGTTCAATACTAAGCTCACCAATCAGCCAAGTAACCGTAATAATTGGTATTAAAATTATAAACAGAAAATGCCAATTTAATGTGTCCTGAATTATACCGCCATATATGGGGCCAACGGCTGGCGCAAAGGCAATAACTAGACTGCCTATCCCCATAAAAGTACCAACTTTTTTCTTTGGTACTTGATTTAGTATGACAGCAAACATCAACGGTAACGCGATTCCATCAGCAATTCCCTGACATAACCGGCCTAGCAAAACTAAATTAAAGCTGTTGGCAAAGCTGGCAATCAATGTACCAACTAAAAAGCTTAAGCATGAGATTCTAAATAAGGTTATCACGCGAAAGCGTTTTAACAAGAAGGAGCCAAATGGAATCAAACTAGTTGAGACTAACATGTATCCAGTAGTCAACCATTGGACTTGACTGATAGGTATAGAAAAATATCTTGTTAATTGTGGGAAGGTAATGTTTAACGCTGTTTCAACAACTATTCCTAAAAAGCTTAAAAGCCCAATCGAAATTATGGCGCTCAATAATTTGTTGTGTTTCTCTTGAACCAAGAATTACACCTTCTGATTACTATATGTTGTTTTTATATTAGATTATAACACTATATATAGTGTTATGGCGATTGCTCATACATGTTTTTAAGAGCAAACTAAGTTTCTCTAGTCCTTGAGAAACTACATTAAAAATAGTCGAAAGTCAGTTATAGTCATGCTATAATGTAGACAGAAAAAGGAAGCCCCGCTGATAACAGGGCTTCCCATGTAGAGCCGTTTAAGACGGTGGCAAACTTAATAGATTAGACTAAAAATAATCCATCTGCTCGCCAAAGCTAAGACGGATTATTTTTTTTGCTGACTTTTGATCAGCTCAACAATTAATGCGATCAAGGCTACGATAAACGTACCGAAAGCCAGCATTAATTGTAAAGCGTCCGCAACGGACACATAGGCTACTCCTTTCGTTAGGATTTATGGGCTTTAAAGGTTTAACACCATAAGCACCACCTCCGATCGGAAATAGCCACCGCCTTAACTTCTCTACAAGTTTTAATTATACAGGAAAAATATGTGTCGAACAGTTACTGCTCATCTTTATTTGTTACGTCACAAATTTTCATGCTTTTTTAAATACCACCAAGAGCCAAACCCACAAATGAGTGCGACGATCGGTCCTCCAATCACTAGTACCCATAGTGCTGTTGATTTAGGAACTGGTTGGGTTAGAAAAACGGAGAGGCCAGGAATTCGGGCACCAATTCCAAGTAGAGAATCAATCACAATAAAAATATAAACAATGATTAGAAACGGTAGCCGTTTACGCTCAGCTGTATAAATCATTGTTGTGATGGTAAGCAAAACGAGAATGGTTCCAATCCCATACCAGCCGGGTAAACTAATCGCAAGCGGCGTTTTTAAGAAGACGCTGCCAATAACGATACCAGCGAAAGTAATTGTTCCAAGCACGTAGCTGGCCAATTTTATCAACTTGTTTTTTTGATAAGTTTCTTGTCCAATTAACCACAAGACTACGAGTGAAAAAACAAAGCTAATTGTGCCGAGAATAATCAGTTTACCAAAATCTAAATTTGATGTTGGTAATACGATATTGGGAGTGGCAAATAAAAGGACATAACCAATCAAGATGTAACAAGCTAGTTTAAATGTTTCAAAGAATGATTTGGGTAATGTTTGGAGGATTTCATCAGCTAATGTTTGTGGATTTTTTCCAAAATAGTCTTCTGCGTTTTGACCATTGTTTTGAGCGTCAATTAAATCATGTAGGATTTCTAACAAAAGCTGTTCAACGTCCTTTTCTCGATTAAAGGTTGACTTCCCACGGATATAAGTTAGCAAATCTTCATAATACTTTTGATTTTCAGAGGTCAATTTTTTGCGAAGCAGGTTGTTAGCTTTGATCAAATTATCGCTATTCATTGGTCGTTCCTTCTTTCGTTGATTAGGTCATTAACGTTGATTGAGAGATTAGCCCATTGAGTTAGAAAGGTTTTTCGAGCTTGCTTCCCAGTGCTGGTTATATAGTAATATTTTCGTTGTGGGCCCTCTTTGGAAGGCTTAGTTTTACCGACAATCAGCCCTTTTCTCTCCATATTCATCAGCAGTGGATAAATTGTCCCCTTAGGAACGTCTGTAAAGCCATATTTTGAAAGTTCTTGGCTAATTGCATAACCATAATAAGGTTGATGATTAATTAGAAGTAGCAAACACCCTTGGAAAATACCTTTAAGCATTTGGCTGGAAATATCTGATTGGGACAAGTAATCACCTTCTTCACTACTTTGCATTGCATATTAGTATGCATAACATATCTAACTGGTTTGTAAAGCAAACTAGTTAGATATGTTTTAACAAGCGCTCAAATAGTCTGATTACTTAGACTGAATGGCTAAGATCATTATTACTTTTATTCCTCCACAAAGTCTAGTGTTGACTAGTTTACTTGACAATAGAGGCGCTACAATGGATAAAAACAAAATATTAAAAGCAGCTCAACTGGCAAAGGATGATGAAGGGAAAAGGAATACCATTTTAAAAAGTCAAAGTATTATATTTGGATTTTACTCGCTGGTTTTACTCTTCATGCTAATTATCCGGTTATTTCGGCATGAACCTCTTAGTGATGTGTTCTTTTTGATTTTACTTGGCAGGTTAGGCGTTGAAATAGCACAAGTCATCCAGAAACACTCTCTGGCATCTATTCTGACGTCGTTCTTCCTAATCGTAGCGGTCTTCTACACTGCATGGCTTGTGGTAATTGGAGGGTAGAAGTTGTCTTGAAAAACATAATTTTAGAAAATCACTTAAAAGTTGCGCGAGCAGAAAAGAGTCTGAATCAACCCCAACTAGCGAAGTTAGTTGGGGTTTCACGCCAAACAATCAGCAATATCGAGACTGGTGAATTTGTACTGTCAGCAAAATTGGCACTGTTTTTATGTCTTGCTCTGGACAAGAAATTTGAAGCTTTGTTTTATTTTAAAGAAGAATAGGACCAAATTAGATCATATGGCCATTAGGGTATACCCTATTGGTCGCTTTTGATCCATTATCAATGGCTTTTTAAATTAGGGCCTAGTACTTTTGGAATGGAAATACTTTCCAACACCAAAAATTCTAGACCCAAATAATTTTACAATCTACCATGGCTAAAATGTTAGAACCTGTCTAATATCTTTTGAGCATCACAATCAAATAAGCTAAAACAACCATTTGGTGACTAGTACTAAGATGTCGTTCGCAATTTTTCCAAAGGCGCCGACATTTATCTAGC
>NZ_JAMSKY010000035.1:0-4991 GCF_023806745.1 Lactiplantibacillus sp. B652 | reverse complement strand
TGTGACAAAAGGCGATGCAGACCAAAGCTTGTAGTAATTATAGACGGAATGCCATTCAGGAAAATCACTTGGAACTTGTCGCCATTGACAACCTGTTTTTAGGACATAGATAATCGCCCTGCCAAATCTTCGATTGCCCAACAGGCAGTATCATTATTAAGGTCGGTTTTCCATACGGAAAAGCACTTAGTATATCATACTCAAGAAGAAAAAGCCGCAGAGCGAAGGAAAAGAATCAGGCTATTATTAGATTCATTTTATGACTACATTAGTCAGGCCCGGCGGCCCCTAGGCAAATTAAAGAATGCCATTCAAAACGCGTTAGCGTTAAAGTCACGAGTCTATCGGATTTTTGAAAATGGCCAAGTTCCATTGACCAATAATCCAGTGGAACAGGCCATTCGGCCATCAACGTTAATTCGTAAAAATAGTCTTTTTGCGAAAAGCATTCGTGGCGCCCAGGCTAGTGCCGTATATTACACGATAGTCGGCACAGCTAAAATGAATCATTTGAACATCTATAAATACTTCAAGTATCTGTTTGATCACTTACCGAATCGTGAAAACAAAGATCTTGAGGGCTTTTTACCATGGGCAAAAGAGGCCCAGGCTCAATGTCATATTTAAAATAAGCAAGCGTCATGCGTAACATCAAAACCGATGTCGTGCATGACGCTTTTTTTCAATACGTGTTGTTATTCGGTACTTACGCAAAAACTTACTATCTGGGGGCTATAATTTATAAAATCAATTGTCTGCCGACAAGCGTTCAATTAATGCTTGTTGCTGTGGAAACATCTTTTTTAATTGCTCCTTTTTCGGAATCAAAATTTCATTCGAAGATGATGACGGTAACGTGACACTAATTTGAGAAAATCCAGTTGCTCTCTTCACACTTTCCATTGCAATAAAAGTATTAGGCTCTACATAAAAGCCGTGAACTTCATCATTATCCTTATTCAAACCTAGTTTAACCAAGTGATAATGACCATCTTGAGTAAAGTAATGCACATTAACCGGATCACCATATGAATACATTAGTGACTTACCGTACTTTACCATATGCAAATGTGATGGGTGTTCATGGTCAATTGTCGTATACATAACAAGTTCCCCTGGACGATAACCCTTATTTACACTATAAGATGGATAAAAGTTTTTGAAGATTTTTTCTTGTCTTTGTTGATCTTCTGGAGATAATTGCGGTGCCGGCTTAGCAGACCCCTGTGTTTCAACTTCACCTTTACCACTTATTAAAGCATTAAATGCTTCGATAATTGTTGATGAGAAACCAATGGAGCGATCTGCAATAACACTAGGGATATTTAACTGCCCCTTATTAATTGTTATATAACGGCTACTCTTATTGCCTGCAACTAATTGCATACTTGGCGCCTTAATCATTCGATTTTGTGGGCCAATTCCTAATTCTAAGACAAGAATTTTTTTGTCTTGATAATTATTTAAAAAGTTCTCAAAGCCGTTGACCTGTGTTTGGTCCATACTAAATACAGGACCTGGAATATTAAGTGATAGTTTCTCTCCACAAGTTGCGCATGTTGGTAAATCATCTTCTGTTAATGTACCAGTTTGGTCTTTTTTATAAATTTCATGAAGGGTTGACTTCAAATCAACAAGTGGGTGTTCTTTAGGGTGTTTAGAGCAGATGCCAGTCTGCCAATTTCCTTCCACTTCGAGAAGATGATCAAATTCAGCTAACGCAAAATGGTGATCGATATTCGATGTCCAGATGAAATAAGGCTTGTTACCAATCACCTGTCGTAATTTATCCATTAATTCACCAGGATAGTAATTATAATTATAGTATTCTGCAATTCGTGCATAAACTCGCCATTTATCAAGTTCATTGGGATAATTATAGTTAAGTGCTCCTAATAAATTTGGTAAATTATATTTCTCTACTAAGTCACCCAGAACCGTTGACAATTTACTGTCCTTTGCAAATAAGTTTAGTCCCTCAGAAATTGAAAAACCGTTACTAGCAGTTACTAAAAGAGCATCAGCATCACTTAACCATTGTTGAGCTGTTTTTACCGTGTTAGTCATTTTGTCCTCCTTTGATTAATTCAGAAATATTTTGTAAAGCCCTAGCCGTATCACTATTAATCAACAGTGAACGATCTTTTATTGCTGGATTTGTTAAGACATCACGAGGATTTAAATTAATATAGAATGACTGTGGCATGTAGTTGGTCATTTCCCAGAATGGCTCTTGTATAAACATTGGTGTCATCCGACCAACCCCAATTTCAATGAAAAGTATCTTCTTTAACTGGTATTTGCCTAGAAACTGATTTGCTCTTTCGTATTCTTCATAGTATTTCTTATCTTCAAGAAATTCCGGACCACGTACCCATGGGATAAGGGGAGTACCATCAACTTCACTTTTAGGAATTAATTCAGTTGGAAGACGATTATCAACGATTTTAGGTATTAATTCATCTAAATAACCATCGATAGGATACAAATTTTTATCTGTTAATGTATTTTTACTCTGAAAGAATCCCCATGATCCTTGGATTTCACTGACATGTTCTTCTGGGAAGAATTTCTTGAACAACATATCTTGATTGGTTGTAATAATATGGTAAGGCTTATTGTCAATGATTGTCTTTAGATAATCATATACCCTATTTTGAGGTGGAATGGTTGAAACCATTTTTAACATTTTTAATAAATAAGCCCATCGCTCTTCTTGAGATTCAAAACGGTTATAGAATCCTTTAAAAATACCTTCAAAGTGATATTTTTGGTAAAAGTCACTCATGTACTTCATAAATAATGGACTAGCTTCATACCAAAAATCCATTCCCGCGGCATTTGACATTCCTGAACCAGCTCCAATTAAAATTGCATCTGCATCATTAATTCGAGCTACTACATTTTCAAGTCTATTCATTTTATTCCTCCTTATTGAATACTATGTCCATTTTTGAACATAATGTAGTTAAATGATATGATTAGGCAGATTGTAAAATTTAAGTTGAACATTTAAGTGGACAGAAAAACCCATCAAGGTCTTTAATGGTGTTACCACACAATCCATTAGAAAGAAGGACCTTAACCGTGTTGTCATTGAAACGCTTCATAATGAAGGACGTTCCTTGCGATACATCGCTAACTACTTAGACTTTAGTAAGACCACCATCTTTAACGAACTTCACCGGCTAAATAGTGAGTACCAGGCTGGGCTAGCGCAAACTGACTTTGAACGAAAGGTTAGTCAACGGGGGCGGAAGTCTTCGCTCACTAAAAACCTTAAACACTTGATCGAGGAAAAGATTCAAGTCCAGAAGTGGTCCCCTGAACAAGTTGCCCATGTGGTGGGGATTGCCTACAAGACGGTCTATAACTGGATTGATCAAGGATGGCTTGATATACAGTTGCCCGATTTGCCTGATCATGGAATTCGTCGTCATCGTGCTAAAGAAAAGCGTGGTACGTTCAATCACGGCCGCTCCATTGAGGAGCGGCCTCATAAAGTCGAAACTCGCCAGGAATTCGGCCACTTTGAAGCTGATACCGTACTTTCTGGTAAACGTAAAGGTCAAGCTGTGGCTACTTTTGTGGAGCGTAAAAGTCGCCTGACAATTGTTAAACGGCTCCATGGTCGCGACAGTCAGTCCATGACTCAAGCCGTACTTGAACTAGCTAGTCAACTTCAAGACAAGCTCAAGACGCTTACTGTGTATCATGGTAAAGAGTTCGCTAACTACCAGACAATTGAACAGCTAACAGGTACTCAGGTTTATTTTGCCCATGCTTATTCACCACATGAACGCGGTAGTAATGAGAACCGTAACCGAGTTTTGCGACGGTTTATTCCCAAGGGACAAGCCATTGAAGAACTAAGTGATTACCAACTGGTTCAAATCAATTGGTATCTGAATTCACGGCCACTTAAATGTCTTAATTGGCATACACCAATCGAGATCTTCTTGCTTAATCTACGTCACTAAATTCGTTCAAGTTATTTCTTGCAATCTGCCATTAATTATAATTGCTTATATATTTGAAGTGAATAACATTTTTCCGAGGCTGTTCATTTATGGACACCGTTATGAAATTGTCAATAATAAAATATAGTAATTAATAATCTGTAAAGGGATCGTGAAGTTAGTAATGAAAAATTCAAATCGAATAGACAGGCGAACAATATATACAGTCAATGTAATTAAAGATAGTTTCTTGGAGCTAATCCAGGATAAACCATACTCAAAAATATCAATAAAAGAGATTTGTAAAGTTGCTGACATAAGTCGCTCAACTTTTTATTTACATTTTAAATCGATTAATGATGTTTTGAACACTATTCTTGATGATGCAATCAAGATGACCTCACCAGATTATCTTAAGATCAGTAATTTTAGCATTGATTATCTTAAAGAAAACGAATCTTTGATACCGGCCTGCCAAAGGGTAGGTTCAAGTGAAAAATATCGTAAATTACTTCTGGACCCTGAATTGACAGAATATATCGTCGGGCGAATTATGATCTGTGAGCGCAACCGAGTAGTTCCTGCAATTCAAGAAAAGACTGGATTATCCAAGGAAGACGCAGAAACATTGTTTTTATACACTCTCCATGGTTCTTTTGTGGTTAATCGTGCTAACCAGTTTAGAAAAAATAATAAATGGTATCATGATGTACAGCTTATTAACAATTTTACCTTAAACGGTTACAATGCTCTTAATTAAAACAATCCTTAATAATCTAGATAATAACTTTTCTTTCACTAAATATAAGATGTACTACTTCTTAACATGCTTTAAATCTTGTATTAAATGAAAAATAACGTTTTTTAACGTAAAATAGCCTGTTATAACGACCATAAATGCCGTTATAGCAGGCTATTAGACTCTATCTAGTGCTGACTAAAGATTCGAACCTTCAACCTTATCCTTACACCTTTCATAAATAAAAACACCCAGTTGTTATACTGGATGTTTTCTTTATATGGCAAACATTT
>NZ_JAMSKY010000034.1:0-5379 GCF_023806745.1 Lactiplantibacillus sp. B652 | reverse complement strand
CGACTTGGTAGAAATGCTCAGGACATTACTGACACCATTAACTTGATTCAACAAAAGGAAGCCACACTAGATGTTTTAAGTTTACCGAGTTTCACTGATATACAAGATGTTAACTTACGTGGTTTATTAACCAATTTGGTTTTTGAAATATACAAATATACAGCTGAAGAAGAGCGCAACAAAATTCATGCTAGGCAGAATCAGGGAATCCAATTAGCTAAGGAGCGCGGGGAGTATAAAGGAAGAAGGCGGCAATATAGTCCACATGGATCAAAACGCTACCTATATAAAAGGGTAGTTCAAATGCTCAGGGATGGAACGAATATTGCACAAATTGCAAGGAGTACTGGCGTACAACGACGACAGATTTATCGTATTAAAGAATATGCTTTAAAAGTTGGAGACTTAGGCACTCCCAAAAGGGAAGTGAATAGTTAGGGCCTACAGGACAAGTTAGTGTTTTTTAGGGACCATCGGTCAAATAATAAAGCACTTACATTGATAAAACATTTTGGAGATGAACTATGTTTTTTAAAGATTGGACAAAATACAATAGTTTCGAATTAGTTATGATTACGTTGGGATGTAGCATTTATGCGTTCAGTCTAGATTTAGTCTCTATTCCAAGCGGCTTGGCAGACGGCGGTCTGAGCGGAATAACTCTGATTATTCGTCATTTCTTTCATATTAACTTGGGAATTAGTACTTTATTTCTGAATATTCCATTGATACTAATTGGGTTGCGCTACTTAGGCAAGCGCATGATGGCTTACACTATTTATGGCACCATTTGTTTATCACTATTTCTAATAATATGGTCACAGCAGGCTCTGATTCAACCACTACCATTGAGAAATGATTTATTATTGTCATCACTGGTTGCAGGGGTATTATCAGGGTTGGGAATTGGTCTGGTTTTTCGTTATAACGGAACTACTGGTGGTAGTGATATTATTGCTCGGGTTGGCCAGAGAAGTTTTGGATTTTCTTCGGGAAAAGGAATTTTGATTATTGACTACGTAGTATTAGGGCTATCACTATCATACTTAGATCTGTATCACATCGCGTACTCGCTAATTGTTAGTTTCGTATTATCTAAAGTAATTGATATGGTCCAAGAAGGGCCCAATCGTGCTAAGGTATTATTCATTGTGTCAGATAAAAGCCAAAAAATTTCCCAATTAATTGATGTTTCTTTAAATAGAGGATTGACATATTTGCAAGCTGAAGGTGGTTATCAGCATGATCAAAAGCAAGTGATTTATTTGGTGGTTCAACCGCGGGAAATTCCACAATTGAAGCAATTAATTAAAGCGATTGATGAACGGGCATTTGTGACGGTACTGGATGCCCATGAAGTGATTGGAGAGGGCTTTAGTTATCAACGCAAAAGATACCATGTTAATTGGCAGCACAGTAAAGAATAAAAATTAATAGACGTTTTAATATGAAAAAACGGCTATAATCTACTAGTCACTGATTAGAAAATTGTTGTTTTGATCACGTAGAGCAGTTGGGTATTGAACAATAATATATGTGAAAACGGCCAGGATTCAAATTTTATAGTTTTACTATTGAGACAGACTTGAAACCAATAGGTGTATTTTTTACAAGCCTTAAGTTTTGACAAGTATCAAGTAACTATTTTTTGAAATAATGCGGGGAAAATTATGAAACGAAATATTCAGTCTATCGGAAATACTATGCTCAGTATTATCAGTAGTACATGAGACGAGAGAGAACTTTTGGAAACGGTTGCTTAGATAGGTTGTGAATATTTTTTGAGTAGTATGGGTGGCTTTTTTGAGTAAGTTAAGTGACAGCATTGATTGTTATATGATTGTGTATGTCCTAAATGGACACAAGCAACGCTCCTAAGCAAAGCCTGTATGTACTGATTTCAAAAAAGCCCTCTATTCCGCATAATAGAGGACTTTTTTGTGTGCATTCTGCTTCATTTAAACGGACAAGTATACGTCTAAAAGGTGAACGTGTTGTCTGAGGGCGCGTGATTATTTACTTTTTAGTTTATAGTCAAGCTTATCCTTTGTTTCCATCATCGATACCAATTCATCGTAAGTATCACGTGTTTGGGGAGTTAGTGATTCAAGATAACTTTCAATCATCAAAGAAACCATTTCACTAGCTGAACGCTTATCAGCTGTTGCTTTAGACAAAGCCAAAACGGCGTTTCTGGTATGATTATCAACTCGCATGTTTACATCGAAGGTAGGAATTTTTTCCGCACTATCTTCGCCAAAACCTGCTTGCTTTCTAGAAATTGATGATACATTTACGTTTACCTTCTTATCAGGACTTTTTACCTGATTATCATTATCGTGTTTCAAAAGTCCTCCCATATTATTCTGCCTCCAATCTAGATATTAATTCAGTAGCAACAGCCGTATATGCGCTGTGAGTAGCTTTATCCCAAACAGAACGACTGCTTTCAGTGATTCCAGTAAGGTCGTATCTCTTTACTCTTTCCATAGCAGTAATGACATTTTCAAATATGTTGTCTTCCCCAAATTCTTCTACGGCCTGTTTAAGAACGGCATTGTCAATAATTGATTGCCCTTTTGTAAGAACTGGAAGAATACCCGCTACATCTACTTTTGCTCCAAATTCGTCAATTAAATTCGTTTGTAAATAGCTTAAGAAACTTTTTGCTCCCAGCAATGCTCTTTGCTGAGTTTGTAGCATAACAATGATCCAATCGCAGCACATAAAAACGTTATCGTTTGTTAAACTCATTGTAGGGCTTACATCAAGAAACACGAAGTCGAATTTGCTAGATATATTTGACAAAGAGTTTTTAAGATAGCTGACTTTAGCTTTTTCATCAATGTCTTGTTTATCAACCCACCGACTGAATAAGTTCATATCAGCAGCAGCTGGTATTAAGTCAAGATCGTTCTTAATGTTAATGATGCCGTCATTTAAGTCTTTTCCGTTAATTAGTAATGCGAAAAGAGATGGGTCAATTGTGATGCTGGAATTTTCGTGACTTTTTGTTTTTATCATTAAATCAGTTAGGTTTGCTTGAGGGTCACAATCTACCATAAGCACTTTATATCCCATATTTGATAATTCCCAACTGATTAAGGCTGTAGTAGATGTTTTACCAGTACCACCCTTTTCATTGGCGCAACTAATTATCATTTTTTAAAATTCCTCCATTTGTACACGGTACACGGTGTACTGTGTTATATGTACAGTGTACCGTACTCAGTACACAATGTACAGAAAAAATACTTAACAATTGAATGCGGAATGACGGCTTTTTTATGAAATTATTTAAGTGTACAGTACACAGTACCCAATACACGGTGTACAGTTTACAAGATACGGTGTACGGTGTACAGTGTACTGTACACAAGAAAAGTTGACCAAAAATTTGATAACTGATATAATGATAACCGTAGTCAAAATAGAACATAAAAAAACACCCACCGATTCCCGTCGGTGAGCGCCACACAAAAGTCAACTCATTTACTGACTATTATATCATGGCCGGTGCGATTTTTAAAGCCCTAGGGGACAAGCTGGGGTCTAAATCCAAGGGGACACGTTTGCCAGTGCGACTTCAATAAGTCTGGCTATACCACAACAAGGTCATCTGTACGGCTGGGTGGTGAATGGTGAGCGCGACCATTAACGGCGCGGGTGGTAAAACGAAGCTTCGGCTTGGTGCCACTGATTAGTTGACGATCGAACAAACATAAATACGTATTGCCAACGCCTACTAGGGCGTTTTTTAGTAGGTTAAACCGAAAACGTAGGTTTATAATGAGTGGTGGTAGCAATACCGCAATTGTACAGACAAGCGACGGGCGTTAACGACCGACGAACTAGGGGAAAACCTTAGCGTAGAATTGCACTCTGGTTCAGTTATTCCAAATAGCTGATTCCAGGGAACAATTCTGCGCTCAAAACGTCACTCCCTCTAAACTGAATGGAAAACCATAACCCGTCAAGTCAAAACCAACATTAGAATCAAGAAAGTTGATGATTTAAAATGCTTGATTTAAGAGATTGTGAGATTGCTTTTACCGGACGTCTAACTACCATGACTCGGGATCAAGCTTTTAGTTTGGCGAAAGTCTTTGGGGCGAAACCACAAAATTGGGTTACGAAACAGACAGATTATTTAGTGGTTGGGTTAATTGAGACGACTTTAGGTGAGGAGCCCATCACAAAAAAGTTATTGACGGGAACACCAACGATTTCAGAACGGGATTTTTTGGACTGGTGTCAGGCACGATTGGCGCAATGGTCTAGGAGTTTAGGCGGTTAAATTCACAAAGTGAGTTTAATGATTTTTGGGGGATTTTTCATCTAGACCACTCCTCTCCCGTCAAATTGCACAATAAAAAGGCCTACCCAATTGAGGATAGACCTTTTTACTTTATTCAGCTTTGTCATCTACTTTAATCTCAGCACTAGTTGAGGTCACATTGGAAACGTTCGCACTAGTTGGTGTTTTATCAGCTTGGCTAGCGGAGTCCACCTCGTTTTTAACATGTTCTAAGGTGCCTGTCGTGTCCTGTGAGACGTTTACAGTTTGTACGTCTGTAAATTACACCTAGCATACCTAAAATGGTCAGAACCGTGTCAAGTGGTAGATTGCAAATTTAATCCGAATTTGCAATCTACCACTTGACATAGGAGCTATACGGTAATCAAATGTTTGATACCCTTATAAAATAACTTAGCGGCCCATGCTAACGATTATCTCTACGTTGGTATGAGCCGCTTATTAATAATTTGATTTAATCAACTTTTAGTAAAATGGGTAATTAAGGATTACGTGGATATGCCGAGTATCACCCCATAAGTCCCCTTTATCCTGTATCTTTTAGTTTGTATTGTTTAAGTTCGTTTTCCCTTGACGTAAAAATTCTATTCCACCAAAGATTAATGTCCAGCAGATTGCCCCAACGGCCCCAACAATATCTTCTGGGATGAAGAACAGGCTGATGAAAATGATACCGAAGAATAATATAGTTAATGGGCTGGTAATTTTATACCATGGCATAATAAAACCATTTGGTAAAAAATCAGTGGAAGCCCGGTATCTTCTGTGAGCAACTAATGTCAATGTGTAAACAATAATATACATATCACTAGACACGCCGGTTACGATTGTAAAAACTGAACTGATGGCAGTTGTTAAACTCATAATCGGAGTGATTAAGACTAGCGAAGCGGTAAAAGCAATTGCAGCGGCAGGGACGCCACTGCTTGATATATTAGCAAACATCTTAGAACCTGTTTAAAATCTTCTTAGGAGTAATACCAGAAACGCTAAGATAACCATTTGACGACTTGAATTGAGTTTACGCTCACAGTTCTTCCAAAGTCGTCGACATTTATCCA
>NZ_JAMSKY010000033.1:0-6783 GCF_023806745.1 Lactiplantibacillus sp. B652 | reverse complement strand
ACTCGCTTTCAATTGGTTTTGGTCGACTTAATTGTAGCACAGGACGATATGTCCTTTTGTTGTACATAAAAATAGTGTTGATGGATATTATCTATCAACACTAAATATCATAGACCCACAAAAACAGCCTACTCAGTTAATTCTGAATAGGCTGTTTGCACGCCGCGACTAATTCTCGTTAAAAAGAGCAACCAATCGCTAGTTGACATAATTTTAATTTATCTGAGCTGTTGGCCTAGCCGACCAATCAATCACTTCATCAAACTGGAACTGTCCCGCTTCATAGCGATATTTCAAAACGGCACAATTGTGTAACACGATGCCCCGCCGTTCAATTTCGTCCATCGACAGCCATTTTCGCAAGAACATGAAGCTGGCGCCCCCGTGGCTCACCGCGAGAACCTGCTGATGATTGGGGCGTTCCATAATCTCTGTCAACGTCTTGACCACGCGCGCCTGAACTTGTAAGTCACTTTCACCACCATATTGTAAGAAGAAATCACCGTGGCTGCGCCGAACTGGGTCGGGTTTGGGATTCAAGACTTCAGATTCTGCTTCAAAAACACCAAAGCCCCACTCCTTAATCCCTTTAAGCCGTTCGTAAGGCTGGTCAGTCACGAGTTCTAAGGTGTCGCTTGCGCGTTCCTGGGTCGAACAGTAGGCATGATCAAACGTGATCTGTGCTCGCCGAAAATAGTCGCCGACCTGCTTGGCATCCGCAATACCCCGTTCCGTTAGTGGTGAATCACACGCACCTTGAATCTTGTGCAGCCGATTGAACAAGGTCTCACCGTGCCGCATTAAATATAGTGTCTTTGCCAATTTGCATAACCATCCTTTATCAAAATGTTAAGTTAAGCATACTACAAATGAAAGCGCTGTTCTTGACAAAAAGCGGCATCATCCGCCTAACCAGATGATGCCGCTTGTGACCAATCACGGGCGATAACCGCTCGCGGATACAAGGTCTTAATATCCAAATTGACAGATTACTGTTCCGCTGCCGCAGACCGCCGTGACCGTCTGATTGTGATCGGCCAGGCGATTAGCACACCAATCCACGCAACGATTGCAAGTACCGTTCCGAGTTTGGTAACGAAACTGCTTTGATAGCGGATGATGAGCACGTTCTTGCCACGGCGCTGTTTCAGCCCAATATTACCGATCCAATGATGCTTGATTTGTGCTGATGTGACGCGTTTGCCGTTCAACACTAGCACGGTTCGACGATAAGCGACGACTGGTAGCGTCTGGACTTTCGCGTGTTTAGCATGCCAAGTGAGCTTGATGCCATCACGGATGACTTGGTGCTTAAAACGCGATTTCTGTTTAGAAAAATTCCGCGTGTAGGCATGGTAAACGTCTGGGTCCGTGACAACCTTATGCGTGACGGGCACGTAGTCCGGGGTCGTTCGATCAGCATCATCAATCAGCTGTCCGAGTTTCCGCGTATGAAACGCCGGTTGCAGTTGTTTGATGTACTTCAGCCGTGAATGCACATTGCCATCAGCCGTCTGTAACCCTTGCGCGAGTGGCGTCGAGTCGGCAATCGTAAAATGCACGTTTTGACTGACTTTTTGCGTGCATAATATGAGCGAAATCAGACTCAAGCAAGTCGCCGCAATCCCAATGCTCCGGTGAAGTATTTCACTGGTCTGCGTGTGGGCCACCTCACGATAAACCAAGACTGTCGCTAGCAACATGAACGGCGTCCCAATCAGCGTAATCCGGCGTGGCATTTGCAAGAATGATTGCAAGAGTGGGAACGATTTTTGCATCAAATCCCACGGAAATAGCGTCGTCCCAATCACTAGATAGACCATCGAGACCGTCGCAAATAACTTTGTGAATGGCGTCAAGCGGTGCCAGAAGACGACCAGACCAGTCAACAGTGCATACACGATAATGGTCAAGACGATATCGCTATTGGAGTCGACGCCATTATAGATCGGCTGAAAAATCAGACTGGCATTGGGTGCCATATCCATCGCAACGGGTGGAATCAAGGTGTTGCCCCGGTAGACTTCTAACAATGGCAGAATGGTATCGAGACTGAGCAATACTGCCAGCAAGACCGCCGCCACGAAGTTTAGTAATCCGCTAACTTCGAATTTTGTTCGCCACAGCCCGTGAATGAAAAATGGCACTAGGAATGGGAGGACTAACGCAACTGTCAGGATTTGAAATTGCGCTAACAACCCAATGTAGATGCCCAACTTAAGCATCGGTAACAACTCCCACTTGCCGGCATACAGATCTAGGATCGGACCGACGAGTAACGGCAATAAGCCAAACGCAATCGAGCGCCAAGTGACACCGAATAAGAAGCCGTAGACCACGTTGGAGCTTAAGAAAATCACGCCCAAAGCGATCGAGACCCGTTTTGAAAAATGAAGCCGCTGACCGGCCGCGTACATCAACATCCCACTGGCAAAATAAACGATTGCTAGTGAGAGTATTTGGAATCGAAACCAATTGCCGACTAGCAGTAATAACGCGCCGGCAATGTAAGTGATCAGCGGACTGTAGAGGCTGTTGACCACCCGGCCCGCTTGCTGAAATGAATACAGATTGATAAAACTAAAATTGTGATTTTTTAATTGTAACGCGGCCTCATAAATCCGGTTATATTGAAAATAACCATCCACCCCTAATAAAGCGTGATTATTCAATAGCAACGGACTACACATGACCAAGACGGCAAGTGCAATCACCACGATTGCCGTTCTGTGTTTGCGCATCTTCAATTCCTCCCCAACTAACCCTTTTGTTCTGATACTCGTTCAAGCACCTAAATTTACATTATATCCGTTTTACCCCATTGATTCCAATGTTAACTGGTTATCGTTAGTTCACACTTGCAACTCAAAAATCACAACCCGACCAAGTTTTGGTTAGGTTGCGATCGCCAATATTTCTTAATGACGTTGGTCAAATAACGGCACAGTGTCAAGCGAACATGGGCATGTCAACCTAGAAGTCAGTGTCCTCATTGCCCTGATTCAAGGCCGTCAACGCCGCTTTCAACGTGTCACCATGGGCAATCACCGTCCCAGTCGCGTGGCCAGGTTCACCGGTTGCTTCGACTTCATCATAAATCTGTAAATGATTATATGGGAACGTGTTGGCCTGGACGTAAACGGGCTTCAAGCGGTTGACGTTTGGATAGTCGTACATCACCTTGGTCAACGACTCGCCCAACTTCACGTGTAGTAACAAGCGAGTCACACTGGAGCCACTTGCTTTACTGATCAGTGCCATGGTCGCAATGCTCATCGGTTCAATCGTGGCCAGTTGCAGCTTCGTATCCGCAATTGCCAAGCGCACGGTATATAATCCGGGGGCGCCCATCGCGAGGACCCGTTGCTTGATTTCGTCAGTCAATGCCGTAATCGCTTGATTTTCAGCCTTATCCCGAATTGGGAAGACTTCGACCGCACCGCGCACGTTGCCACGAAGATTATTACCGGCAATAATTTCGCTGATCCCGAAAATTGAGACATCCGTTCCGTCCGTAATCACTTCCACGGCCGGTGAATCGTTCGTCTTGATTTGTTCGCGAGGCAAACTGTTATTGATTTGAATCACTTGATAGCCATCCCGAATCAGCTGTTGGCCCAGTCGATAGTCATGGTAGGTGGTAAAGACGATCAACGGCTTTTCAATCGCCAACACGTTTAAAATGTCAGAATACTGCTTAGGCTCAACATAGCGCTTTTTCGCCAATTGCGGCGTCATCGCCACACTATTCGGATTAGCGTTGATCAGAATTGGCTCGTAATTGGCCTTCTTCAAGTAAAACAACAGCTGTGAGACGAGATAATCGTTCCCATGATTGGTCCCGATGCGGTTGGCGCCGGTGCCAATCACGACCACGCGACGACCCGTAGTCGGTTGGCTTTCGTTATCAAATTCATAAGTTGAATAATAAGTACTGGTTTGTTCCGTGAATTCGCCGGCCGTTGGTTCGATTTCTTTAAACGTCGGCCGAATTTCATTTTCCAGTGCAAACTGGCGTACCTTGCTGACCTCAGCCTGCCAAGCAGCGGCCGCGTCTTCATCGGTAAAGCCGAAATATTTAGCCCGTCCCAATGCGTGGACGTCGAAAGGCCGCTCACGTAAAGCCCGTTCGATTTCTAAAATATGACTTAATTTATAGAAATAAAAGGCGTCGATCTTGGTCAACTCAGCTAGCTCGTCAATCTGGTAGCCCCGATTCAGTGCCTCTAGCAGAATCAACATCCGCCCAGCTTGTGGGTGAATCAAGCGCTGAATCAGTTCGCCTTCAGAATAGTTCTGTGGCCGATTGGCAATCACGTGATACCGTGATTCATCGGTCGAGCGCAATCCTTTCAGCAAAGCTTCTTCCGTTGAGCGACCCACGCCAATCACGGATCCGGTCGATTCAGTGACCGTATCGAGTTGATGGCTGACCTTATTCAACACATTGAACGGCCAGACTGGGATGCGACAGACGATATGGTCGAGCACCGGTTCGATGAGGGCCGTCTGTTTACGATAAGCCCCCGGTAATTTGACTTCGGCTAAGCTAATACCAACCATCAGATTACCGACAACTAGGGCGAGTGGGTACTCGGTTGCGCGGGCGGCCAAGGCCATCGTGCGGTCAAAATACGGCGTCACTTTAATGACATAGTAATTTTGAGTTGCCGGATCCAAGGCGAACTGAACGTGGCAGGACCCACTGAGCCGCAGCTTACGCATGATTTTCAGCGTCGCGGCTCGAAACTGTTGATACTCCTGGTCAGTGATCGTCTGCGTCGGCGCAAAAACGATTGAGTCCGCCGAGTGAATGCCGACCGGATCAAAGTTTTCCATCCCACTGACGAGTAATGCGGTGTCCTTTTGGTCACGGACGGCAACAAACTCAAGTTCCTTATAGCCAACAATACTTTGTTCGACAATGCATTGCTTGGTACCTGACACTTTGAAGCCCATCGCTAACGCTTGTTGCAGTTCATCTTCATCTTCACAGAGTTGCCGACTCGCTTCAATCCGTGGCGCCACTGATTTAACGATGACCGGGAAGCCGACGTGACGCACGACCGCCATCGCTTCTGCAGTACTGGCCACGACCTGCGAGGCAATCACCGGTTCGCCAATATCCTTCAGCCGATTACTCATGAGGGCGGGATTGACGATCATATCGACAACGTCTTGATCCCACTGCAACAGCTTGACCTGATTATTCTTAAGCACGTTATTTCGAATTAACCCCTGAATCAGGGTCACCGTTTGAATGCCACCCAAGGAAGGAATCAGGCCATCGGGTTGCTCGGCCTCGATAATTTTAGTCACAGCAGCAACCGTCAACGGCTCTAAGTAGACCTTATCCGCAAACCGATTTTCCGCCGCTACTGAATAGGCGTTGTTATCCACGAGTACGACCGCGATACCGAGTCGCCGAATCGCCGCACCGATTTGGGTGACGGCCGCATCATGTTGTCCTTCACGGCCGATATCGTTGTGGCCCGCCCCGATGATCAGGACTTTTTGTAAGGTTTGATTGTTCACCAGATTGGCCCCCTTGCTTGTTGCATGGATTCAACAAATTCATCGAAGATATCCCGCGTCTCAGTTGGTCCGGGCGCGCCATCTGGGAAGAATTGGACTGAAAAAGCTGGAAAATCGCGCAGACGCAAGCCCTGAATCGTCCCGTCAATTAAATCAACAAACGTGGTAATTAATTTATTACGGTCAACGGTGTCCGCATCGACCGCAAAGCCTTGCCCCTGTGAGGCATAAATAATCTGATTAGTAATGACTTCGCGAATCGGATGGTTGGTGCCGTGATGTTCGGGTGACAACTTCATGATCTGTGCACCATTAGCCATCGCAAACAATTCATGACCGAGACCAATTGCAAAGAGCGGTACCCGGTTTTGAATATTTTTGATCATCTCAGTCACGCTGTCCGGCAAGTCTTGTGGTTTCCCAGGACCGGTTGACAAGACGACCCCGTCCGGATCAAGGTTCAGAATTTCTTCGGTCGTGGCGGTGTATGGCAACACCGTGACGTTGCAAGCCCGTTTACTAAGCTCACGTAAAATTCCGTGTTTCAGCCCCAAATCGACCACGACCACGTTCAAACCAGTCCCTGGATTGGGAAATGGTTTTGGTGTGGCGACGGCGGCAACTTGTTGATTGGTCAACACGGTTGCACCGAGTTGGTCAAAAGCGTGGGCATCCGCCACGTCCACGATGCTAGCCTTCATCGGACCGCTAGCTCGTAACTGCTTGGCGAGGTGCCGGGTGTCGATGTGACTGATCCCTGGAATGTTTTGTTGTTTTAGGTATTGGTCCAATGACCAACGTCGCTGCCGATTAGTCGAGATACTAGCGACATCACGTACGACGACCCCTTTGACCGTGGGTAAAATCGATTCATAGCTGTCGTGATTGATGCCGTAACTGCCAATCGTCGGCTGCGTAAAAGCAACGATTTGATTATGATAAATTTGATTGGTAATAATTTCTTGATAGCCCGTCATGCTCGTATTGACGACGATTTCTCCAGTCGAAACCGCTGGCGAGCCAAAGCCTTCGCCTAGGTAGGCGCTGCCGTCTTCAAGAATCAAATAGCGGTCTGCCATTGCGATCCCTTCTCATCTGTTTGATTACGTTTATTAGTTAATAATTTCAATGCCCGAATTGTCAAATCAAGTGCAACACTTTCGACCTATTCTTAGTTATTGGTCTAGTTAATCGAAGTCTGGCAGAACTGCCATTGCCGATTGATAGTTGAGAACCTTTCGTGGTCTT
>NZ_JAMSKY010000032.1:0-7466 GCF_023806745.1 Lactiplantibacillus sp. B652 | reverse complement strand
TAGATAAAAATTTTTCTTGACGTTTTTTATATATAATGAGTAAAGTGTTTAGATAGAGTGAAATCAGGCCATAACTTAACAGTTGTGGCCTCTTTTTTGATGCTGTATAATTAAAGGGTTAGAACCGTGTCATTACTTAATGACATAAGTAAGGAGAGAAAAAGATGAAATATGGCTATGCGCGGGTCAGTACCACTGATCAAAAATTAGCAAATCAAATTGAGTTACTAAGATTGGCAGGAGCAGAAAAAATCTTTCAGGAAAAGTTTACCGGCACAACTACTGCACGACCGGAGTTTCAAAAACTGTTGCGCGTTCTAAAAACAGGCGATACTTTGATTGTCACTAAGTTGGATCGGTTTGCGCGGAACACGCGCGAGGCGTTAGCCATTATCCAAGAGTTGTTTAAAGAAAATGTCAAAGTTAATATTTTGAATATGGGCTTAATTGATAATACGCCGACTGGCCAATTAGTCTTTACAATATTTAGTGCTTTTGCGCAGTTTGAACGCGATATGATTGTCACGCGCACGCAAGAAGGTAAATTGTATGCCAAGCAACATGATCCGTCATTTCGGGAAGGACGACCGAAAACGTATTTTGATGAACAGATCAGATTTGCTTATGAGTTGCGAAAACAAGGCATGACTTATAAGATGATTGAACGAAAGACGGGGATTAGTAAACGCACGCAGCAGCGTCGGTTTAAGTTAATTGAAAAAGATAGCTTCTAAATTTATTTAAGATGGCTTAAATTAGCCTAAACATGAATACTTAAATAATCGCTTACTAAAAAGATTACTGCTTGGTTTAAGTAGTCTTGAGAAATATTCATTTTGAAATTGGAGGCATTAAATTATACTAGCTTTCTATATAATATTAGTTGTGATAGGGTTCGATATGAACTACAAGAGGCCCGCTCAATTGTTAGTTGAGCAGGCCCTTTGTGGGTATTTTGATAAAGAGTTAGTCACTCTATGCTAATTATAAGTCTTAGTTTCCAAATAGAAACATATTTATCAAAATAATACAGTTTATACGATGGATGTTAGTCTCTACAATGTGTTTCATAGCAGTTGATAGTTACGGTTAAAAACCGTATGCAACAATTAATAAGAAATGCAAATTTTACTAGTCTTCATTATAAAATTCTCTTAGCTGTATAAAAGCCGGCGTATTATTAGAGTCTACAAACTCTAATAATACGCCGGCTTTTATACATTATCGGATAACTAATACCGAAATTGGTGAATATTTAGCCATGTAAGCTGCTTGACTACCAAAGTGACGTCGAATGCCCCGCTTGGCTTCAGAGCCAATGATTAAAACATCTGGTTCTACGTGTGGAATAATATCTTTCACAATGACTTCACCAGGTTCACCTTCAGCTACTAAGGCTCGTACATTCTTGACACCAGCGGTTTGAGCTTCTTTTTGGTATTCTAAGATATGCTTTTCCAGCTCAGTTCGCTCGCCGTGAACGAAGTTTTTACTTAAAGCTTGATACACGTTCATGTCATCTTTTTCCAAGACAGAAACAATAACTAATTCTGCTTCATCTTGAATGGCTTGATTAATGGCATGCTTAAAAGCTAATTTAGCATCAGCAGAATCATCGACACCTACTAGGATTCTCTTAAAAGCTGTACTCATTATTTAGCCTCACTCTCAGTTTGATGAGCTGCCAGCTTAGCAGCGTAACGTTTATTGCCGCGATATAAATCATAAATGGTCCATGCCAATAAGGCTAAAATTCCAACAATCAAAATATTGGCAATAATTGAAGATAGGTTCTGTTCAGCTGTTGACGGATTATCTCCGAAGAAACCTAGAATTGAGTCCGGTAATCCTTTAAGGTTCAAAAGAGTTAGCGCAATAACTGAGAACCACCCTAAAACCTTGACCCATAGTGAGTTTTTAAAACGTTGGCCCATTTCTACCTCACTATTTGTCATCATTAGTAACGGCAACATGGAGAATGGAAGGGCAAATGCCAAGAATACTTGGGAGTTATTCATTAAATTATTTAAGGCAGTATGTTCAGCAATAGCACTTTTTCCGCTGGTAAGGGCAACACAGATCAAAACAGGAATAACTGAAATTACCCGGGTTACTAGACGACGTAACCAGAGCGGCATACGCATGTGTACAAAGCCTTCCATGATTACTTGCCCTGTTAGAGTACCCGTGATAGTGGAGTTTTGCCCAGAAGCTAATAATGCCACTGCAAATAGGATCGATAAGGCCCCAGATTTAGCAACTGCAATCAAAACGCCGTTACTTAACATAGAACTATTAGATAGAGCTTGATACAATCCGAAGAATGAAGGATCCTTGACAGCTCCGGTCTTGAAAACAGCAACCCCCATGATTAATAACAATGAGTTAACAACAAAAGCAAAGGATAGTTGAATGTTTGAATCCCAAGCGGAAAACTTGACTGTTCGAGCAATATCCTCATCATCATCATGGTCAACTTTTCGTGTTTGTGATATGGCCGAATGCAAGTACAGGTTATGGGGCATAACGGTTGCTCCAATGATACCTAAAGCACCTGATAAGGGTGTCATACCAGCAACTGATTTAGAACCTGAAAAAGTATCGGCAGTAGGGACGAGGCCCTTAATTACGCCGCCCCAATCTGGATTTGATAAAGCCACTTGATAGACGAAAACTGCTAAGATCACAATAATTAAGCAAACAACAATAGCTTCGATTTTGCGGAAACCAATTTTAGTTAATAATAGCAAAACTAGAACATCAAAAACAGTTACGAAAACTGCAATAACCAAAGGAATATTGAACAGGAGATATAAGGCAATTGCGGCCCCGATAACTTCGGCAATATCCGTAGCCATAATGGCCAATTCGGTTAAAATCCATAGGACAACCCCTAATGACTTGCTAGTCCGGGCACGAATGGCTTGGGCCAAATCCATCTGACTCACGATACCAAGTTTAGCTGCCATGTATTGTAAAAGCATCGCAATCAAACTTGACATCAAGATGACAGACATTAGTAGGTACTGGAAATTTTGCCCACCGGTGATTGAAGTTGACCAATTACCGGGATCCATGTAGCCCACGGCGACCAATGCACCAGGCCCTGAATATGCAAATAAAGTTTTCCAAAAGCTCATATTTTTGGGAACTTCAATTGTGCCATTAATTTCTTCTAGCGAAGGACCGTTAGCATATTCTATTAACTTATGCTTTTTGACGCTCCCCTTTTCTTCCTTGCTCAACTAAATCTCCACCTTTCTACAAATAGGCTAACATTTAAGCCTTTGTTATTGTACAATAAAAGTCAGAATATTTAAACATTTTTTTAGGCACGCTTAAAATTATTCTGCTTGTGGGTGAATAAAATGAAATCAAGAACAAGTAATTATTTAAAGACTATATACGAGACTAGCTATACGCAAAGATGGACCTGTAACAAGCAACTTGCAACAATGTTAGGCGTGTTGCCTGGATCAGTTACTGAGGCAGTTAATCGATTAATTTCACAAAAATTAGTTGTTAAAAATAAAGGCCAGATTAAGTTAACGAAACGGGGCTATCAGCTAGTTGCAGATTTGATGTATCGTTACCGGCTATGCGAGATTTGGCTCGCGGATAATATTCAATTATCACTACCAGAGGTTCCTAGACAAGCATGGCTAATGTCAGCTATCGATAGTTCTGTAGTAATGGCCAAGTTAAATCAACAAATGGCTTATCCCAAAAAGAGCCCATTTGGAGGTGCTTTAAAGTTAGAATCTTTTTCCAAATATCAGCACCCAACTTTGCTATCCTTATTATCAATATCAGTCGGGAAAGAAGTTAAAATTATTAGTTTTTTAGAAACACCCGCTACAATTCATTATTTTCAGCATTCTGGCTTACATCTCGGGCAAGTATTGACCATTAATAGTAAGAATACAGTATTACCAAATATTTCAATAACTGATGTTAAGGATAATGAGTATCTGATTGATAATTCGATGGCTGTTTATATATATTGTGAGCTCTTAAGTTAAAAGCTTTTAAAGTTCTATAGTAGTCAAATCTTTATAAATAATGGTATTTATGAAGAACACTAAAATGAGAAATAGGAGATAATAATGATTAATCATCCTAAACAAAGGTCAAAATTGATTTATCAACATCAATGGAAACACCAACACACTATCAAGGCAGAACAATGTATGCTGAAGAACAAACAAAGACATACTTTTCGAGTCTTAAGGTAGATTGTAAAATTAATCCGAACGCTGTTCGGACAAAAAAGATCAGCTTCCTTTAAAATGGTGTTTACCACAAACCCATCTTTTAGGAGCTGATCTTTTGTCTAGTATAACCTATTCCGAACGAATTAAAATCGAAACCTTTTGTGAACTAGGGCTGTCCAATATCCAAATGGGCGTTCGGCTGAACCGATCACCGTCAACAATTTCTTATGAATTATCTCGATGTCAACCTTATCAGGCTGAATTAGCACAAACAGATGCCGAATACAAGCGATCACGATGTGGTCGGAAAACTAAGTTGAGCGATGAGTTAAAGCAAAAAATTCTCAACCATTTACGTCTAAGCTGGTCACCAGGAATGATTGCTCACGAATTTAAACTAGCTACTAAATCTATTTATAATTGGCTAAATCAGGGGAGAATTGGTTTCTCCTTGAATGATCTACCTGAACATGGCGTACGCCAACGGCGTAACGTTGACCAACGATCCAAATATAATCAATCTTTGGGGCGATCAATTGAACAGCGTCCCATGATGATTAATCAACGTAAGCGCATCGGCGATTTTGAACTAGATACAGTCGTTGGTCCTCGTGGGCATAGTAAGGCAGTTTTATTAACTTTAATCGATCGCAAATCACGGTTCCTTTGGGCATACCGGTTAAAAGATCGGACGACAGCGACTGTTAATGAAGCACTAACTAAGTTCCTAACCACTTTTAATGGTCCGGTGCACAGCTTTACTGTGGACCGTGGCACTGAGTTTAGTGGGCTAGTATCACTTGAATCACAATATGGTATTAAGACCTATTACTGCCATGCTTATACTCCAGCTGAACGTGGTAGTAATGAACGCTTTAATCGGAATTTACGTCATTTTTATCCTAAAGGGACTCGTTTTGAGCACATTAGTGCTCAAGATTTAACGACGATGTTACTCCAAATTAACCAGCGACCGCTTAAAATACTCGACTGGCAAACACCGTATCAGGTTATGCTGACAAATTTGTCCAAAAATTCGGATTAAATTTGCAATCTACCATTAATCAACAAATCGCTCACTTAAAGGATGGTGCTTATGAAACTTTCAGTTCTTGGACCCGCCGGCACGTTTACCGATGCAGCCGCAAAAGCCTATTTAAAAACCCAGCCTGGTACAACAGTTACGCTTGACTATCACCCCACTTTTGATCAGGTCTATCAAGCTGTTTCAGGAGACAACCTTGGTCTGTTAACCCTGGAAAATCAGCTTGATGGTTATGTGTCCGCAACCTTACAACGTTTACAAACTGCCGACGTCACGGAAATCGGTGAAGTCACTATCCCAGTTAACTTCGGGTTAGTGGCAAACGTTGCCAACTTAAATCAAATTAAGCGAATCTATGTTCAATTTAAAACTGAAGGGCAGTGCCAAAATCTACTTTCTCAATTACCTAGTGTGCAAATCATGACGACATCATCAAATATGATTTCATTGGAAAAATTTCAAACGGGCGAGATTGGCGACGCTGCGATCATTCCACAATCAGAAATGTCAGGTTTACAGTTTCCGTTAATGAAGAATCATGTTGCTGATCAAGATGATAATAACACCCGATTCATCATTTTTAAAAACCAACCAGCCAATTTGAATGAATTATCCAAACAACCCCTTGATACAAATCACTTTAAGGCCCCACTCTTCGTTACACCTTCCTTTAACGACCAACCGGGAACGCTATATAAGATATTAGGTTACTTTGCTAAGGCTAAGCTAAACTTAATTACCCTAATGTCTCTTCCAACCAAAACTGAGCTTGGTGTTTACTCGTTTTACATTGAAGTTTCCGGAACGCGCGATCAACAGGAGGAAATATTCGCAACGCTCAAAGAACTTGCTTCAACCTATCACGTTCACCTACTCGGTTTTTACGCTGTTTGAGATTCAATTTCTGCCCGTTGCTTTTCAGCAGCTCGCCTTTTAGCTTCATTTTGTCGGTGATATTCTGCTAAATGAACCGCTTGGGTAACAAACAAGTGAGTCGCAGCTTCATAATGATATTTACGACCCAGGTTCGCGATGTAGCCATTAATATAATCAACTTCAGTTGGGCGATCCTTAATCATATCCTGATACATGGAAGGGTAATGAAGCGGCATATCAATTCGGGTATTATGATCCAAAGCTGCCATCTCTTCATCTCGGGTTGAAACCAAATGAATGCCGGCACGGGCACAAATGTCATAAGCTTCATTAATTAATTGACGACCCATTTGATAAGCCCCTTTGAAATTACCAAATTCACCCATCGGAATTTCAAACATTGTACAAATCGTATTGATAACAGAGTTAAAAATAACTTTTGTCATCAAAGTTCCAGTAAAGTCATTAGTTAAAGTTGGATTCATTTGAGCCTTCTTTAACTCATTGAATAGCTGATAGCACATGTCATCCGGCTTTTCATTCAACGGGCACATGTTCATCATACCGGCACCGCGTTTGCCCATAAAATCAACTTCACCGGGACCTGGTAGAACCGTGGCAATTAAAGCAGTGCCACCAATGATTTTGTCATCGGCAAAGTACTTCTGCAGTTTTTCAATGTGGCCCATCCCATTCATACAGGTAAAGGCATACTGACGATCATTAAAGAAGTGCTTGCAGCGTTTCAGGTAATCTTCCAACTGCATTTGCTTTGTGAAGAAAATCAGCATATCCGGATCATCATCATAAGTTTCAGGAGTTTCCAATTTAATCTTTGTCAGGTGGCGATCTTTATGATCCCGCATAACGTAGACGCCGCCCTGCTCACGGATTTTATCGATATGTGGTTGCCAAGTATCAATAAACGTGACATCATTGCCGGCCTCCTGCAGTAAAATTCCGTAACGTAACCCCATTGCACCTGCACCAATCATTGCGAACTTCATAAAAATCACTCTCCATTTTCTAATATATTTTTGACTAAAAAAAGCGCCCTTGATCTTTTTATAAGATCAAGGGCGCTTATGCGTGGTACCACCTTTATTCACGATCTGCTCACACAAATCGTCTCTTCGCGTACAGTCTAAAGACGACGATACGCTAGCACTTTAAGGGGTGCCCACCGTAAATACTCATTTCTTCGCATTTACTGCTTAGAACCTGTCTAATATCTAAAAAATCTGATATAGTTTTATTAAAAAGTGAGTTTTAGCCATGAAAAACTATCCAAGCAATATTACCCGCAAACAATTTGAACAGATTCGACCAGA
>NZ_JAMSKY010000031.1:0-7773 GCF_023806745.1 Lactiplantibacillus sp. B652 | reverse complement strand
GAAGATAAAGCAGGCGTCTATACCATTCCGCCAAAGGAAAATACCAAAGACAAGTGGACCTGTGATTACCACGTTTATTGTGAGCGCCATTTGATTGAGAACTTCTTCAATCAGTTGGAGAACTTTCGTAGGATTGCAACGCGTTATGATAAGCTCGCTCATGTTTATCTGGCTACGGTCTACATTGCCTCAATTTGCATCTTACTTAAGTAGTTTTCAGACGAACCCTAGTTTAATTATACCTTAGATTAATCCAAGTAGTATCGTCGAGAACCGCTGAAAATTAAAATGATTTTGGACAGTGAGAGCTGTCAGCAAAATTAAACCGGGCGGATTTAGTGGCCAAACGGCGCGCTTCAGTTACGGCAGTCGCATTAATTTGGCTCCTTATATTCGAATGGGACAGTATTACGGGCGCGATCAGCGCAAAAATAGGCGGGTAAACAAACCAACCGGATGAGCGCTCACGCATATGGTGAATCGCCATCCGGTTGGTTTGATTATCTTATTCAGTTAATAAGAGTTGGTCTGCATCGTTGATTTGGATGATTTTGCCAGTCTTTTGGGTAATCAGGCCTTGGCGTTCAAATAACGCAAGCTTGCGGCTAATGCTTTCAGGGGTGGTTCCCAAGAAGGTCGCTAAGTCCTTCTTCTTTAATGGTAATTTAAACGCGTCCGTCTTGAGTGCAGCCGCCGTTTCCGTAAGGTAGTTGGCTAGGCGCGCTTCGACGGACTCGGTCGCCGTGCTCGTCGTTTGGCGTTCCAGCTGGGTGAGCCGTCTGCCGAAGACGTTTAAGACGTTGATGCTGATGCTAGGATATTGTTGCATCAACGCTTGAAAGTCGGCGCGGCGGATGCTGCAGACATCGGTTGGAACCAACGCTTCGCCAAAGGACGTGCGGCGTTGGTTCTCGAATAAGGCAGCTTCGCCATCAATATCACCAGTTTGTAATAAGTACAGTAACTGTTCCCGGCCATTTGCGGCTAATTGATAGACTTTGACTTGGCCGTTGGCGAGAATCATCAACGAATCGAGTGGGTCGTCAGCGCTGAACATGGTGCTGCCGGCTGGAAAGTGATGCTGCTGAACGATCGTTTCAATTGTATCTAACTGTTCATCAGCGAGTTCCTTGAAAATCGGCACTAACTGAACGCATTCATGCTCTGCCATGAGAACACCCCCTAATTAGATTCATCTTTACTATACCAGATTTCTGCTATGGCGTAGGCGTTCGCGTTTCATCTATGGCTTGATTTTTAACAATTTTATTGTAACTGAAAACTTTTTATTATTTCTTGACGGCGGTCAAGTTCTTATCAATAAAATCCGGTTATGATAGAACCATCAAATGAGTTGATACGGAGGTAATTGAAATGAAAACTATTATGCAATTAGGAACGTTGACCTGCCCATCATGCATGACCAAGATTGAAAAGGCTGTGTCGAACCACGAGGGTGTTGAAAATGTCAAAGTGTTATTCAATGCTAGCAAGGTCAAGGTCAACTTTGATCCAGAAGTAACGTCGGCCGATGATTTGACACAAGTCGTGACTGGTTTGGGCTATGAAGTAGAAAACGTTAAGGTTAAATAGGAGGACGCATTCATGAGTGAATTAACAATCGATGAACAATACGCCGCTGAATTAAAACAAAGTGATATTGACCACCACGTCCCGACTGCCGGTGCGATGACGAATCACATCCTGTCGAATCTAATGGTCGCATATGTTAAGTTAAGTCAGGTCAAATGGTACGTCAAAGGCCCGCAATCATTGGCATTGCGGACGGAATATCAACAACTGATCGACCAAAATGTCCGTCAGTTTGCTGAACTCGGTGACTTACTCTTAGATGAAAACCAAAAGCCATCTTCCACAACGGCTGAATTAACCAAGTATTCAATGTTGGAAGAAAACGGGGCTTTCAAGTATCAATCTGCTGATGAACTCGTGGCCGCAACAATCAAGGATTTTGATACGGAAAACCTATTCGTTGACCGGGCTATCAAGTTAGCTGAAAAAGAGACCCGGCCAGCATTAGCCGCATGGTTAGTCGCTTACCGCGGTAGCAATAATCGCAACATCCGGGAACTGCAAGCCTACTTGGGCAACGAGGCACGTACCGGACTAGATGAAGAAGACGAAGATGATGACTAATTAGTCAGGTCAGTTCAAACTAAGTGCTCGGGATCGCCATTGTGTGGGCAGGCGATTCCGGGCACTTTTGCTATTGTGACTAGGCTGCGCTATACTAGCGACATTAATTAAGGGAGGGACCCCAAGATGTCGATTAGTGATATTATCATGTGGACGTTTGTCTTTATTATCGCGACTGGGTTCGTAACGGTTGTTTCAACGACAGTACTGTTGAAACGAGCAAAACGAGCGCCCAAGGATACCGAGCAGTCCCACAGTGATGACGAGGATGACTGGAAAAAAGATGATTGGAACCATGATGATTGGAAAAAGGGCGACTGGAAGGATTAGTGGCGTTAGCTGGCGCCAATTGGAAAATAACCAGCGCTGTTAGTAGTTGAGTTGGCGGATTAATTGGTCAGCTTATCCGCGTCCTGGTCTGGCCGTAGTTGACCTTAAATAATGATGAACACAACGAGTGATTAATATTAAACGTGCGTGATTGCAGCAATCAAATGAACTTGATGCTGCAGTCACGCACGTTTTTTAGAATCGATTGAATGTTATTTCGTTTTTAACAACAAGTCTAATGAATGCTCGAGGTTCTGAACATCGGCACTTGTCATATTGTCGACGCAATTATTGATGTTGCGGGCAATGACCAGCTTCATTGCCTTGTCGATGCTGGACTTGACCGCGGAAAGTTGAACGAGAACGTCGTCGCAAGGGCGGCCCTCATCCATCATCCGCAAGACGCCGTCCAGTTGACCAGCGGAGCGCTTCAAACGGGTCTGAATTTGTTTACTGGTGACATATTCTTCGGTCGTTGCCATGGAGACCTCCTATCGACTTAATCGAGTGCTTTTTGAAGTTCGGCTTCAAAGGCCGGCTTTGGCCGCGCGCCCACGAGATGACTAACGACTTGGCCATCCTTCTTGATTAGGAAGGTTGGGATCCCTTGAACTTGGAATTGGCTCGCAATTTCTTTGTCGTTGTCGACATTCAATGAGACGAAGTTGACCTTGTCTTTGTAGTTGGCATCTTCGGACAATGACTTCAAAATTGGGTCCATCATACGACATGGCGGGCACCAGTCAGCGCGGAAATCAACGACGGCAATCCCAGTATCCGTTTCTTTGGCAAAATCTTGATCATGAATTTCTTTAATCATGTTAACCCCTCCAGATGTGCATTATTAACAATTACTAATATACCCCCATAGGTATACAGATGCAACTTTTTTGTCCAAATGACCAATTTATCAAGTTAACTTTCAAATGGCTGACGTACAAACGTTTTCCTGGGTTTGACAGTTATGTGGGGAAGCCTTACGATGACCACGGGGAAAAGGCTTTTTTAACCTTAATGTCAGGAGGGAATTTTGTGACTAACACGAAGTCGGACCATGCTAAAAACCAAGTTTTAGACTTATTTACTCGGTTACAGCTTTCACTGCAGCAACATGCTACGCCCGAGCGTTACCAGTATGTGCTAAATATTCTTGAGACTGGTATCAGTAAAGTCAAACATAATCAACAGACGCCTGAACGCCAAGCCCGCGTTGTCTATGACCAGATTGCCAGTCAGGTGTTTGTCGATAAGTTACACTTCACCACCGACGAAAACAAAGTGCTAACAGCAATCAATGAAGTGACGCATTCTCAGAAGGGGTGGGGCGAGTTCAGCATGCTAGGAACGACCAATACGTGGCCTAGCCAATAATACGGATAAGGGGGTGTGGTTTGCTTGCGCCGATTTCCGCTTGTTATGATTCCTTTATGGTTGTCAGCTGACCTGCCATAAGGGACTTTTTTGCATGCCAAGTTCTAGATGTTCAGCAACTGAAAGTTAGCTTTAATGACTGAACTCCAGTACGCAAGTCTGTCTGAAGTCAAGTGGTGGATAGCGACACTGGTGGTAATTTAAGTCCTGCAATTATTGAGTTTCGTCAATTATGAACCAGGGTGAGAATCTGATTCGCCAGTTTGAATTCTGATATCGTGCTTGCTAAACGTCGCTAGCTCAGCTTTAATACGCGCGGGGGTATAAGTAGGAGGCCGGCTCAGATGATTAGAAATGACTTATCACAGTAAAATGAAGCGCTTACATAAATGGCTTTATATGCTATCCTTCAAAGTATCATAGATGCTCGGTACCATACGAGGAGGATACAAGATGACAGGTTCATGGGAAGCACGCTACGCTGCAGAATTCTTTGGCACCCTGATCCTAGTGCTACTAGGCAACGGTGCTGTCGCTAATGCATTCCTAAAGAACACGACCGGAAACGACGATCCAGGACTCGCCAACGGGGGTTGGTTACTGGTGGCGTCGGGGTACGGGCTGGGGGTTATGCTGCCAGCAATGATGTTCGGGTCAATCTCTGGAAACCACTTGAACCCTGCGATTACGATTGGTCAAGCAACGGTTGGTCTCTTCCCCTGGTCACACGTTGCGCAGTACTTAATCTGGCAATTTCTCGGTGCCATCGTAGGACAATGCTTGATTCTCGCACTATACTGACCACACTACCGACAAACGACTGATGCTGGCGCAGTATTAGGGACGTTTGCCACTAGTGACGCCGCTCACAGTCAGCTGAACGGGTTCATTACCGAAATGGTCGGGACCGCCGTCCTAATTTTTGGGGCGATGGGACTGTATCGCGGGATGTTCTTCCATCAAAATATCGATATTGCCAATATCGGGGTTGGATTACTGATTGCGGCAATGGTCATCTCGCCAGGTGGGCCGACTGGGCCAGCTCTGAACCCTGCCCGGGATTTAGGGCCGCGGCTCGTTCACGCACTATTACCGGTTCCCAATAAGGGGTCTTCACATTGGGAATACAGCTGGGTTCCGGTCGTGGCACCAATTGTTGGCGCCGTGATTGGGATTTGGCTTTACAAGATCTTTTTTAGTTTATAATTGCAATTAATCAACCTAGCGTACTTATGAAATTATTATGGCGTTATCATTTTAGTTATTGTTAGTCAAAAAATGGCACCCAGACTAGTTGGGGAAGACTAGTCTGGGTGCCATTTTTTATGGGCTGGGGGTGGATATCCGTAGCGTGGTTAGGCCGTTGCGGCTTGGATCGTTTTGGCAGGTTGTTGTTTGTCGAACTTGGTCTGGAAGTTAATCAGGCGCATCGCGTTGAAAATAACGACTAGGATGCTGGCTTCGTGGACGAACATCCCACTGGCCATGTAAATGTAACCGAAGACTAAGCCAATCAGGAGGAAGGCTACCGTCGCGATGGCGATGAAGATGTTTTCCCGCGTGTTGAGCACCGTCTTCTTAGCGAGGCCATGGGCGTGGACCAGTGCTGGGAAGCTGGATTGCATCAGGACAACGTCGGAGGTGTCGATAGCGACATCGGTCCCGCTACCCATGGCAATACCGATATCCGCGTTAGCGATGGACGGACTGTCATTGATTCCATCACCGATAAAGGCGACTGTGTTCCCATCAGCTTTGAGCTTTTTAACGTATTCGACCTTTTCTTCTGGCAATAAGTTGGCGTGAACTTCGTCTAAGTTCAGTTCATCTGCGACTGCTTGGGCGGTTAACTGATTGTCACCAGTCAACATGACTAATTTCTTGATACCCTGAGCTTTGAGTGCGGCGAGTGAATCCTTGACACCTGGGCGGATGGTATCGGCAATCCCGAAGATCAGTTGAACTTGGCCATCAACGGCCATGATGACTGTGGATTGACCACCGGCTTGTAAATCGTTCAGGTCTTTGAGTTGAGCTGGGTTAAGTTCGATTTGATGCGCGGTTAACATCTTTCGGTTCCCAATGACGACGGTTTGGTCACCGACTTTAGCGCAGATGCCTTGGCCTTTGACGGTTTCAGTATCATCGAGGACGGGTGCGACACCAGCGGACTTTTGGGCTGCGTAGGTCACGATAGCTTGACCGAGTGGATGGTCAGAAACACCTTCGATGGCAGCGGCTAAAGCGAGTTGATTGTCGGCGTTAGTCGTGTAAGTGTGCATCGTGGTAACGGCAGTATTACCTTCCGTCAAAGTCCCCGTTTTATCGAAGACCAACGTATCGACTTTGGCAAAGGTATCGACGACTTCGCCACCCTTGATTAAGATGCCACGTTTGGCACCATTACCGATTCCGGCAACGTTTGAGACGGGTGCACCGATAACGAGGGCCCCTGGGCATCCTAGAACTAAGACGGTGATCGCTAATCGGAAGTCACGTGAGAAGGCGAAGACTAAGACTGCTAAAACGAGAACGGCAGGCGTATAATATTGAGCAAAGCGATCGATGAACTTTTCAGCTTTGGACTTCGTGTCTTGGGCTTCTTCGACGAGTTCGATGATTTTAGCAAACGTCGTGTCATCACCCACTTGAGTCGCTTTGATTTTAAGATAGCCGTTTTCGACCATCGTACCAGAATAAACGGAATCATTGAGTTGTTTGTTGATCTGACGGGCTTCACCGGTGATAGAAGCTTCGTTGAGGTAACCATTACCTTCAACGACGACCCCGTCGACAGGGACTTGGCTCCCCGTCTTGACTAAGACAACATCGCCTTCGTCAACATCATCGACGTCGACTTCTTCCGTACCATCAGCGGTTACGAGGGTCGCGGTCGTCGGTGACATGTCAATCAAACCTTTGATGGCCGTCCGCGTCTTTTGTAACGTTTTGCTTTCGAGGTAGGACCCGAACAAGAATAGGAACGTCACGATGGCTGATTCATTGAATTCGCCAATGATGAAGGCCCCGATAACGGCAATGCTGACTAACAGTTCAATACTGAAGACCTTGTTGCGCAGCGCGCTCCAAGCCCGAACCGCAATCGGAATAACCGCAATCACGGATGCGACAGCCAGAATGACTTGGTAGCCCAGTGTGAATTGGAACAAGTATTTGCTGAGCATGCCGAGGACGATCAGAATACCAGTGATTAATGTGATTTGATTCGTATGTTTAGTTAGAAACCCCTGAATTTTCATAATTTGCAACTCCTTATTTGATTTGATGACCCTAGTATAGCCGCTGATTCTTGATGGCAACTTGATAGCCATCAAGTTTTGGTCAATTTATCAAAATAAATCAGATTTACCGTTGTGCTTGGTGTTTTCTTGCGTTAATGAGGAGTCTTAAGTTTAAAATCAGCCAGCTTAGGACCGCTGGAAATAGTGCGAGTTTGCGTAAACCTGCTGTTGTGGCGACGTCCTACACTGGCTTCCAGGCATTCTGTGCAATGGCCAGGACGTGGTGGACACAGATTTAAGCCGATAAACCACGTCTTAAATACTGGTCTTCCACTAACCAAGCACACAACACTTGCTAAGTGGAATATCACCACTGGGCCTTGCCCAGAATACCTTCCAGCCGGGATCCTATTCGAAAGGCGGACATGGAGTACTCAGCCTTTGATGAAATAGTCGTTGGTTATTAGTAAACAGTCACTTTGATATGGAACTGTAAGACTGGTTTCTGATAATTTATATGGCATATCGTTTTTAATTTGACGAACCTTCAGTATGGGGTAGATTGTAAAATTAATCCGAACGCTGTTCGGACAAAAAAGATCAGCTTCCTTTAAAATGGTGTTTACCACAAACCCATCTTTTAGGAGCTGATCTTTTGTCTAGTATAACCTAT